>NZ_JANAVN010000007.1:0-305790 GCF_024213565.1 Paenibacillus sp. Lou8.1
ACTTGCATGTATTAGGCACGCCGCCAGCGTTCGTCCTGAGCCAGGATCAAACTCTCCATTAAAGACCAACCGAAGTTGGTTTATAGAAAGAGCGATAAGCTCATTTTTAATGCTAGCGATTCTTCTTTATAAAAGAAGAAATCTTTTTTTCATCATCCATTTGTTCAGTTTTCAAAGAACTTGTCTGTTCTCGTTCGTTCAACGAGCCAGGAATTATATCATATCACGTTGGTTGCTTTCTTGTCAAAACTTTTTTTCAATTATCTTTTCAGCAACCTCGCTTCAAGAAATGATACTCTCAAAGCAACGTCTAATAATATATCATGCCTAAAGTTATTTAGCAAGCATTTATTTATATCTATTTTATTTCCTACTATACAACAGATAATAAGGCAGCCACCCCGCCCCAGAGCGGAATGACTGCACTCATTGCAAAACTATTATTCTTGTTCCAGCAGTCTGATAAATTCATCCTCATCTTCTATGGTGTCAATTCCGAGCTGTTGGGCCTTAGCCAGCTTACTCCCAGCCTTTTCACCAGCTATGACTAGATCCGTCTTTTTCGATACAGACCCCGCAACTTTGGCTCCCAGCGCCTCCAGCTTGGATGCAGCTTCGTCACGCGTAAGCTGATGCAAGGTACCTGTAAGCACGACCGTTTTGCCACTGAAAAAGCTGTCTGTCTTCTTCTCCTGTGGAGCTTCAGGGGCCTGAGCTTTCACCCCTAGAGACAGCATCTTTTCAATTCCCGCCTGAGTAAATGGATCTGCAAAGAAAGCAACAATGCTTTCGGCTACAATCCCGCCCACATCCGGTAGTTCTATCAGTTCTTCCACCGTAGCGGACATCGTCTTGTGCAAATCACGGTAGTGTTCAGCCAACATGCGTGTTGTTGCTTTACCGGTATTCGGTATACCCAGAGCATAAAGGAAAGAAGCCAAATCTCTCTCTTTACTCTTTTCTAGTGCCGCCAAGAGGTTACTGGCCTTTTTTTCACCAAACCGCTCCAGCTTCACAAGATCATCATATTGGAGTGTATACAGATCCGCAGGCTCGCGCACTTCCAGTTCGTCATGCAGCTGTATGGCCGTTTTGTCACTGAATGTCTCAATATCCATAGCATCACGTGAAGCAAAATGGGAAATACGAGCTACAATTTGTGGTTTACAACCCAGCTTATTGTCGCAAAACAAATGGGCACCTCGCTGCTGCAACGGAAACCCGCAGGCTGGACAATGATCTGGTACGACAATTTCCTCTCCGTCGTGCTCAGATGTTACCTTTCCTAATATCTCCGGAATGACATCGTTTGAGCGACGGATAAACACACGTGCACCCAAAGCAAACTTCAAGTTTTTGCGCTCGATGTCACCAGCATTGTTCAGTGTACAATTTTGTACAGTGACTCCCGCCAGTTCTACCGGCTCTACCCTTGCAAGTGGGGTGATTTTACCCGTTCGTCCTACATTCCACTCAACCGAGTTAAGCACCGTTGTTGTCTCCTCGGCTTCGAACTTATAGGCCACCGCCCAGCGCGGGAATTTATCGGTATACCCGAGAGCCTCACGTGTGCGCATATCTGTAATTTTCAATACTGCCCCATCAATGAGGTAATCCAATCCGGCACGAGATTCTTCAATCTCAATCAGTTGCTCCATTACATCTTCAAAATTATCAAAGTAAGTCAGGTAAGGGTTTACCTTAAAATGATTTTCACGCAGGAAAGTCATCATTTCCTGGTGGCTGTTAAACTGGATACGGTCTGCATAACCCACATTGTAGAAAAATGCATTCAATCGCCGTTCTGCTGTCACTTTGGGATTCAAGTTACGCAAAGCGCCAGCTGCAGCGTTGCGTGCGTTTTTAAGAGGGTCAGCGGCAGTCTCATTATATTTGGACAGTACAGAGAGATTCATTATCCCTTCTCCCTGAACTTCAATAGTTCCATTTCGAAAAGGAATTGTAAGTGGCACGGATTTAATCGTTTTTACCTGCGCCAATATCCCCTCACCCACCACACCATTACCGCGGGTAGAAGCCTGTACCAGCTGTCCATCAGTATATGTCAGGTTCAGCGTTAGACCATCAAATTTAAGTTCTATCGCATAACCTGGAGATGGCAAAGGTTGCTCTGGGTTCTTGGTATTGTAATCATTGACCAGCTTCACGACACGCGCGTTCCATGCACGCAGCTGTTCCATATTCTGAGCTTTATCAAGGCTCCATAATGGGGCAAGGTGGCGATGCGGTGTGAACCCTTTGAGTAACTCCCCGCCCACACGCTGTGTCGGCGAATCCGGCAGCACAAGACCGCTCGTCTGTTCAAGCGCTACCAGCTCGTCATAAAGCACATCATATTCTTTGTCGCTGACCTTGGGTTCATCCAGTGTGTAGTAATGATAGTTATATGTGTTCAGTTCAGCAACAAGCTGCTCCATCCTGTGCATTGGGTTCATGCAGGCGTATCCCTCCGGGAACTTCATCAGGGCAGAGGTCCTAAACCAAGCTGCCACTCATGAGGTTCGAGATTTAATGATGTTTGAGATTTATTCTACTTTTGTAATCGGTGCAAAGCCAGCTAACAGTCGTTTAACCCCTACTGGAGCCGGGAAAGCAATTTGAAGCTCCATATCATTGCCCGTCCCTTTTACAGCTACAATAGTTCCAATCCCCCATTTACCATGCTGTACCTTGTCTCCAGCAGCAAAAATGGAGGGGCCTCCTGCCGAAGCAGCCGGAGTGGGTTTCGCGGATGAAGATGTCGTTACTGTTACGCGAGGTGACGCGGAAGCGGACGAACCACTACGGCTCATCGTATCAAACGAGCGTTCTCCACCAAAGTTGCTGCCACCACCTTTATTCAGTCCGCGCCCACCATAAGATCCGCCTACATTGCCTGAACGACGGTAGCGGTCACGTTTGATGATCGTATCCTCTTTTAACTCGTCCGGAATCTCTTCGAGAAAGCGGGAAGGCGGGTTAGCTGTGGTGCGGCCAAACAGAGTGCGCATCTGTGCGCATGTAAGGAACAGTTGCTCCTCTGCACGGGTAATCCCGACATACGCCAATCTGCGCTCTTCCTCCAGCTCTTCGTTATCTAGAAAGGCACGACTATGAGGGAATACTCCCTCCTCCATACCGACAATAAATACGATGGGAAACTCCAATCCTTTGGCGCTATGCATGGTCATCAATACAACCGCATCGCTTTGCTCTTCTTCATCGTCATTCATGGAATCAATATCGGCAATTAGCGCAAGGTCGGTCAGGAAGGAGACGAGTGACTTGTCTTCCGCTCCTTTTTCAAATTCCATGGTTACCGACAGGAACTCATCAATATTCTCCAAACGTGAGCGTGACTCGAGTGTATTCTCGTTTTGCAGCTCCAAGCGATATTGGGTGGTTTCCAGCATTTTTTCTGTTAACTCGGTAACTGACAGGTAGTCTACCATCCGACTTAAACCTTCGATCATATCGTAAAACTCTACCAACGCATTGCGCGTACGTCCTGCAAAGCCCAAATCGTCTACAACTTGAAGGACACGGAAAATTGAAACTCCACGTTCTGCTGCAGCTGCCTGCAATTTGCCGACGGTTGTGTCTCCGATGCTTCGTTTTGGCACATTAATGATTCGGATCAAGCTGATGTCGTCGTCAGGATTCGAGAGCAGGCGAAGATACGCCAGCAAATCCTTAATTTCCTTCCGATCATAGAACTTGATACCGCCCACGATCTGGTAAGGAATATCGGATTTAATCAAAATTTCCTCGACAACCCGAGACTGAGCATTCGTACGGTACAAAATGGCATGATGGCTATATGTTTTGCCCGCATTAATATTCTTATGAATTTCGGAGGCGATAAAGTAGCCCTCATCATGCTCAGAGTCAGCACGATAAACTTTAATCTTGGCTCCGCCTTCTTTGTCAGTCCATAGTTTTTTCGGCTTGCGGCCTGTATTCTGACCAATAACTTCGTTGGCAGCATTGAGAATATTTGAGGTGGACCGGTAGTTCTGCTCCAGCAAAATGGTGCGCGCTTCCGGGTAGTCCTCTTCAAAATTCAAAATGTTGCTAATATCCGCCCCCCGCCACCGATAGATGGATTGGTCACTGTCACCTACTACGCAAATCCGGTGATGCTTGTCGGCCAGCATTTTGCACAGCATGTACTGCGCACGGTTCGTATCTTGATATTCATCAACATGAATGTATTGAAATTTCTTCTGATAGAAATCCAGTACCTCAGGTACTTCTTTAAAAAGCTGAATCGTTGCCATGATCAAATCATCAAAATCAAGAGAGTTGTTATTTTTGAGTCGTTGTTGGTACTTGGTATATACCTTCGCCACAATCCCCTCAAAATAGTCGCCAATCTTACGTTCATACATTTCGGGAGTGACCAGTTCATTTTTAGCCGTACTCATCATAGACTGAACCGCTTTGGGTTCAAACTTTTTGGTGTCTATATTCAGATCCTTCATGCAGCTCCGAATGACAGACAATTGATCCGTAGAATCCAAAATGCTGAAATTCGAGGTGAATCCAATCCGCTCGATATCCCGACGTAAAATACGCACACACATCGAGTGGAAGGTGGATACCCACACATCTCTTCCCTGTGGGCCAATCAGCTTGGATACGCGATCCTGCATCTCACGCGCGGCCTTGTTCGTAAAGGTAATCGCCAAAATGCCCCATGGAGCCGTCTTGCGGGTCGCGATGAGGTAGGCTATTCGGTGCGTGAGTACCCGTGTTTTACCACTGCCTGCGCCAGCCATAATCAGCAGCGGACCATCTACCGCCTCCACAGCCTGACGCTGAGGCGGATTAAGGCGAGCTACCGCCTCGTGTATATCTATTGATTGCATGCGTGCATGCTCCTTTCCCTGAGCTTCCATAAATTCACGTTCTATACTTCCAATTTCACAGCTACCGTCTCCAGCGCT
Organism: Paenibacillus sp. Lou8.1; assembly: GCF_024213565.1. Taxonomy (NCBI): domain Bacteria; kingdom Bacillati; phylum Bacillota; class Bacilli; order Caryophanales; family Paenibacillaceae; genus Paenibacillus; species Paenibacillus sp. Lou8.1. Next base: position 4,950 of record NZ_JANAVN010000007.1, read on the forward strand.
TTCGCCAAGTCACGATAAATGATGTTCCCTACTACAATGGTGTCACAAACAGCAGCCGCTTGTAACGCGGTAGATTTATCCACGATACCTCCTCCGTATAGGACACGAGAGCGCTCCGTACTGCGATGTATTTTCTGCACCAGCTCCATATCCCCAAAAGCACCGCTATATTCAACATATACAATCGGCAGATGCATGAGCTTGTCAGCAATCTGTGCATATGAGACGGCAGATGAAGCACCCAGCGAAGTATCTGCTCCGGTAAGCTTAGCGACCGTAGAATCACCGTTCAAAACAATATATCCTTCCGCCACAAGCAAATCCCACGGGATCATATAACCAAGCTGTTCAATCGCACGTTGGTGCTGCCCTAGAATCCAATTACTGTCAGTGGTATTCAGTACCATAGGAATCATATATAGATCAAACCCTGGCACTACAGCCTCCAGATCGGACACCTCAAGCACGCACGGCACCTCATAACGCCGAACCCTCGACAGCAAATCCACCGTATTTTCATAGGTAATACCTGAGGAACCTCCTACCATAATCGCATCCGTACCAGACATACACACAGCGTCAAGCGCACCATCATCCAGTTCCTTGTCAGGATCAAGCTTAAACACATGCCTCCATGATTGAATTGAATCTGCCAACACACATTCCTCCAGCATTCATTGCTTTTGTCACGATCCAGGCGAGCCGAATTCCAATATCCAAAAGCGTTCTATGCTAAGTCTATGATAGTGCTTAAAAGGTGTCAATGTTCGTATCAAATGGGAACACCCCGTTCAGACAACTCATGGTCGTAAAGCATACAACCAACTGCGTTCACTAAGTTCTTTTTCCGTTAAAATATCTGTATAGAAACCTCGTACACCCATCTGTTCATACTCAGCCGCATCCTTCAACTCATTAATGGTATTTACGTAGCACACCACCCCTGCCTGACGCAAACTTTCCACTAAAGCACCACTCACCCGATTCTCTGGTAAAGTTACTGCCGTTATATCATTTTCTTGTACAAATCGAATGATCTGGTCGTCCTTATCTTCTGTGGCATAGAGCGTATAAATAATGGATGGGTAAGGATAAATACTTCGTAACGTCCGCAACATTTCTTCATTATAAATTTGAGGAACAATACGGGACAAAAGATTGGGGTTTTTCTCCTGTGCCTGACGGGTCAGTTGCGCAAACAACTGTTTGATTTGGGCAGGGTCCTGTTCTTTCGTATCGGTCACAATATAAGCATCCGGGTATGTTTCCAATAAATCCAATACATCCTTCCAATCTACCGGGGTGTAGGAACCGTGTATGGGGGTGTTCTTAAATTGATGATAGCCCCAAGGTTTTCCGCCCTGTTCCGTAGCAACTGCATGTTCCTGTTGCATTTGCTCTGTAAAAGATTCTGTCCATTCATGGCGCGCCACCAATTGTCCATCCGATGTAAACATCAGGTCGACCTCGAATACGCGGCTGCCTTTTTTATAATTCTCCACAAACGCTTCACGCGCATTAGTATAAGCCAAACCATCAACGGCTCCCATGGCATGCGAAATCACACGGTGCGTGGTAAAGCCAGTATGTTCTTCTGTAGATTTTCCTTTGTATTCCAGTAAAAATGTGCCGATTAACATTAAAAGAATAACCGAAACAATCAATCGTTTCATGGGGTGTCACATCCTTTTCGTACAGGTCAATACCCCACATACGCATGCTCAAAACAACTGCCAGACGCAAAAGCACCCTCCGGCTAAACCGAAGGGTGCTTCTGTATTAATACGCGTTCTTGAAACCGTTGCGAATCGTGCGGAAAATAATTTTAATATCGAATAAGAGCGACCAGTTCTCAATATAGAAGATGTCATGCTTAATCCGTTCCTCAATAGATGTATCTCCACGCAACCCGTTGCTCTGTGCCCAGCCTGTGATTCCAGGACGAACATGATGCTTCACCATGTATTTTGGAATTTCCTCACGGAACTGATCCACATAATAGGGGCGTTCTGGGCGTGGACCAACGACACTCATATCACCCAGAAGAACGTTGAAAAATTGAGGCAGCTCGTCGAGACTCGTTTTACGAATAAAAGTACCAAAACGTGTGCGTCTTGGGTCATTAGCAGTTGTCCAGCCCGTATCTTCAGTTCCAGGAGGTAACACCTTCATCGAACGAAATTTGTACATTCGGAAAGTGCGACGGTTCAAGCCTACCCGCTCCTGCTTAAAAATGATGGGCCCTCTGGATGTGATCATTACACCAATCGCCACTGCCAGCATGATCGGAGAGGTCAGAAGAATCGCGAATAAAGAGAATAAAATATCGAATAGACGCTTAAACAATCGATTCCCCGCCACATCCAGTGGAATATCCCGTACATTAATCATCGGCATACCTGCAAAGTTATCAAAGTACGGACGAGCCGGCAAATAATCGAAAAAGTCGGGGATTATAAGCGTGCGCACTCCTGCCTTTTCACACATGTTGATAATCTTGGGGTACTTATCATGGGCATCCAGCGGAAGCGCCAGAATGACCTCGTCAATCATCAGACGCGACAGCGTAGCCTCCAATTGATCTAAGCCTCCAAGAATCGGGCGGAAATGCGCCGCTTCCTCTTCACTCCAATGCCGCTTATCATCAAGAAAGCCCACGACCTCGTATCCCAGATCAGGATACTGTCCAAGATTATGATAAAATCGTTGGCCTAGAGTGCCCGCTCCGAGAATAAGCATGAATTGCTTGTTGTACCCTTTTTGACGGAGAGCTTTAAGAACTTGCTTCAAAAAGAACCGGTAAAACAAAATAAGCAGCACATTCCCAACCATATAGATTGCCAGATAGGACCGCGAGATGTCGATTTGTTTCACGAAGAACATCACACTCAACAGCACGAACAGGCCAACGATATGAATCTGGGTGACGCGAAATACATCATCTGCAAATCGTTTTTTGCGTTTGGGCGAATAGAGCGAAAATAACATCCCCAGCACTACGGCAATCAGGCCGTAAATTAAGCTCCAGCCTCCATATACTTGAATAGGAAGCGGTTCTGTATAGGTGATCCATTCACTTTCAAATTTGAAAAACCAAGCGATCAGAAAGGACAATTGAATGACCGCGAAATCCGCCACAATATATAATTGGGTTAAAAAACGCTGATTTCTGCGTATCATGCTTTCACCTCAGTATGAGATTGTTCCCCGCCGTCCGGCTTGACCGGTGTGGACAACATATTTTTTAGAAAGGCCATTCCAAACTTCACCGAAATTCCCGCATATACAGCCATATTGGTGATCCAACTGTATTGCTGTTTATAATGCTTACGATGAAATACCCACATAGCTCTATGAAACTCATAAATAATTTTCAAAGGACGACGGCGAGCGCTGCCCCCTTTGATATGAATAATATATGTGCGCGGGTAGTAGTAAATGCCCCACCCGGCTTGCTTAATCCGGTAACACCAGTCAACATCCTCACCATACATAAAAAAGGTTTCGTCCAACCCCCCGACCTGGTCAATCGTCTCCCGGCGCACCAGCATAAAAGCACCTACCAGTACATCTACAGGATACTCATCGTCCGGGCTTAGATGCCCAAGCTGATATTGATTGTACTTCGGGTTATCCGGGTAGCGCTTCGACCAGCCGAAAGCGTAGTAAAAAGAAGCTGACGGCGTTGGAAAGCCACGCTTACAAGCCTTATCTAGCGAGCCATCTGGCAAGATGACCTTACAGCCCGATGCTCCCATCTCAGGATGCGTATCCATAAACTGAATCATTGTATCCAGCGTGTCCGGTTGCACCAACGTATCGGAGTTCAATAACAATACATAACGCCCGCTGGCTACTTCCATCCCCTGGTTGTTCGCCTTGGCAAAACCTGTATTATTCTTATTGGCTATCAACGTAATCTCCGGGTATGCAGCACGAATAGCCTCAACAGATCCGTCACTAGAGTGATTATCAATCACAATCACTTCATATCGGTACTGCGACTTTGACGCATACACCGATTGCAAACAATCCAGCGTCAATTGACACGTATTATAGTTGACGACCAGTATGCTTACATCCATATTTAAAACGCTCCTGACAAATTCAGTAATCTATTCTACTATCGCCTATTATAGCATACCGCGCAGACCACAGGGCGCAAAAAAGCACATAACTTGTAGCCTTACATAGTTAGCAGAATTTCAAAAAATTCGATTCCAGTCGCTCCAAAGTGCAAATATAGACAAACGAAACCATTTCGATCTATATATTGTTCATTGGAAGTCGTTTATTAGATTTTTGTAAAATCCTCGGTTGAGGTCTAAAATTCATCGTGGTAAGATATACATGGAAAAAGGGCTGGTGCCAGCCAGCCCCTGCGCAACCAACGCTCCAAGAGCGGACGGTTTTGGAACAATCAGGCCCGAAAATAGACCCTTCCTTGCGGGGGCGGTCTATTTTCGTTTGTTAAACTCTAACAGTGTGACGATTAACGCCCCGAACGTCAGCATTAAACTGAGCGCCTCAAACACTGTCACAGGCTTCACCCCCCTCCTCGGGAGAGTTAGCCGACCGCCCTTGGCAGCTCTATCGGTTGCACGTTTCAATTATACTATATTTTTCCATAAAGGAACACGCATTCGATGGTATTTTATCTAGTATTCATTTGCACCTTTGACTATTTGACGCTTATATATGGAAAAAAGTTTCAATATTTTTTCTTTCCATACCTCTATAACTTCCTCAATACAAAAACCAACTTATAAATCCAGTTGTCCAACCGTGACTGCCTATAAAATGGAGACTGCCAAATATATTTCATACGAGAAAATACACCCTTTTGGTAGCTGGCCAGGAATTGATCCATATCTTTATACATTTGAGGAGACATGTCTTGTCCATAAAGTTGAATAAATTGCTGGGCTTGTTTGCTTAAAATATAGCGATTTTTTCCTTTTGCAAATCTACTTAGTCTTTTCCTCCACTTGCTAACCCAACCATCCGTAGAACCTCCCAGCACATTGTTTTGATGCTGTCGATACCAAATGTACGGCTCGGGGTCAAAAACAACCTTACCAAAAGAGGAAGTGCATAAGTAAATCCACCAGTCATGCATAATAAGTTTATCCAAAGAATCTGGGATTCTCTTTTTCACGAGCTGAAGTGTTTCTTTATTGATCACCATGGTACAACCTACACATACATTCTCAATGAGAGCATTATAGAAGGATACAGGTCGGGGGATGTCAGCTGGCCATACTTTGAGTGGTTCCAATGTTTGAGAGACCATTTGAGTAGCAGAACAGTACATCAGCGGTCGGCTCTCATCCTGAACCCTGAGATGAGCCACAGCCTGAGCAAGTTTATTCGGCATCCACACATCATCCTGATCACAAAAAGCGTAATAGTCGAATGTCTCAGACGATCTTTGAATCAGATCAAAAAAGCTTTTAATAACCCCTACATTGCTCTCAAGGCATAAAAAAATCTGTTGAGGATAACGTTGCTTCAGCGCTCTCAACTTGGCAACCGTATCATCTGTCGAGCCATCATCACGAATTAGAATCTGAATTTCTACGTCTTTTTGATTGATGAGACTTTCTATTTGCTCATCTAAGTAAGCTACTCCGTTATATGTAGATAATAAAATTTGTACGTTAGGTCTGTTCAGAGTAATGACCTCCCTACAATATGAATTTAGAATTTAAACATTTTACCGAATAATAATATACGTAAATATGCATAGAATAGTAATAATTATTCTTTCTGTTTTACATCGTTTAGAATGAATATCGATAATAACTCCCATTATATTTATAATGGGAGTTATTATCGATATTCTCAATATATTCTTTTTATTGTTAATGTAAGTCCCATTCATCAATAACAGTCAGTATAATCATTATTTTAATAATTTCAGTTCAAATGATCTCTGGCTATTGTCTACGTTAATCTCTTCTTTTACTAGATACAATGGTCTCCGTTTGGATTCATTATATATTCTACCCACATACTCACCGATTAACCCCAGAGTCATTAGTTGAACTCCTCCAAAAAACAAAATTGCTACCATTAAAGACGGATACCCTGCTACAGCATTACCTAGAGTAATTGTCGCTACAATTAAATATATGGCATATAGTAACGACAGCCCTGCTATAACCAGACCTAAATAAGTAGCTATTTGTAAAGGAGCAAATGAGAAGGAAGTTATTCCCTCAATAGCAAAGTTCCAAAGTTTCCAGTAATTAAAACTACTTTTACCCGCATATCTTGGCTCTCTATAATAAGAGATGCTCGTTTGTTTAAAACCCACCCAACTAAATAAGCCCTTCATGAATCGATGCTGTTCTGGCAACTTATTGAGGGCTTCTACAACTTGTTTTGTCATCAATCTAAAATCGCCTGTATCTGCAGGGATTTCAAACCGAGTCATTTTTCCTATGACCCTATAAAAGAAATGTGCAGTAAATTTTTTGAACCAAGTTTCACCTTCTCTTTTTAAGCGTGTTGCATAAACTACGTCATACCCTTCTTTCCATTTTTCAATGAGAAGTGGTATTACTTCTGGAGGATCCTGTAGATCAGCATCAATAGGGATTACTATATCAGACTGTGAATAACGTAATCCCGCAGACATAGCAATTTCTTTTCCAAAGTTTCGGGATAAATTAATAACTTTCACTCTCTTATCTTGGCTTGCAACAATCCTAAGTCTTTCCATAGTATCGTCTTTACTGCCATCATTAATACAAATAATTGTATAATTATAGTCATAACTATTTAATAAATTAGTCATTCTTTCATAAAAAACATTAACATTTTCACCTTCGTTAAACATAGGGACAATAATTGATATATTAAATTCATTATTAGTCATCTGCTATCCTTTCAATTGTAGAAGATTAACTGTCAACATACAGATATTAATTTAGTCTAAACTTAACGACTCTACAGAGAGAGCAAGTACTCTCGTGTCACCGTTTATACCTAATTCTTTAGGAGTAGCTGCATTTGGTAAATTTAAAATAATTTTAAGTTTATTATTTACTATATCTTTTGGAATCAAAAATTGGTAATCACTCGTTGAAGTGATGCTTAACTCTTTAATCTTATGGTTATTCGCAATAAGAGTTATATGTTGTTCTTTTAGTGAACCACCTGTTAGTGGGGACATTCTGATAGATAACATTAAATCTTTTTTAGGTTTATCTAAAACAAAATATAAACTTGCTTCCTTTCCAAATGTCCAAGTGTTCTTTTCTTCAGACTCTCCCCATCCATAGCCCTTTATAACATGCGAGTCTCCACTTGATCCAAAATTTATTTTATGACCATACGTATAATGAAAGTCAAATGGCTTCAAATCAAAATCTTTAAAATTTTTATCTAATACTCCATTTGGAATCAACAAGTTAAACCCATCAACAGAAAGAAATAAATCATTAGCCTTTTTATTTTCTATTGTACTGATAAGTAATGAGTTATCAACAATATATATACCTTTTGTATCCCAAACCCCATTTTTAAAACTATTAGTTAACTCATTATTATATTGCTCTCTTTTAGCATAATCGTCTCTTGCGGTATATACAGCGTTTATAGTCATACCTTTTTTTGATGCCAACATAGAAAAAGCAACAGACTCTTTGTTGGCCACTGCTGGTACAAATACTATATTACGGTATTTCCCTCCATCAATCTTCTCCCATATTTCTGATTTTAACGGATTATCCCATTTAGCCTCACTTGCATACATTTCATGAAATTCAGTGAATTTCCCCGATAGGTCAGTAAATTGTACAGACAATGCTACTATCAAGAGTACCATTGCACCTTTAGTTTTAGTACTTTTAATAACAATAGTGAGAGATAAAATAATAATCATATAATAAACGGGCCAGAAGAATCTTCCGGAGGCTCTAACAACATTACATATCTTTAGCAGTAATTCAGGAATTGGAATTTCAAATAAAACTCTATCTCCAAAAGTAATTATGTTGCTTAATGCAATCAAGCTCAAAATAATGCTCGCAACTAACAAGCATGTATTACCTTTAAAATGGATAGCTGACCTTCCTGTAACTATCGAATAAAAACCCCACATCATTAGCAAAAGAATCCCTAATCCTAAATAATTAAACCCTTCATATTGCCCCCCAGTAGCATTAGGCTGATCTTTAAGTACATATTGAGACCACCCTTGAGGATTAAAAACAGAATTTATATTCATTGAGTAGAAACCAAAACCATCAGAAACTCCTGATGATCTGAAATAAAAATATCCAATAAACCAAAGAACTAAAAGTATAACTACACCTGCAGTCGTAAGGTAAATTAAACAACTAGTTATATTAATAAGTCGGTTAAATAATAGCTCGCAAATTTTTATAAAGAAGAACAGTAGACTCATTAAAAATAGATATGGATGTACGAGAAGACTTACTGATAACAGAAGTAGCCAGTAAATGTGTTTATAGTCTTTTTTCATAAGGTAAAGTGAAGCGAGAATAAGCCAATGTCCCATTAAGGCTTCATGACCATAGGCTCTCCATAACATAACTGGACTCATTATGAAAAACATTAAGCCTAAAAGCTGTAGTGAAATATTAGAAGTCAACCTTCTCATAAACAACATACCAAATAAAGCTTGAAGAATGTAACATAGAAGAATCCAAATTCCTAAGTATTGAAATTCATTGGGAAGTAAACGACTAAAAATTTTAAAGAAAAAGGCCAGTAATGGTATAGAATCAGTATAAGTGATAGATGTTCCTGTTGGTGTATTAAAATCAGTTATAATACCCGGGGGTACTCTCCATGGCTCATTTCTGAAAAAGTGCCACCCCAAAAAATGTTGAGCGGGATCAGCACGTGATAATAGCCAATCAATGGTTGAAGTATTTAATACCTTTGCGCTTAGCACTGTAATAAAAAATATTATAGCTATTCCTATGCTTATTACTAAACGCAAAATATTAATTGTATTTTTATCAAAATTAATACTATTATTCAATACTAGAAATAGTACACTGATAATGATACAAGTACCTAAAGAGAGGTAAATAGAACCATAATGCCAACTGAACGTGATTACTAATATTAAAGCACATATAATAATTAAATTATTACGCAAGCTAAATATGGATTTCATATGACCCCCGGTTATTTAGAGGCAAAGGTAATTTTTTTATGTCCTATATACCCCAATATAGTATAAAGCCCAGAAGAAAGGAGAATGGATAGATTACTGGCCAATGTCCAGTTTCCGATAATATTTTTTAATGAAATAAAATAACCAATAGAATAGGATATTATATAACAAAATAATGACACTAAAATAAATTTAAATAGGGTGCTTACTATTTTGTTCTGTGATTTAAAAGTATATTTTTTATTCAAGAAAAAACTAACTAAAATTCCAAATATATTCCCGACAGAACTTGAGACCCAATAATTAAAATTAAGTAGATTAAAGAGTAGTAATACAGATGTAAGCCCAACCAAAGTATTAACAATCCCAACAATAAGATATCTTATAATAATGGTCCGTCTCTTCTTTCCCTATAATATGGATAAGCAACAGTTCCTGAGATCCCACCCTTCGGTAGATCTCTTGCTCAGAAAGGTGTACATTTATTTTACTTTTTCCAATTCTCTCATAAAGGACTGTAATCCTTCGCGCCAAGCACGTAAATCCTTCAAACCATTTGCACGAATGGAAATGTGCTCCATTACGGAATTACAAGGTCGTGCTGCCGGTCTCGGGAATTGTTCTGTACTGCACGGTTCTAGTTTTGCAGTGATTTTAGCACCAAGTAGTTCCGCCGCATCGTGGAAAATAGCCTGCGTAAACTCATACCAAGTACATGTGCCACTGTTGGATGCGTGATAAACGCCATATTTCTCCGTCTGAGCCAACTCCACCAAAAAAAACGCCAAATCCACTGTGTAAGTTGGTGAACCTTTCTGGTCATGCACAACCTGAAGCTGAGGCTTTTCCTGCCCAAGCTTCAGCATCGTTTTAACAAAATTATTCCCATGTAATCCATAGACCCAGGATGTACGCACAATAAAATACCTGCTGGAAAGCGTCTGAGTCAATACTTCACCTGCACGTTTGGATTTACCATAGATACTTTGTGGATTGGTATTATCATACTCGTGGTAAGGCTGCACCGCCGAACCATCGAACACATAATCCGTACTAATATAAACCAGCTTGGCGCCCACCTTCTCCGTAGCAATTGCCATATTTCGTGTTCCCGCCGCGTTTACCTGATAAGCCCTGTCTACATCCGTCTCTGCCGCATCCACTGCTGTATAGGCGGCACAGTGAATCACAGCGTCAGGCTGAAATTGTTCAATAATCTTAACAGCCTGCTCCAAGTTCGTTATATCCAGTTCATCTCGGCCGCAACCAACTACATCATGACCCTTCTCCTGAAAGACTTTTACCACATCCTTGCCCAGTTGGCCGTATGCTCCAGTAACCAGAACCTTCATAACTACGAATCCCCCAAGCGAGAGTCATACTGCTTAGCATAATACTGCTGGTATTCACCAGATTGAATGCGGATCAACCATTCCTTATTATCCAAATACCAACTAATTGTTTCTTTAATGCCCGTCTCAAAAGAATGCTTGGGCTTCCAGCCCAGCTCATTCATTGTTTTAGTCGGGTCAATACCATAACGACGGTCATGCCCCGGACGATCCTGCACATACGAAATTAGAGATTCTGGCTTGCCCAGCTCCTCCAATACCGTTTTGACGATGTGCACATTCGTCCGCTCGTTATTTCCACCGATATTGTATACCTCACCAAACTTACCCTGATGAATGACCAGATCAATTGCACTGCAATGATCCTCTACATACAACCAATCGCGAATGTTCAAACCATCCCCGTATACAGGCAGCTGCTGATCACTCAGCGCACGTGAGATCATCAGCGGAATCAGCTTTTCCGGAAACTGATATGGGCCATAGTTGTTGGAACAACGTGTGATATTCACTGGTAGACCAAAGGTCTCGTGATATGCACGAGCCAACAAATCGCCGCCTGCCTTGGACGCAGAGTATGGGCTATTGGGCTGAAGTGGAGTTTCCTCCGTAAACAAGCCTGTTTCACCCAGAGTGCCATACACCTCGTCTGTTGATACCTGTACAAACTTGGTTATTTTGTACTTTTTTGCAGCATCCAGTAGCACCTGCGTACCCAATACGTTTGTTTTTACAAACACTTCGGGTTCCAAAATGCTCCGATCTACATGCGATTCAGCTGCAAAGTTCACCACTACATCAATTCCCTGCTGCATCACCTGGTCAATCGTTTGTGTATCGGTAATATCCGCTTTGACAAAGCTATGTTTAGGGTGATTTTCGATGGATTTCAAATTCTCCAGATTGCCTGCATACGTGAGTGCATCCACATTCACAATTTCGTAATCTGGGTGTTGCTTTAACATGTATAATACAAAGTTGCTGCCAATAAATCCGGCCCCGCCGGTGACAAGAAGTTTCATATAGTCCTCCTAAATCATACTCTAATACATATAAGATATGCTTTATTGAACTAATAAGAAACAAAAATGGTTTTTTATTAGTTCAACTGTGTATATAGTTGAGGTTTAATCCTCTAATCAAAATTAATGTCTGCATCAGCCAGTACCGGATGCTTCTGATCCTTCTCTGAAAGAATAGCCTGAGAAGTTGGCCAATCAATCCCTAGCGCAGAGTCATTCCACAGAATTCCCCGATCATTCTCGGGTGAGTAATACTCGTCTACCTTATACAGCACTTGAGTATTTGGAACAAGCGTACAGAACCCATGAGCAAACCCTTTAGGCACCAGCAGCTGACGTCTATTATGCTCGCTTAAGATTACCCCGACCCATTGGCCGAATGTTGGAGAACTTTTACGAATATCCACAATAACATCATAGATGGCTCCAGAGAGCACTCGAATGAGTTTGGTCTGGGCTTTAGGATTAAGCTGGTAATGCAACCCTCGGATCACACCAGTCTCTACAGATAAGGACTGATTATCCTGAATAAAAGAATGATTAATACCATTGTCTTTCATGATCTGCTCATTGTAACTTTCCATAAAGAAACCACGGTGATCACCATGAACCACGGGTTCAATGATTTTGGCTCCTTTTAGTTTCAGAGGAATTACTTTCATCAATATGTATCCTCCCTTCAATTATAATTTTTATAGCTTTAATTTCCCAAATTCGTCGCCAAAGACGAGATCTTTAGCTAGTTCATTAGCACGTGCAAGAGATGGATGGGTTCCAGCATCAGTCCACCAGCCTTGAAGGACATCGTATGTCAAAGTCCCATTAGCAATATATGCATTGTTAACATCAGTAATCTCTAGTTCTCCACGCGCGGAAGGCTTGAGCGTTTTTACAATTTCAAATACATTATGATCAAACATATAAATACCCGTTACGGCAAAATTACTTTTAGGATTTTTAGGTTTTTCTTCAATAGAAACAATTCGTTCTCCTTCCAGCTCAGCCACGCCAAAACGATGAGGATCTTGGACTTGTTGAAGTAGTATCTTGGCCCCCGTCGTTTGGTTACGGAAATTGTCCGCAAAAGGCGCAATATCATCTTCAAATACATTGTCTCCTAAAATTACAACCATTTGATCATCGCCCACAAATTGTTCAGCCAAGTCAAGAGCTTGTGCGATTCCACCAGCTTCATCTTGTACTTTATAAGTGAACGTCACTCCCATTTCACGACCACTACCAAGAAGATTAACAACATCTCCCATGTGGTCCTTACCGGTTACAATTAGAATATCAAGAACGTTTGCTTGTTTGAGTTTATTTACCGAATGAAAGATCATTGGGTACTTACCAACAGGTAATAAGTGTTTATTCGTTACCTTGGTTAAAGGGTAGAGACGTGAGCCTGTACCACCTGCAAGAATTATTCCTTTCATACCAATTCTCCCTTCACAGTCACATACTATTAACAACTTTTCCTTTAATTTCGTCCCAAACGGAACAAAATCTTATAACATCTTCCTCAATAAGCTCAGGACCCTTTTGTATTTCTATAATTTCCAAGTCACTCTTTGCAAATACACTGTGTTTTTGCCCCGGACTAATTTTGACACTATCGCCTGTTTTTAATGAACTTATGCAATTATCAATAACTAACTCACCACTACCACTGATAATATTCCAAATCTCCGTACGTTTAGTATGCATCTGATAGCTCAAATTTTGCCCTTTTTTTATGCAGATTTTCTTTGTAAGCACTTCATCCCCATCTTCATTATTAATATTGTAATCGAGGATTCTAAACCACCCCCATCTTCTTTCCTCATACATTGGGCGATTATTCAGATTCTTAATAGAGTTCTTCAACTGTGGCGTTATTGCTACATCTGAAACCAATATACCATCAGGACTAGCTACCACAACAACATCGCTCAATCCTAAAACCACAACAGGTATGTCTAACTCATTAATCAGATTGACTTGTTGACAATCGGAAACGATGCCCTTACCCAATTGTTTAGAATCCATCTCTTCAACCAGAGAATCCCATGTCCCTAAATCTTTCCATTTCCCTTCATAAGGGAGGACATGAAGTACTTTTTCTTTTTCCAAAACTTCAAAGTCAAAACTAATTTTTTGAAGGTTATTATATCCCTCAACCATTTCATCAAATTGAACTGGAAGACCTCTGTTTTCCATAATTCCTACTAAATACTTGAGTTTAAAAGCAAATATCCCACAATTCCATAAAGCTGATTGATCGATTAGCTCCTTAGCCCTTTCAACAGGTGGTTTTTCTATAAAACAATCAACTTCCTGTAATGAGGCAACATTTTTAGAATTAACCTTTGGAAGAATATAACCATATTTCTCAGTAGGAACAAGTGGTTTAACACCCAACAGAGCAATATTTAGTTCTTCCTCATCCATTATCTTTTCCAATTGAAAAATTTGCTGAAAGAAATTATCTTCTACATATAAATCTACAGGCAAAACAACAACAACTTCATCAGGACTCTCGTTTGTTTGAGATAATAAATATGAAGCAGAAAGAGCTATAGCTGGAAATGTATCTTTTCGTTCAGGTTCTATAATTAAAGGCGGGCAATCAGTAAGTTGAGACTGTATCATCTCAACTTGAGATTTGCTAGTCGTAATAAATGTGGACGAATCTAAAGACACAGTTCTTATCTGTCTCCAAACACGTTGCACCATTGACTCATCATTCCCGTGTTCATCCTTTAAAATTTTCAAGAATTGCTTTGAACGCGAATCATTCGAAAGTGGCCACAATCTAGTACCGGAACCACCTGAAAGCAAAATTAATTTCATTTTATTACCTCATTTTTTTATTTCTTTGTCCAATAGGAAGGATATATTTTTATAACAGCAAATAATGCCTTCAGCTTCGCCCTTTTTAGGCTTGTTTTTTGTTTTGTAAAAAAGACCTCTTTAATCACATGAGCAACATACAAAATAAATTGTTTAGCAAATGTTTTAAACTTAAAATTTTTAGATATAAACAGTAGCTTATTGCGATAGACATGGAATACAAAAAATGGCGACCATTCTTGGCTACTCCCTGTATGTACATGTCTAACTAGTGCTGTTGGACAAAATAATAATTGCAAACCCTGTTTCTTTACTCTATATGATAAATCAGTATCTTCATAGTACATAAAAAACTTACTATCAAACCCGCCTATTTCAACAAATAAATCACGTCTTATCATCATTGCCGCTCCACAGCAGGAATCAATTTCTCTGGCTATATCGTATTGTCCCTGGTCTTCTTCACAAAAACCCTGATCAAAGCCATTAAAATCTTCATCGACTCCAGAGCCTGCATTTTGGATCAATGTTACTTTATTATTACTAATGAAATCTTCGTCTAGGACAATTTTTTCGTGAAGAGAATAGCTATTTTCACCTATAATTATAAAATCAGTAGTTTGATCGTGTTCTTTTATTATTTTTAAATCAATACTATATTCTGACACTCCATGAATTAGTGGTAAGTAAAAAACAGTATGACCAAAGCAAGTTAATTCACTATCCATGTACAATAAGTTTTTTGTGAATTTCATATCGACTTTTTGACTAATATCATTTATCTGTACATTACTAGATATTATAATTTTGTCTTGGGTTTTAACTTGAACTTTGATAAAATCATGAAAAAATATTAGCTTTGAGGCTACCATACCAATATTTTTCTGACTACTAAAAAAGGTGTACATTTCGAGAAGCCAGTTTTTCTCTACCGCAGTATCATTATTAAGAAAAACAACATATTCACCTTCCGAATGTTTAACACCATAATTGTTACCACCAGCAAATCCAAGATTCTCTTTCGTTTCTAAAATCTTTAAATTGGGAAAAACATCCCGATAGCTTTCTGTTAAAAATTGAATGGAATCATCAGTAGAATTGTTGTCAACAAAGACTATTTCATAAGTAAGACCAGCTGAATCCATTTTAGAAAGAGAATCAAACAGATTTTTTATATACCTTTTCCCGTTAAAGTTAACAATAACAATTGAAATTTTATAAGACATCAAAAATCTCCCTATTCTTTTCATAGAAAGTTTCTACTGAAAAATCCTTTGCTCTTTTGGACGCGTTAAGAGCAATAGTTTCTCGTTTTTCCGAGTTGCTAATTAACTCCTGAGTGTATTCCAGTAACTCTTCCTCGGAATTCCATAAAAACCCATCCTTTTGTTGATTAACAATTTCTGTTTGTCCCCCTTTATTTATGACAATCGGAACAACACCTTTGCTCATTGCTTCTACAGTAGTTATACCAAAATGCTCCATTTTCTCAGGGAAACGATCACTCTCTTCATTAAATCCCGTTGCATGCCAAAAAAGCTTAGCTCGATCATAGAGATTATTTACTTGAGACAAATCACTATTAATGTACAGATAGATGGGATATCCTTGGATTTTCTCCTTTATTTTAGCCACATACTCTATATCAACAGGGTTATTAGATAATGCTCCAACTATGTGCAGTTCCCATCCTTGGAATTTATGAATATTCTTTACAAAAAAGTCAACTAAGAAATCCTGTTTCTTATTATGAGCCCCTACAAAAAAACGTCCTACAGATAAAATAATATTTTCTTTTTTTTCAAACTCAATTTCATTGATTTCATTTTCTAAAAACACAGGAGGATATATAGTGACATTTTTCTTTCCAGTTCTCCAATAGTGTTGCAGCCAATGGTTTGTGAATTTAGAATTACTTATAAAATAATTGTAGCTATTCTTAAAACGAAAATTCAACCAATCGGCAACTAAATTATGTGGGAATTTATTAAAACTAAATTTCTGAGGTGGAAACATACAAGAGTATAAGTTTCTTTTCGCTCTGCCTATATGTTTGCTTAGAAACATGAAATTTAAAAACAAGTCATACTTACTTGTAATTTCTTCTATAACCTTTTTGTTTTTATAGTGTTCTATTAATGACCCAGGTGCCTTCAAATCTAATTTTAAAATTTTAGTTCTATCCAAATGAATTCCAAAACGATTATTTAATTCATTTATGGTAGGGTAATACTCCGAATGAATGTTAACTTCGTTATAATTATGAACCAATATATCAATTTCAACATCGTTATAATAGGATTCGATGAATTTACAAAAATAGGCCATATGCTTCTCCCCTCCTCCAAGAGTGGGATAATAGGGATTTAAAACAAGCACTTTCTTACTCATTCATCTTCTTCCTTCCTTCGTGCATCATTAAAAATTTGTTTTTTCAATTGCATAAATTCATACTTCAACTGATGATAATCATTTTGAAGATTTTTTAACGAATCAGACAATCTTCCATTTTCTAAAACAACTTCATGATTATGCTTTTGTAAATGAGTATACGCAAGATTATTTTCATTGAATTTCTCTGTCATTTCATGAAGCGATAAATTCAAATGATTAATTTGTAACCTAAATTCATAATTTTGTTCACTCAACTCAGTAATTTGAATGTTTTTTATTACGAGTTGTTCATTTAACAAATCCAATTCTTGATTCTTTAGAGCTAGCTCTTCCGAACTTTGCTGAGCAACCCTATCTTTTTCGTTTATTAAAAATTGATTTTCCTCTATTAAATGCTTAGTCTTTTTGAAGATCGCTCTTCTTTTAAGACTTCGATTTAATAATTCAGTAATCTTTTGGTCAATCTGAAGATTAGTTTCATTATGCTGTTTTTTTAATGTGTCATACTTAAGTTGTAATTGGCTAAACTGATTTTTTATGCTTTCTGACTCCGTTTTTAAATGAGCTTCTTGACTTTTATAATTATCTAGCTCAATCATTTTATTATTTAATGTTATTTTGCTGTTTTCTAATTTAATTGAAAGCAATTCTTTTTCACTATTCAATGAATTAATTTTGTCTTCATATTCACCTAGCAAGTGTTGTTGGTTAATTGTTTGACTCTCATTCTTTTTGCTTTCATCTAAAACCTTATTTAAAGTTTCAATTTTTTTCGAATATTGATCACCAATGTTATAAAAACGCTTTTTGCCAAGCACATACTCTTGGAATGCCATCTCCATTTTTTGATATTGGGCAATCTCATCAATTTGAAATTCTTCAAAAAGATCATCCAATTTCAGAAAAGAGTTTAAATATTCACCATACTTCCAAAACAGTCTAGATAGACTCCTATAAATTATATAATTCAAAGGAATTGATGTGTAAAATATCCATTCGTAATCAATAACAGTAAATATAGATCCGTCAAAAAAAATATTATCAAAGGTTAAATCAATATTTGCTTCAGCCATACACTCTACATCTGAAAAGTCAGGTTCAAATCCGAATATTTCCAAAAATAATGTAGTGGGTTTAAAATCTTCTTGGTGCCTAATATCAAAGGTTTTCAAATAATTAATATATCCTTTAATAAATCCTAATAAATCTGGGATGTTTTTTTTTGAAATCGCATCCAGCATATGCTCATCTAAAGATTTCCCTGGGGCAAAATCAAATGTAATAGCACTATCATTCTTTAAAGATGCCTTGGCGGAGTTTATATGTGGATATTGTTTGCTCATAAACACATAATTGTCATAGATCTGCTTGATATGAGCTTTACTGTCGACTGTTAGAGCTTCCTTTTGAACATAATTAGTTCCCGAGTTATCTGTTAATATACTTGTTTTAAGTTGAAATCTCGGCAGACGGTTACGGTTGTATTTAGTGTATACAATTTTCATTTCGCAGTCCCCTCATAATTTTCACTAAAGACTAAGAATGAATTCGCGAAAAGGTCAAAGTGACCATTTTGTATAATGTTATTAAATACTAAGTACTCTTCAAAACAAACAGTTTGCTCAGTATCATAACTTGGAGTTACTTTTTCTAGTTCTCCCACTTTTGGAAAGCAATCGTCGGAGAATATTTGTGTAGGGAGCTTATAATCCGGCATAGGGTAATAAAATTGCGAATTCTGAAATCCTGCTGTTTCAAGCAAATTAGTTAGATCAGTCTTACCAAAGGTTTTAACACCCTTGTCAGAGATATACCCTTCTAAGCTTTCAAACTGAACTCCCGTGTGATCTTCTTTTCTTCCAGCCCAATATTTTAAACCCAGTTTATTTTCAATGGCAACAATCAAAACACCATCTGGTTTTAACATTTTTTTAATACTCTTCAGAAAATCTAGATAAGGCTCAGCAGTATTCGTGAATTTCCCTGCATACTCAAGAACTCCTATTAGAGTTATATAGTCAAACTTTTCATCGAATTGAATATCGTTTAAATTCCCAACCATAATTTCCAGATTTTTTTTATCTCTGTTACGATAGGCATTTATTTCTGCCCTCTTCTTAGAAAGCTCTACAGCCACAACTTTTTCATTCTTTTCGCATATTATCCCAGTAACACCGCCACAACCTGCCCCAATTTCTAATACAGCACTTCCTTCTTTAAAAGGGTACCAATCAAGCAAATTAAATCGATAGGGTGATAAATGATACAAAACAGGCCATCTATCATCCTTACTTAGGATTTCATGAACATCAAAATCTTTTTTTACCATTTCTAAAATTTCATTTTCTATATCACCGTCACTATACAGATCCTCACCATTATAATATTCATAGTTCATTAGCACATTTCCAATTTTTGTTTTCATAGGGTTACCCTCTATTTTCATTTTTAAACAACTGAATTTGTGACTCTAAATCATATAAACCTACAATATTTTTAAAAATGGAAGCCTCAAAGGAAAGTACATCATACAAACGGTGATAGACTACTAATTCATCGCTCTGAAAACCAGTACAACCCAAAGAAAGAGTATAATATCCACTTTGGAGTTTAAAACTTTGCGTGAATGTCACAATTATCTCCTCGTCTGGTTTTATATCTGGTGTCAATATATTTTCAAACATTGTATTAGTTCCACAAATTTCATTTCCTTTTAAATCCTTAACTGTAAATGCAAAAATAGGTTGCTCTAATTGTGCATGAAATCTAACTTTCATCTTAATCACGACTGGCTCATCACTGATAATTTTAGATGAAGGGATACCATCTAGATCAAAAATACCGAAGTCTATGATTTCGGCCAGTTTGTCTCCATATTCAAGTAATGTTTTGTTAACAGAAAAGCTCTTTTTCCATTCGCCAACTTCAGCGAGGCTAGTTTGCTTATTTACTTTTAACTCCTCACTTATATCATAAAGATTCACCAGTATTTTCTTATATACATCTACCATTTCTTTTGGAGTTCCCTCAGCAACATTTTCTCCATTATGAATAACTGCAGCTCTATTACAATACTTCAATATCGTATCCATTGAATGAGTAACAAATATAATAGTTTTGCCTTGATCTATAAATTCATTAATTCTTCTAAAACACTTCGTCTGGAAGGCAACATCGCCGACAGACAATGCTTCATCGATAATTAAAATATCAGGATCAACATTTATTGCAACAGCAAATGCTAACCTGGCAAACATCCCGCTAGAATAGGTTTTAACGGGTTGATGAATAAAATCATCGATATCAGCAAAGCTCAAAATATCTTCTAGACGCAAATCCATTTCATCCTTTGAAAACCCCATAATTCGACCGTTAAAATATATGTTCTCCAAACCGGTTAGTTCAGGGTTGAAACCCGCGCCCAATTCGAGGAGTGCTGCAATTTTACCATCCACCAGAATGTCCCCTTCACTCGGTTTCAGTACCCCAGTGATCATCTTTAGTAATGTTGACTTACCCGCACCATTTTTGCCCAATATCCCAATGCACTCACCTTTGTTAATAGTAAGCGAGAGGTTTTTCAAAGCATAAAATTCTTTATGCCTTTTACCCTTCATTGGGACTACCGCTTCCACTAAGCGATCTGTATTCTTCTCATATAGCTTATAAATTTTAGAAACATTATTCACACTTATAACTGGGTTTGGAGAGAGTAATTCTTGCACGGTACTGGACATCTCCGTAACCTCCTTAATTTTAAATGACATCAGCAAAATGAGGCCGCAATTTTTTGAATAAGTAGTAACCAATTAGTAGAAAGATAAAAGTAACCAGCCAAAAGTACAGTGTTTGTTGGGGCCGTTCCCAGAACCAATAATGATACAAAAATATTCCACGATAGCCCTCAATGATATAATAAAGAGGGTTTAGCTTAATTAAAAATTGATATTTTTCCGGAATAGCCGTTAGGGAATAAAAAATTGGAGTCAGCCAAAAACCAAATTGCAGAATCATGGAAACCACCTGGCCTACATCCTTCAAGAAAATAACTAGTGAAGAAGTAATCCACGAAAGACCTAATAGTAAGGCGATCATACAAATTAAGAAATATGGAATTTGTAGATAGTAAATGTTCGGTTGAAATCCGTATATAGAAAACAATACGAATAAAAAGACCAAAAAAAACAAATGTACAAACAATGAAGAATAAATCTTAACAATAGGTAGAATCTGGACCTTGAAAATAACTTTTTTCACCAAAAAGCTATTCTCTGTTATTGAATTAGTAGCTGTTTGAAGTGCATCAGAGAAAAAATTCCATGGTATTAATGCTACAGAAAACCAAAGAATAAAGGGAAAATCGTTCATAGGCATATGTTTAAAACCTACTTGGAAAACAAACCAAAAAATCAACAAGCTAATTAATGGTTGAATAAATGCCCAAGCAATTCCCAGATATGATCCAACATATTTTTTTTTAAAGTCATCTTTGGACATATCAAAAATGAATTTATGTTGTTTTAGAAAACGCAATAAAACTGAATGCACAACTACTCGCCAACTTTCCTTTTTAAATTATAGATTTAAAATAAGTCGATTTTACTTCGTGTGAAATTGGGTTACTAGTTATAACAAGACAATGTATGCTAAAATATTGACGTATCTACAAGAAAAGGAGATTGTAAACCTTGTCGAATCCAGTATACGGGAAACAGGCCAAAACGTCGACCCGTGACGATAAAAGGCCGGCTATATTTTGGGTGTTAATTGTTGGCATGATTTTGTTCTTAGCTTGGGCCCCCTTCCAGGCTGCACTTTTTAATGGTCAAATGCTCGACTTTGAGAAGCCTCTCTATTGGGCTGTTATCATCGCCTCGATTCTATTGATTTTAGGAATCGTAACCTATTATAAAAAATTCAAGCTGGAAGAGCAAAGGGATTGGCTGGCTGTATTAGTACTACTGCTTCCCTTGACTTATGTGCTTTCACTGACATCAGCAGCTTCACATTACCTGGCCATGAATATGGTGGTGGTACAGTGCATATATGCAGCCCTGTTTATCATCTCAATCTATCTACTCCAAGATCGCTTAGGCAATAAGATTATTCACAATCTGATTATGACTATTGCTTATGTCATTGTAGGCTTTGGCTTCATTAACTGGTTCGGACAGTGGGTGCTTGCCGGCAAGCTGGTAGGCTGGCTTAGCCAATATGTGTATCATGACCGTTATACCAATGCAGTCATGACAGATACAAACGGGCTCCGGCTGACATCAGTGTTTCAATATGCGAATACATATGCCGCCTTTCTAATGGCTTTCTTATTCGCTGCCGTTTTTTGTTTAATGAAATCAAAATCATGGTATGGCAAGGCTACTCATGGTTTCATGTTGGTGCCCATTCTGGTCTCACTGTTCCTGACCTTGTCACGGGGCGGTCTGGTTATGTTGCCAGTCGTTTTCGTGCTGCTCTTGCTTTTCCTTAAACCTGCACGCCAAATTATATGGATTTTGCATTGCGCCATTGCTGGTGTAGCGTCAATATCTATCTTGTCGCCGATTACAAATATGGGATTACAACTCAATAAGACCTACAACGGCGGAGAGGCTGCCAAGGCTTGGGGATTACTTATTGGAGTCTCCCTTACTGTCGCTGTCGTACTGTGGCTTGTTGAACGTTATCTGGCACCAAGGTTGGAAAGTGCCCTCACAGGGTGGACTTCCCGTAAGTTATCCAACCTGTGGCTGCCTGTCGGATCAGTTGTGGTGATTGGCTTGCTGGCTTTTCTGTTTATTGGAACTGGCCTGCGCAGCGTACTACCAGAAAACGTCCAGGTCCGGTTTGAAAATATCAATTTCCGGCAGCATAGTGTACTGGAACGACTTGTATTCTATCAGGATGCTGCCAAATCGATTAAAGATCATCCTGTTATTGGCACCGGCGGCGGCGGTTGGGCTACTTTATATGAGAAATACCAAGACTATCCTTACACAAGCCGTCAGGCCCATAACTTCTTCATGCAGTACCTGGTTGAAGTTGGTATTCTCGGTTTTGTAATTTTCATGTCTTTCATCTTATTTATTTTCTACAAATATATCCGTAACTATATTAGACAAAATGATGAAGAACGGGATTCTCACTTTCTGTATCTCATTTTGGCGCTCTCGATCTTACTTCATAGCTTGCTGGACTTTAATCTGAGCTACGTGTTCATGGGCATACTGATATTTATGAGTCTTGGTGGTATGGCCGCTGCTATGGACAGCAAACCTCTTAGACGCTTGTCCATGAGTACTTCTGGTTTCCGAATCATGTATAGTGCAGTCATCGGCATTCTAAGCATTGTGGTGCTTTTTGCAGGTCTCCGCTTCGTGCAATCGGCCAATGCTGCCACATCTGCCAAACAGATCATGGCGGTCAGCACATCTTTTGAGGAAATCCAAAGTGCCATTAATAAGGATCTTGAACTTCGTCCTACGCACCCAGATTCGGTTATAAGTTTGGCTGCACTGTACAAGAATGTGTATGATCAAACGAAAAAAGAGGAATTTTATAATGCTGCAATAGAGGTACTTAATACGGGCCTGAAGGCAGAACCGTATAATAAAATCATGTATTACTCCAAAGTTAACCTTTTAAAAGCAAAAGGTGAGCATGAGCAAGCCTTCAGTATTTTGGAAAATAACATTTCCAACTTCAAATGGGACAATGACTGGTACAACATGTTGATTACTCAAGCCTACTCTATTGGTGATAAGGCACGTGAACAGAAGGACACCGCCAAGGAGCAGAAATATTTCCAAGCAGGCCTTGCTGCATACCAGCAGGTTCTGGATGGGGTAGCTCATATTAAGACGGTTCCACCTGAAATTCAGTTGCCACGTACTTTTGAGGTAACTCCAGGTATTGCGCTCAGCACTGGCAAAATTGAATTCATGTCAGGCAAGCCCGCAGAGGCTGCTAGCATCCTGAAAAACGGTCTGAAGGACGATTTGAGTGATGCTACGAATCGTGAGGTCGCCCGCTACTATATCGCTGCTCTGCAACAGCAGGGACAGGATGACAAAGCATTGTACGATAAGCTGATTAAAGCTGATCCGAAGGA
This sequence comes from Paenibacillus sp. Lou8.1, assembly GCF_024213565.1. Taxonomy (NCBI): domain Bacteria; kingdom Bacillati; phylum Bacillota; class Bacilli; order Caryophanales; family Paenibacillaceae; genus Paenibacillus; species Paenibacillus sp. Lou8.1. The sequence continues at coordinate 28,815 of NZ_JANAVN010000007.1, forward strand.
GAGGGAGCAAATTGCTCAGTTAAAATCGGAGAAATAGTACAGAAAAAGAGACTATCAGATGATGTTATATCATCCGGTAGTCTCTTTTTTATTTGGAGAAAGAGAGGTTTGGTGAGGTGTTTATTTTTGTTGATCAATATCTTCAATAACCTGTCTCATATAAGCCAGTACTTCATCCTTGATTTCGTTATGCTGTAGAGCATAATGGATCGTTGTTTCAATGAATCCCAATTTCTCGCCAACGTCATGGCGATTCCCGTCAAATTCGTAGGCCAGGATCGGATTCTTTTCTCCCAGTTTGGACAATGCATCTGTCAACTGAATCTCCCCGCCTACTCCCGCAGATTGCTGACCCAGGATATCAAAAATATCAGGCGTCAAGATATAACGTCCCATGATCGCCAAGTTGGAGGTTGCTTCTTCCTTCTTTGGCTTTTCTACCAATCGTTCCGCTTCAGAGATTTTGGAAGTAAGTGCATGACCTTCAACTATGCCGTAACGATGTACCTCGTTCCAATCCACTTGTTTTACACCTACAACAGAACGCTGATACTCATCGAACACGTCTATCATCTGTTTGAGGCACGGATTCTCAGACTCAACGATGTCATCCCCTAAAAGGACGGCAAAAGGTTCGTCACCGATAAACTTACGTGCACACCAGATGGCATGCCCCAACCCTTTAGGTTCCTTTTGACGAATATAGTGGATATCTGCCATCTCCGATGGTTTACGCACTTCATTGAGCAGATTCCATTTTTCCTTCGCAGTCAAATTATGCTCCAGCTCAAAGGAGTAGTCAAAATGATCCTCAATCGCCCTTTTGCCTTTACCAGTAACGATAATGATATCCTCTATACCAGATGCAACAGCCTCTTCAATAATATATTGAATTGTTGGTTTGTCTACAATGGGAAGCATCTCTTTAGGCATTGCTTTCGTAGCAGGAAGGAACCGGGTTCCTAATCCCGCAGCAGGAATAATCGCTTTACGGATTTTCATAGGTTAAAACTCCTTTGTCTTCAATATAACGGATAGATAACTGTCTATGATTATAACAGGAAGATAGATGAATTTTATAGGTTAAAGAAGAAGACATCTTCCCTCAAAGAGAACATGTCTTCCAATCACTTGCTTTCTATATGAATATATTATGCTGCCGGAGTCTTTCTGGCTCCCGAACAAATATACTGTTATTTACTTCACCAGCTGCCCACGTGTAACACCCAACTGATTCGTCGCTTTCAGCGTCTTCCATACTTGTGTTCCGCTGATTTCTCCGCGCAGGGCACGGTTATAGAGATCAATAACCTTATGCACTTGCTCCGGTGTCTCCTCCAAAAATTCCACGCGGTAACGGGACACGCCCAGCTCCAGGAAGTTGGATAGGTATTCCGCGCCGGATTGCTCAATCGCGTTGTACACCGTGTTGCGGCAGCCTTCGTCCACACGGACCGGATGAGACATACCAATTCGATCACGCAGGGATGCGCGATGGTCCTCACATGGACGTCCACAGTTAGTGTAGTCGGTGCCTTCACTCATAAAGGTGCAGTATACGCAATGTTCAGTATGGAACATGGGCATATGCTGCTGGATCACGATCTCCAGCTTATCGGTACGCGTACGTCTGAGCATATCGACCATTTGCTGAATGTTCAGATCGTACGAAGGCGTAACCAGGTCGCAGCCGGAATCCAGGAACAGATCAGCCGCTTTATGGTTGGCTATGTTCAGCGAGAAGTCACCAATCAATTGCGGATGATGTGCGTCCGGGTTCTCCAACCGATGTCGCAAGTAGAAATACAGTGCCCCTGGATTGCGTACCAACACAGCATCCGGCTTCAAGCGCAGGATGTTGTTGTGGTAGCCATTTTCACCCGGCATGTGAATACGCGGGGTCGCCAGCGCAATTCGGCGGCCTGCAGCGTGCACAGCCTCTACGGCTGCCGGGAATTGCTTGATGAACTCGAAGTCGGCGTAGATGAATTCCACGCCGGCCTCGAGCGCAGCCTCCACCTGAGGGAGGCTGCGGCACAACGCGGTCAGCTCTGCCTGACCGCGTGCCACAGACGATGCCGGAGCCGATGCATCGTCATACACCTCGACCGCCCGTTTCGTGTACACGGGCGGTTTGGGGCGCTCACCCGCGAGCAGTTCCACCGCCTGGCGGCGGATACCGTTCAGCTCGCGCATCGGCACGATGACGTCCCCATGCAGATGGACGTCCAGTTCTTCCAGCTGGAACACCGTTCCGCCCAGTCGGCCGAACTGCTCTTCGAGCAGTTCATGCGTCATCGGACGCTTCTGGGCAATTTCGAGCTCCAGCTCGGAGTCCACGCGGACCGTTGTGCCCTTCTGCACGTCGGTCCACCATGTCGACAGCGGCTGCCCTGGGGAGCCGCTGACCCGCACATGTACCGGGAAGACCCGGTACGGCTTGTCGGTGTCGTACGACTGGCGCAGACGTTTGTCCAGCGCTGGGTCGTTGGTCTTCCAAATGCGGTCGCCCACGTGCACACGGCGCAGATCCACATCGTTGCGTCCCGCTACGATGTCGATGATCCAGCCTTCTCCGGCTTCGCCTTCAATCTTCACGCCCTTGCGGCGGATATCGTATACGCGTCCGCCTTCTTCTTTTTGCGTGGGATCTCCCGCATCGAATACAATCCCATCGCCACGCTTGAGTGGGGCATCAATACGGCACACTACACCATCACGAAGGATTTGTTCCACTCGGCCCAGATACACCCCACGGCTTTTCGGGAACGTACCGTCAACCAGCTTCTTGTTATTGGTCCCTTCGAGAAAACCGTGCGTAAAGCCGCGTGAAAAGCTCTGCTGCAGCTCGCGAATATCTTCTTTGCTGGTCTTGGACGTATCGCCATCAAAATACTTATCAATGGCCTTGCGGTACTTGCTGACCACATTCGCCACATATTCAGGTGTTTTCAGTCGTCCTTCAATTTTAAAAGAAACAACACCCGCGTCGATCAGTTCAGGCATCAAGTCGATCGCTGCCAGATCCTTAGGTGACAGCAGATACGTCACATCTGCCATTGGTTTCTGCTCTCCATCTACCATCAGATCGTAAGGCAAACGACATGCCTGTGCACACTCACCACGGTTAGCAGAGCGGCCGCCCCACATTTCTGAAGTCAGGCATTGGCCAGAATAAGATACGCATAACGCTCCATGTACGAATACCTCCATTGGAAGTCTCGCCTGATCGCCTATTTTTTGGATCTGTTTCAGGTTGTTTTCGCGTCCAAGCACGACCCGTTCCATATTGTACGGTTTTGTAAACTCTACCGCTTCCGGCGAGGTAATCGTCATTTGGGTAGAACCATGAATCGGAAAATCCGGTGAAATGTCGCGAATCATTTTCACCAGGCCCATATCCTGAACAATTAAGGCATCGACTCCAGCATCAATACAGGCATCGACCAGCTCCTTAGCGTCCTCCAACTCGTTTTCAAATACCAATATATTGAATGTTAAAAAACCTTTAACTCCATAGCTATGCAAAAACGCCATAATTTCAGGCAGTTCCTCCATGCGAAAATTATTCGCTCGTGCTCGTGCATTGAACTTTTCCACCCCGAAAAAGATCGCATCAGCCCCGTTTGCCACCGCCGCACGCATACAATCCCAGTCACCGGCTGGTGCCAGAAGCTCAACATCTTCTCTTCGTACTGCTGATTTCATTATTGCCCTCCCCATATGCTGAAAACGAATGATCCCCCGAGGAATAATCGTTGTTTTCAGGGCAGCTATGCTGCTTACTTGGTAATCTCATGGATGTTCCATAGACTCATTCCAAAGCTGATCATGTTTAGTCAGGGGAATGGAAGCCTACTAAGAATCATATTTTAAATCTTATCCGTCTCTATCATCTTGTCCGATCATCCACACACTGAACCATCGGTTCCTCGCGTGAATTACATCCAACTCAAAAAATCCGCATCACAAACATCTGCGGCAGAATCATTCTTATCTTGTAACTAATCTAGTGTACCAGACTGCGACCTAAGCTTCTACACTTTCCAAGCGATTCCTTTAAAAAATAATACTAAAAACACCTCCAATCCCGTCAAGCGGTGCTTTAGAGGTGAGTCATCCTATCATTAACTAGGCAAACCTATACTTCGCAAGCATTTCTCCCCAGGGTGATATTCCCTTCTCCCTGAAGCCTGTTTTACTATATAGCTTTCTAGCTAGTTCATTGTCTGGTTTATACCCAATCATGATAACATCCGTCCTATCACTGGCTTTCCTTATTTCGTCGATAACCAGCAACATCGCATTGTAGCCATAACCTTGACCTTGAAATCTTTCGTCAATCACAAATCGGTAAACCCAGTAATTTCCGTCATCCGGGTCTAAACCATACATTGTAAAACCAATTAATTCGTCATCATTATAAATTGCTTTAGATAAAAATCCATCTAAAAACTGACATTCCGCAATCGAAAAAAGGTTAGATACCATAAATCTTTTTTGCTCAGGTGTCGGTTCAAGTTCGGCACATGCTTCCCAATTGTGTTTGTCGACTGCTTTTAGCGTAATCATTTTGGATTCCTCCTATACGGGGAAATCCGTATAGACTTCCCTAGTGCTTACTTCACTCATTATAAGATTGGTGGTATTTGGCGGGCGCCAGTGAAGCGGGCCATTTGAATCCGAAAAAGCGTCAGCGCTCGCCTTTGACCTGGGATTCTTACATATAAATCACTTAAACAATCCAAGAATCCCGGGTCAACAGCGATCGTAGGCTCAAATGGCACGCGTAGCGCTTCCCCCACAACCTCGCTAATCTTTTACCTACACCTTCTACTTCACAAAATTAAACGAATTTAACGTCGAATCCAGTGCGTTAGACTGTACAGCCGTGTTGTTCGCATCATTTAATGTTGTTGTCACAGTATACGTTTTTCCGTCACGTTCCAAAACCAATTGGTGGCCTGTGTAGCCAATGCCTTCCTCTATACGATGGAATGTAAAGGACACTGCCGGAACACCAGCAAACGTTACGTCCTTAACTTCCTCAACTTTGAGGTTTTTGTAGTTCTTTGCTTGCTTATCATAGAAGTCCTTGAGCTGGGATACCGTTAGTTCAAATGATTGGTCGTTGTCGATTTTGATGGAAAAACGACCTCCGGTAAACTGGTACTCTACATCCCCCAATTCAAATTGATCGCTAATCGCGGTCCAATATCGTGGGATATTCACCGTATATTCATAGGCTTTCGACGTCTTTTTGACCGTTTTCGTTTTGTCCGTCAAATAGTCGTCTTCTTCCAACTGTCCAAAGTTACTTGCTACGGTTTGAAAATCGATTTGAAGCGAGGAGATGAGCGCGTTGAACTGATCATTTCCTTTGCTTACTTTTTCAGGCACTGCGTATTCAGCCAAATAGCGATATCCATTTTGCTGAATCAGCACATTGTACTCTTTGACCCATCCATCGCCAAAATTATAGCGGTACTCCTGTACTAACCCTTGAACGCCTGCAACCTCCAGCGGATACGTCTTCTGTGCCTCATAAGCTGTGGACACAAAGGAATCGCTCAGCCATTTTTGCAGCTGCTGGCCCCAGTTCTCCAACTTTCCATCCGCTGGAGCCGAGGTTACTTTCACGCGGAAGCTCGATCCATCATTACTTTCATATTGCATCCGTTGATCGTCCATTTTCCAGCCTGCGGGTATGCTGAGTGACACACCGTAGTCTGGATTTCCGGCCTCGCGTGTGCCTCCTACGACAGTGGACAAGTCTTTAATACTTTTATCCTGCGCATTAAAGGAGGTTTTGAAGGAATTTAACAGTCCCGCATACTGGGCCAGATCTTTATAATTCGTTGCTTTAGCATCGGAAAAATAAACTACATACAATCGTCCGTTGTCATAGTACTGACGATTTTCCCACAATACGCCGTCCCCATCCTTCGTAATGACACGAGCATAAGGTACCTTCGCTTTCGGGAAGGATTTTCGATCGATCACAGTTTCTCCCGTTTCCTTGGCTGCCTGCACTAATTGTTGCAACAGATCGTCCGCATTCAGTGGAACCGGCTGTGACGCTGTGTGCACCTCCATATAGTAGGCACTGTTCTCATCCATAAAAGTGGAGATACTCTCATCTCCACCTCCCTGACCGATGACGAGACCTGTTGGATAGTTCATAGACCAGCCATAGTAACTGTTCCCGATCTGCGTCTTGCCCTCATCATTATCAATATTCGGTGTCTCTTCAGCTACCGTGCCCGCCTCTTCTTGTGCTTCCATCCGAATAATGATTCCGGCGCCGTTCTTCTCCAACTTACCGCCAAGCCCTTCTGCTACTTGACGCAGAGGCACCATGAGAATACCTGATGACATTTCCGGTGGAGCTGGAAGTGTCACCTTGTGACCTCTCACCCAAGCAGTACGGCTACCAATGGTCAGCGATACAACATGAGTTCCGCTAGTGATTTTAACCACATTATCTTCAGCCAATCGAATTTTGCTGTTAAATGCCTTTTTAAAAATACCAGCTGGAACCATCAGTGCACCACTTTTTGAATATGGCTTCGTAATATTGGCATTATGGCCGTTCACGATGGCTGTATTGCTGCCGCTTTGCAACCGCAATTCCAGCATGGTTTTATCTTGATCTGCTGCAACTGCTGGCAAAGCGGAAAGCAGAAGGGACAATGCGACAGCGCCGACCCCCAGCTTACGCATCATTTTTCTTTGAATATGCTTCACAGTAAATCTCCCTTTAGCTTTATTTTATAGATTCAAGAGCCGTTATTGTTCACTTTCCAGTAGTTGCCCCTTGAGCTGGCTCCGATGTTTCCTTAGGAAGCGCTACGCCGCCATCTTCAGCGGCCTCCGAACCGTTCGAATCTTCACCATCTTCTCCAGACTGAATGGACTCATAGATTTCACCATTATCCTGTGTCAGTACTAGCTTGCGCTTCACAATATCACCGTCCGACTGCATTAGTACACTCACCGTTTGACCTGGTTGATAGTTTTTAAGCAGCTCATTGACATCAATGGCCGAAGCCACACGCTTACCGTTAATGCTATACAGCTCATCGCCTTCCTTGATTTTGGCCTGAATGGCATTGGCTGAGGTAATTTTCGTAACTTTCAGAGGGTCCTCGGTAGGTAATCCAACGATAGCTGACCAGCTCTCTTCCAGACTCAGACCAAGACTGGCGCGCCGAACCTCTCCGTATTTGAAAAATTGGCCGATGACATATTTCACCGTATCCGACGGAATTGAAAAGCCCATATTTTCAATGCCGACCGCCGAGAATTTCATCGTATTGATCCCAATGACCTCACCCTTGAGATTGACCAACGGACCGCCGCTGTTACCAGGATTGATCGCGGTATCACTTTGGATCAAACGATAAGCAGCGTTGACACCACGGTTCAGCCCGCTAACAACACCTGAGGTTGCCGAATTGCGAAGTGAAAAGGATATAGGCGTACCAATAGCCACTACCTGCTCACCTACCTGTAGACTGTTCGTTGAAGCTGCCAAGGTAGCGGGTTTGAGACCGCTTGCCTTGATTTTGACTAATGCCAAGTCACTGATCGGATCGCTGTAGCTGTCGGTGATTCCGTAAGATTTTCCGTCCGAGGTTACGACCACGGCATCACCTAATCCTTCGATAACATGCGCATTCGTCACAATCCATCCATCGGTACGAATGATAACACCCGTGCCGTGAGCCAGGTTGTATCGATCTCCTCCTGCTACGGTCTCTCCCGTGGCTGAACGGCCTATGATACCGACCACAGAAGGAGATACATTTTTAACCACCTGCGGCACACGATCGGCCGATAACGTATATGTACCATTTGCGCTGTTATATGCGCCGCTGGTTCCTAATGCTTTATTCATATCGCTTACGTTAACATAGACTCCACCATTAATGACTTTGGCCTTTAACGCAGTTCCACTGCTGGCTGCACCTGCCGTTCCAGAAACACATAGAGCGCTGCCCAAAGCCAGAACAACTGCCCTTTTCCCCATCTTACCCATATACTCACCATTTCCTCTCTTACATGACCCTGTTCTATCAGTTAGTCCAAATCTACCATAGAGGGGACACGTATACAATCGCTTTAAGCCCTATCTTTTTCTAAAAGGCGCCGTTTGCTACATCCCTGTCCTCTCATGCTATTTATATTATAAATTTTCCAAATCCTTATATCAAAAAAATAAGCAAAAACGATAAATAATCGTTATACCGTTTAGGTCATTCCTTCGTTTACGGGCATAACCAACTATGATACCATCACATTATATCTTAGTTTTATTGTCGGAAATAAAGAATAAAATCATGAGTCCTCTATCCAAAACACTAAAGTATAAATAAGCACCTACAGGAGGTTAAAAGAATGGCCTACGAACCAATCTGGAACGCTCATCCCGATAAGCTTAACAAATTCGAGTTAGTCAAGCTGGAAAAGGACGGTCTCGACGTTATCCGTACCATTATCGAAAACTATGCCAACGAAGGCTATGATTCGATCTCTGCGGACGATATGGACCGTTTCAAATGGGCTGGGGTATATCAGCAAAAGCCCAAGGATGGTCATTTCATGATGCGGGTCCGCATCAACACAGGGATCATGACTTCAGCACAGGCACATGCATTGGCGGACATATCCGCGCTATATGGACGCGGTCTTGTGGATGTCACCACTCGCCAGGCGATTCAATTTCACTGGCTGACGGTCGAAAGCTTGCCCGATATTTTCGAAAGACTGGAAAAAGTCAATTTGTATTCCTTTGAAGCCTGTGGAGACTGCCCGCGTACCATTGTCGGTAATCCGCTGGCTGGCATCGATCCCAATGAATTGGTGGATACCCAGGAGATTGTAGATGAAGTAAACCGCTTTTTCTTATTAAATCGAGACTTCTCCAATCTGCCGCGCAAGTACAAAATGTCTATCTCCGGTAATACGTACAACAATGCACAGGCTGAAATTAACGACCTGTCCTTCACTCCGGCCACCAAGATCCTCGACGGAAAAGAAGTGATCGGCTTCCATGTGATGGTTGGTGGAGGTTTGTCCGCCAAGCCACATATGGCACAGTCTCTGGATTTGTTTGTTCGTCCTGAGGAAGTACTGAAGGTTGCTATTGCTGTCACCACCATTTTCCGTGATTACGGCTATCGGGAAAAGCGGCACCATGCCCGCTTGAAATTCCTCGTTGCCGATTGGGGCCCAGACAAATTTCTGGCTAAGCTCACCGAATACATCGGTGAAATGCCCGGACGAGGCGAGGACAAAACGATTGGCTGGCAAGCCGCCTATTTTGACGGCGTGCATCCTCAAGCTCAAAAAGGTCTGAACTATGTCGGTCTGAACGTGCCTGTCGGTCGCCTTAGTGCTGATGAGTTGCACGAACTGGCCGACCTGGCTGACCGCTATGGCGATGGTCAGATTCGTACCACGATGTCGCAAAATATTTTGCTGAGCGGCGTGCCGGATGAGCAAGTGGATGAACTACTGGAAGCCCCCGTGCTGCAACGCCTGACACCACAGCCCAAGCATTTTATGAGCCGTACAGTATCGTGCACAGGAAATGAGTTTTGCAATCTGGCGATAGTGGAAACCAAAAAACGGGCGGTTGACGTTGCCGAGTATTTGGATCAGCACGTACAATTGGATGAAAAAGTGCGCATTCATTTTATCGGCTGCCCGAATTCTTGCGGTCAAAAGCATATTGCGGACATTGGTCTGCAAGGCTCGCTTATTAAGACACCGGAAGGCTTGGTCGACGCGTTCGATATCGCTGTCGGCGGAGCGCTTGGAGCAGGCGCCCAGTTTAACAAGGCGCTCAAAGGTCGCGTACGCGGGGATCAGGTTGGACCTGTACTGGCAGAGCTCATTCTGTTCTACAAAGAAAACAGGAGCGCTGGCGAAAGCTTTTACGCATATGTACAGCGTGTAGGTATTCCGACTTTCCAGGAAAAGCTGTCTGCCATTTTACAATCCAGCCACGTTGCATCCTAAATATAGAGTCTATTAACAGCCTGCTTGTATTACATATACAAGCAGGCTGTTTCTTATCGTCATACAACCTCGCAATATCGTTTCCCTCGATTTCACAAAAAAAGACACCGGATTACTCCGGTATCAATATTTTCGCAAAATCCAGTACTGTTGGCTTATAAGCACCAGTTGTAGATGTCACCACCACGTAGCCTGAAGGTATCTTGTATATCAATCCCGTATCGTATCGGATGCCGAAGGAATTATCCTCCTTATAATGAGTCCTCGTTTCCCACACCTTCGTACCGTTTCCTTTCAGGCCTGTAATAGTGATGCCATGCATCTTCGTGGTTTTACCCAGTGGATCATATTGATCACTGAACTGGACATACAACTGCTCCTCAGGCAGATACACCCGGTCAGCCGCATAGTCCTCTGTATTACTAAATAATTGTAGACCATTACTAAGCACCTGTGTACGCTTGCTGTTTCCTTTAAGCCCTGTTACAGCAATATGACCGCTCGGCAACTCACGTACTGCGGCAATTTCTTTACCTGATCCTAAGTCCAGATGGATGTCACGAATATCGCGACCATATACATCTGCTTGTACCCCAACGGGACCATCTGAGCTGTTCAAAAGCGCATAATATCCATTGTGACTGCCGACTAGCCAACCCGAGGTCACTCCGGCCGTCGTTCGATTCCATTGTATATCACCAGTTTCAGTGTATTTGAGTACAGTGAAGGACTGCTCCGCAAGGTTTAGATAGGAGACCAGGAAACTGCCATCCTCCAGTGTCTCCAAACCAACCTGAGAATCCTGCCCATGAGATATCAAGCCATCTGTGGGTAATGTTTTGGACCACAAGGTGTTTCCATCCTCGTCCAATCGGGAAGCCTGCAACTCTCGTATTCCGTTCGGTTTTGTATAATCAATCAGAAACAGCAAGCCCCTATCCGGCGTCTCCCGCTGGACTCCCCTGCTGCTTGTCCCGGGCTGTACGTTCAGGTCCTGCTGATGTTTCCATACAGCCTCTACAGAACTGTCCAGCTTGCCATATGTGACGTGTACTACACTTGCTTCTGTATCGTCCTCGACGTTCAGCATTAAAAACCCACCATTCGCTGCGGGTTGAATGTAATCATGAGCGTTTTCTAAATCCTTAATACTGCCAATTGCTGCACTTGTTTCGATTTCGGCTTGTTTGGGCGCAAACGCTTCAGACACCTCGGAGGCATAGGACGGTGCAGCACTATAACCCATCAAACATGCCGCCAAAGCAGCTCCTGCTGCCCATGAATATACACGTGTACGTAAAACTCTACTTTGCTTAATCTTCAAGCGTTCCAGCTCCCTTCATGACTTCCTCAAAGATGTTGTATGAACCTTAGATGTGATAAAACTACAGACGGTTTCGCTTCAACTTGTAATGGTTGTCACGCGGGCAAGGAACTCCGTATGATGCTAAGTAATCAATTATATATTTACCTCTTCAAGCCCGAGCCTAAACATCCAAAACTCCAAAATTTAAAGACTACTCAGAGACTTTCTGTCGATGAATATACGTATAGATTTATTATTCCAGCGCTTGGTAAACTATGTGTCACATGCTTTAACGCAGGAATTTGATAAAAGTTTTCTTTTTTTACAAAAAAAATAAAACCCTGCAAGACGGAGGCATCAATACACTAGTTCGTATTCTGCCTTCCTGCCTGTGCAAGGTTTTTAAATCGTACGTTAAATGGTATCTATAGATCGACTGTCTGAAGCGCTTGACTACGCTGGGTATCCCGTTCAAGGATCGGCTTTAAGTATCGACCTGTATAGGATTCTTCGACTCTCACGAGTTGCTCCGGTGTCCCGGTAGCCAAGATCGTTCCACCGCCGCTTCCGCCTTCCGGTCCCAAATCAATCAGATAATCGGCTGTTTTAATCACATCCAGATTATGCTCAATAACCAGCACCGTCTCTCCTGAATCAACCAAACGATGCAGCACCGTCAATAATCGGTCAATATCGTGAACATGCAGACCGGTTGTCGGCTCGTCCAAAATATAAATGGTTTTGCCTGTGCTACGACGATACAATTCGGAGGCCAGCTTCACGCGCTGTGCTTCACCGCCAGACAAGGTAGTTGCAGGCTGACCCAGCTTGATATACCCCAATCCTACATCCATCAGCGTCTGGATCTTGCGATGAATCTTCGGAATATTTTCAAAAAACTCCGTTGCATCCTCAACCGTCATCTCCAGCACATCGGCAATACTTTTCCCTTTGTATTTAACCTCCAGGGTCTCCCGATTATAACGCTTGCCTTTGCACACTTCGCATGGAACATACACATCCGGCAGAAAATGCATCTCAATCTTGATGATACCGTCGCCTCTACAAGCTTCACAACGGCCTCCCTTAACGTTAAAGCTAAAGCGGCCTTTCTTGTAGCCTCGTACTTTGGCCTCGTTCGTCTGCGAGAATAAATCACGGATATCATCAAATACACCAGTATACGTTGCAGGATTGGAACGCGGTGTACGGCCAATTGGCGATTGATCGATCTCAACAACCTTTTCGATATGTTCTAGTCCGCGAATTTCTTTATGCTGCCCTGGACGTACTCTCGCCCGGTTTAGATCACGCGCTAACGTTTTGTACAAAATTTCGTTGACCAGTGTCGATTTTCCAGAGCCGGAGACACCAGTAACAGCTGAGAAAACACCCAGCGGAATTTTGACATTCACATTTTTGAGATTGTTCTCCTTGGCTCCGCGAATCTCCAGCCACTTATCAGCAGGCTTACGCCGCTCGGTATTGACCGGAATGAACTTGCGTCCGCTCAAATACTGCCCGGTTAAGGAATTCGGGTCTTCCATAACTTCCTGCGGAGTCCCCTGCGACATGATCATCCCACCATGGATTCCAGCTCCTGGCCCAATATCAATGATATAGTCCGCCGCCATCATCGTATCTTCGTCATGCTCCACGACAATCAACGTATTACCGAGGTTCCGCATATGCTCCAAAGCACTTATCAGACGGTCATTATCTCGCTGATGCAGACCGATACTAGGCTCGTCCAAAATATAAAGCACACCCATCAGACTGGACCCGATCTGTGTCGCCAGTCGGATACGCTGTGCTTCACCGCCTGACAACGTGCCTGCCGCACGGCTTAAAGTCAGGTATTCCAGACCAACGTTAACGAGGAATCCCAGACGGCTGTTAATTTCTTTTAAAATGAGATTGGCAATCGACTTCTCCTTCTCACTCAGCTCCAGTGTATGGAAAAAGTTTGAGGCTTCACCGATAGACAAAGCTGTCACAAAAGCTATATTACGCTCTTGAATGGTTACCGACAGACTTTCTTTTTTCAGTCGGTGTCCCTTACAGGTGTTACATGGCTTTGCACTCATAAACCCTTCAATAAATTCACGTATACCTTCAGAAGCCGTATCACGATAACGACGCTCCAGATTGGGGATAATCCCCTCAAAGGTCACATAGGCTTCCTTACGTTGACCAAAATCATTCTCATAGCGGAAACGGATCTTCTGCTCTCCCGTTCCATGTAAAATGAGGTTCATTTGTTCTGTCGTCAATTGACTAACAGGAATGTCCTGCGGAATACCGTAGTGCTCGCATACTGACTGTAAAAATTGAGGATAATAAGTGGAAGTTCCACCACTCCAAGCCTGAAACGCCCCATCCTCCACACTTTTTTCAGGATCGGGAATGAGCAGATCAGGGTCAACTACCATTTTAACTCCTAACCCATCACAATCTGGACAAGCGCCAAACGGACTATTAAAGGAAAACATTCTTGGAGACAGTTCATCTATGCTGAATCCACAAATAGGACATGCAAAGTTGGAGCTGAACCGCAACTCCTCTTGCCCCATAATGTCAACGAGCAACTGCCCACCTGAAAGATTCAGTGCCGTCTCAATAGAGTCAGACAGACGCGCACGCACATCTTCTTTAACTACGATGCGGTCTACGACCACTTCAATCGAGTGCTTCTTGTTCTTTTCCAGCTCAATCTTCTCAGACAATTCACGTAGTTCTCCATTCACACGTACCCGTACAAAGCCCTGCTTGGCTATATCCGTGAACAGTGTTTTATGTTCACCTTTGCGGCCGGATACCAATGGAGCCAGAATCTGCAGTCTTGTCTTTTCAGGATACTGCAAAATGCGGTCTACCATCTGTTCAACGGTCTGTGAAGTAATTTCAATGCCATGTTCAGGACAATGAGGATGACCCACCCGAGCAAACAGTAACCGCAGGTAGTCATAGATTTCGGTAACCGTTCCGACAGTAGAACGTGGATTCCGACTTGTTGTTTTCTGGTCAATGGAAATGGCAGGAGACAGACCGTCAATCGAATCAACGTCTGGTTTCTCCATTTGTCCGAGGAATTGACGGGCATACGCAGATAAAGATTCCACATACCGCCGTTGCCCTTCCGCATAGATCGTATCGAAAGCCAATGACGATTTACCTGAGCCGCTAAGCCCTGTCAGGACGACGAACTTGTCCCGTGGAATTGTCACGTCAATATTTTTGAGATTATGCGCGCGTGCGCCTTTGATGATGATGCTTTCATTCGCCAAATGTTTCATCTCCTTAGCCGTAGTTCACGTCATGCTATATCGCATTGGATTATCCCATGGAAGTGATATATCGCAAAGAGAACGACCACATAGGCCGCCCTCACTATTTTTAAAAGCAAAGCAATCAAACATTTTATTTTCATATGTTTTGCTTCTAGCTTATTCTCAATGTTTAATCAGCTCGTAACTCCAGCAAAGCGTCACGCAGCTCGGCTGCCCGCTCGAACTGTAGGTTCTTGGCGGCGTCTTTCATCTCTGCTTCCAGACGCTGAATGAGTGATTGACGCTCCTTCTTGGAAAGTTTACCCGTCTCATTAGGAAGGTAATCATTCTTAGACTCTGCCACCTTGGTTGCTTCAATAACATCACGAATCTTTTTACGGATGGTTTGCGGGGTAATCCCATGTTCTTCATTGTACTGAATTTGGATCGCACGACGACGTTCCGTTTCCTTTATCGCTTTATCCATAGAATCGGTAATCTTATCGCCGTACATAATAACACGACCGTCACTGTTCCGTGCTGCCCGTCCGATCGTCTGAATCAGAGAGCGCTCAGAACGCAGGAAGCCTTCTTTGTCCGCATCCAAAATCGCGACCAGCGATACTTCCGGCAAATCGAGACCTTCCCGCAATAGGTTGATCCCGATCAATACATCGAAGGTCCCTAGACGAAGATCCCGCAAAATAGCCATCCGCTCCAACGTCTTAATTTCGGAGTGCATATACCGAACCTTGATGCCTACTTCTTTTAAATAGTCAGTCAAATCTTCAGACATCTTCTTCGTAAGTGTGGTCACCAGTACCCGTTCTTCACGTTCTATGCGAAGCCGTATCTCACTAATGAGATCGTCAATCTGCCCCTTGCTCGGACGCACCTCAATAATCGGATCAAGAAGCCCGGTAGGACGAATAATCTGCTGTACCATCGTTTCGCATTTCTCCATCTCATAGGGTCCTGGAGTAGCCGATACATAGATGATCTGACTTACCTTGTCCTCGAACTCTTCAAACTTCAACGGGCGATTATCCAATGCGGATGGTAGACGGAAACCATGTTCTACCAGTACATTCTTACGTGCTTGGTCACCGTTATACATGGCACGAATCTGCGGCAACGTAACATGGGACTCGTCAATGACGATCAGCATATCATCCGGGAAATAATCCATCAGTGTATATGGTGTCGCACCTCGCTCGCGGAATGTCAGTGGACCTGAATAATTCTCGACGCCGGAACAAAAACCAACCTCTTTCATCATCTCGATATCATAGCGGGTACGTTGTTCCAAACGTTGTGCCTCTAACAGCTTCCCTTGCTCCTTCAACTCCGTTAACCGCTCTTCAAGCTCACGTTCAATATTGACCAATGCTACCTTCATCGTATCCTCATGAGTAACGAAGTGAGATGCCGGGAAAATGGCAATATGATCACGTTCACCGATCAATTCACCCGTAAGCACATTAATCTCGGTAATTCGTTCAATTTCATCCCCGAACAGTTCTACACGTATAGCATGTTCCCCATGGGAAGCCGGGAATATCTCCACAACATCCCCCCGTACACGGAAAGTACCCCGCACGAAGTTGATATCGTTCCGCTGATATTGAATATCGACCAAGCGGGACAAAATCTGATTGCGGGGTTTCTCCATGCCGACTCTAAGCGAAAGCAGCAGGCTTGAATATTCTTTCGGGGAACCCAAACCATAAATGCAGGAGACACTCGCTACAATAATAACGTCACGACGCTCAAACAGAGAGCTTGTCGCTGAGTGGCGAAGTTTATCAATCTCCTCATTGATGCTGGAATCCTTCTCAATATACGTATCGGAAGACGGAATGTATGCTTCCGGTTGATAGTAATCATAGTAGCTGACAAAATAATCGACTGAGTTATTCGGAAAAAACTCTTTAAACTCACTCGCCAGTTGAGCAGCCAAAGTCTTATTATGTGCAATAACCAGCGTAGGCCGATTCAGCTTGGCAATGGTCTGTGCGATGGTAAACGTCTTACCTGTTCCCGTAGCACCCAATAGCGTTTGATGCTTCTTTCCTTCTGCAATTCCCTCTACCAATTCAAAAATGGCCTGAGGCTGATCGCCTTGAGGTTGGAATTCCGACTGAATTTCAAAAGTCTTATCGCTAACAACGATATCACTCATTGCCCTGCATCACCCTTATCGTCTAAAATGGAAACATCATGATTTTACAACAGTCGAGCTTTAACGTCTTTACCTGTAACTCTATGTCGATATTTCCCGAGCAATGATACTTGGGAAATATGGTTGGATAAGAATGTTTGTTCCCGTATTATACCTCTTTCTTACCGTGGATGCAAACGATAAGTCTTGAATAGGAGTGAATTAAATTTTGGATATCACCATCGTATTGGGCATCATCGCCGGAATCATAGCATTAATCGGTGGCTTCTTATGGGAAGGCGGCGAATTTACAGGGCTGCTTCAAGGTACATCGGCTCTCATTGTATTTGGGGGGACTTTCGCCGCAGTTGTGATCAGCTACCCAGCTTCCAAGCTGAAGACGATCCCCACCGCCCTACGGATGGCATTTAGCCGTGAGGACAATCCTACGAAGCAATATATAGAAGATTTGGTTTCCATGGCTGCCACCTCACGCCGATCCGGTGTGCTTGCGCTAGAGCGTACTTCATCAGAGCATCCGAATGCATTTTTGCGTGAAGGTCTTCAGTTGGTCATCGACGGCACCGAGCAGGAGCAGATCAAACAGATTTTAGAGCTTGAGTTAGATGCCATTGAACACAAACATGAAGGGTACGCCAAAATATTTGAATCCGCAGGCGGTTATGCCCCTACGATGGGGATTATCGGTACTGTCATGGGCCTGATCCATGTACTGGGCAGCCTGACCGAGCCTACTGCGCTTGGTCCGTCCATTGCTGTTGCTTTTATCGCAACACTATATGGCGTTGCTAGCGCCAATCTGATCTTCCTGCCCATCGCATCCAAAATAAGAGCTGCCAGTGAGAGTGAAATTATCACTATGGATTTGCTGCTGCAAGGTATTTTGGCTATCCAAAACGGAGAGAATCCAAAGCTTGTACGCAAAAAGTTGGAGTTCTTTATCCGCTCAGAGCAAAATATAGATCACAAACCGCCTCGTCGCTCACGCACAGAGGACGCTTCTCCAAAGGAGGACTTCCATGAGAGCGCGCGGTAAGCGCCGTGGGGGTCAAGGAGGCGGCGGAGACCATCGTGACCGCTGGATGATTACCTATGCCGATCTGATCACCCTGCTGCTCATATTTTTCGTTGTGATGTATGCCATGAGTAGTCTGGATGCTAAAAAATACGATGTCGTTGTTCAATCCCTCCAGGATACGTTCCACAAGGGAGATTCTATTTTGGAGCAAGGCTCGGGTATTACAGGTACTGCCGATCGTTACACCAGCAAGAATCCACCCACGACCAAGCAACCAGCAGCCGATAAAAAGGAAGCTGGATCGACAAAGCTCACCGAACGTGAACAAGCATTCCGCACGCAGGAAAAAGAGCTGCAAAATCTAATGGGTGTCATTCAAGAATATATTACAGACAACAAACTGGAAAACCAGATTTTCGTGTCAGATCAGCCGCGTGGTATTGTCATTACACTGAATGACCGCTTTTTATTCGATCAAGGTAGAGCTGCACTCAAGCAAGGCTCTGCCAACACGCTATCCAAGTTGGCCAGTCTATTTCGAGATTTGAAAACACCGATTAGCATTGAGGGCCATACGGACAACATTCCGTTCACTCGCTCCTCGAACTCATCGACGTATAAGGACAACTGGGAGCTTTCCGGCGCACGGGCACTATCTGTACTCCGATTCTTTCTCGACAGAGAGCAACTTTCACCCTCAGGATTTCAGTATGCGGGGTATGCAGATACCCTGCCGGTTGGTGACAATAGCACCGAAGCTGGACGACAAAAAAACCGTCGTGTCGAAATCACCGTGCTTCGCCAGCTTCAACAGTAAAACCCAAAAACCTCCTGAGTCACGCAATAACGTGAATCGGGAGGTTTTTTTGATACATACTCATCATTAATACATGGCTTCCGCTCTGATGTAGACGCAAAACAATAAACCGTACGAACAACGTGTATAAGAGCGGCGTACGAGATGCAATAGAGATTATTTTGTTTATTCTATATCCCACTATGTATTAGAAGCCCTGTTGAAGTTAGGTTTTATCTTGTCATAATACTTGATAATTAATAAGATAGGACAAGCTCGTGTTGCTTCTCTTGTATTTGTGAACTTTGGGGTATACTCTGTTGTCTGCGATAGCTATATTTCCAGTCACTGTATTTATTAAGGAGTCGATCCAACTCCATGGACTTGATTAACACCCGCCGATCCTTCAATCCCACCTCATTCGCCAAATCATTTAGTTCCTTCCGCTTTTCTTCGATGCATTCCTCCAATTGTTTCCATTTCACATCAATAAACCTCCTGTTCGGTGTGGTATTTACATTAGTTTACAAGCTGATACCTTCCCTACAGGTTAAAAATATAATAAAACCCAGTTCATTCCTTTAACGGGATGAATCAAAAAACCAGCCTCAGTAAGGCTGGTTTTTTGATTCATCTATTTACTTGGAAAATTCCCTTGAAACTCACTTGGAAGTAAACAGCACTATTGGATTTCACCCACCTCTACCATGACTAGAAACTGAAATATGAGAATTATTACTAACTATAATATCATGGAAAGAAGACAGAACCCCGATATTACTGACTACTATTAGAGAAAGCAAAAGTGAAAGTAAAACCTTCCTCATCTTTGCACACCTCCTTAATAATAGATTTATAAATCTCAATTTGTTCTTCGTCACATAAAGCTCTATTATTTTCGAATAAAACCATACTTTGGGCGAAACTCTCTACATTTTTAAGAAAGAATGATATCTGTATACATTGTAAATTAGCATTTACTGCATCCTTATATCTCTTATTTCGTCTATAATAAATGGCTAGTTGGAAATTAAAATTATAATAATCATCCATAAATATTACATCCTGAGTATTTCTAAAAATATCAATATATTGAATAAATCGATCCAAGATACTGTCAACTGAGAAGAAATTTCTATTAGCCGATTCTAAAATATTCACAAGACCTGGTAATATCTCATCATTATTGTTCTCTAATAAGTTTACATATTGAGGGAGCACAGACGTATCTCCTAATAGTAAATCAAGTGTATAAGAGTTACCCATAGACCATACCTTAAACTTTTCCACTTCTCTTTTCCCAACGGTGTTTAAACCCTCAAACCAACTTAGATCGGCATACTCAGCAACGATTTTTTTTGCATTCTCATAGTCGCCAATTTTTTGTAAGGCATAAGCTTTCATAAGTAATCCTTGCCCATAATATACTACTAAATGTCGCTCGGTCTTTATCGGTACATAATTCCTGTTTTTCCGAGCCCTTCTTTTACTTTCTTCTTCATATATAATTTTAGATTGTTCCCAAAGCTCATCGCTGTGTGTAATTGTTTCTTGCCATTTATGTAGTGAAGAATATATATTTGTTAGATGCAACAATCCGTCTAATTGATGGCACTCTGGCAACCGAAAACGAAAAGGTTCAAATCGTATAGCCGCCTTTAGATTTAATTCAGTATTCTCTCCAATTTTTGCACGAAACAATTTATAATGGCTTATCGCCAATCTCTCAGAATGCTGATATTTTTCATTTTCAATGACACATTCATAGAATGGAATTGCCTCTTGCAGCTTCCCCCCTTCGTATAACTCCTCTGCCAAAGCAAAGATTGTTGGAATGTGGTTAAGATCTTCCATTAAGCGTGAGAGCACTTTCTCCACACACCTCAGATTTCCTACTTCAACACAGCGTATAAGGAACGGCTTAACTCTTTTCCAATGAGGTCTTCCATCATAAAAACATTCATCCACATACAGGTCATACAACCAGCCTTCTGGATAATTAAATGCTTTGGTAATCAAGTCCATTTGTCTTACGGAGATAGGTTTAGGCGGATTCCCGTTAAGCATAGCACTAAATATGCCCCGGTTAAGACCCGTAGCTTGTCCAAAACTATTAAAAGTGTAGCCACCAAGTTTTAGTTCTTTCTCAATTTCCGAACGAATCGTGGTTGCATTTTCCAATAAAAACACCCCCGGCGTATTCAGATGATTTTAAAAAATCACCCTCCTCGACAATCAATTACAATATACTAGAAATTATATGAATAAATTGGATGATGGTCAACCCCTTTTCTACACTGTTTTATTATATTATGGAATTTGATGTTTATTAAAATAGTTCTTACAAGAACTAAATATCGAATAATTAAGGCAATTTAATTACCTCCACGCTTAATCTAGCTTTGTCTACACTCATACTATAGGAGTGTGGGTGTCTATGGAAACAACGAAACTATTAGGAACGAAAATCCGTCAATTTCGAAAATTGCGGGGTATTACACAAGAACAGTTAGCAGAAGCATCCGATTCAACAGGTTCCTATATCGGCAAGTTGGAGCGCGGTGAGGTCAATGTGCAGATCAAAACACTGGAGAAAATAGCAGAGGCGCTGAACACGAATGTATTTGCATTTTTTGACTATAATCCATATGAAGAACTCAAAAACCAGCCCTGGATTTGGGAATGCATTCATATACTTTCCCAGCAGAATGAAGCAGGGCAAAATAAAGCTTATCGGATATTGAAGGAACTGTTCACTTCTTCACAAAGCGAGCTTTTGGAGAGTAACTCCGACACCCCTGATACACATGAGGAATAGTAAATTTCACTCAATTAACATGTACGAAAAATTAAAAGAGCTGTGTGATCTCCCTACTCTAGATAGAGAAACACAGCCCTTTTTGTTCTAAGAGGTCATTTGCCTCATACTAATTTCCACTGCTTGTAACACTTTTTTATATTCTGTCCGTTGTTCTTCGGTCGAATGAGCCTTATATTTCTCAAATAATAGCGTGATGGACTTGATATAGTAATTCTTATCGTTTAACTCTGAGGAGGCTTTTAAACTAATCAGCATACTGTCTATTGCCTCGGTATAGCTTCCTTTACTGAAATAGTATCGACTAAGCTCAAGAAAAAAACGAGAATATGTCAGCAGATCATTATTTGTATGATAATACGAAATATTTGTACGTAGCTCCCTAAATTCATTAATATTCTCAGCAAAAAGAGCCAGAGTTTCTTCTACTGAGTAACTGTAATGATTGGCCGATTCTATAATAGTCAATAGCCCAAGTAATATTTCCTGAGGATTATTTCTAATAAGTTCGACATAGGCAGGCAAACTAGCCGTATCCCCCATCAGAATTTCTAAATTCAAACGGTTTGCTATTCCCCATATTTCGAATTTCTGTGCCTCTATCATTCCAATCTCATCTAGACCTTCAAATTCAGTTAAATTTTCATAGTAAGGTATGAACTTCATAGTTGCTTCATATAGTCCTTGTTTTTCTAAGGAATTTCCCTGCATTAAATAGGCTTGTCCATAATAAACGATTAGATGTCTTTCTGTATTTAAACGTATAACTTCACGATTCTTCGCCCTCGCTTGAGCTTGATGCCAATAAATGCTTGTGACTAGTACCTCAAGTTCCTTCGCATAGTGTATAGCCGACTCATAATCGTAAAATTGGAAATATGCATTAGTCAATTTTAACAACGCGTCTAATTGGTAATTCTCGGGAAGATTTCTCCGAAACGGTGCAAACTTTATAGTTGCTTGCCGATTATTATCCAAGTCAGTATTCAGAGAACAACAAAACAAACGATACTGGCAAATTGCCAACCGCTCCGAGTGGTAATATCTCTCATTCTCTATTACACACTCGTAAAAGGGGATAGACTCCTTTTTCTTTCCTGCTTCGTGTAGTTCTTCTGCAAGCTCAAATATCGTCGGTACATAGGACAAGTCCTCGGTTAGTCTTGACAGTACCTTTTGAATACAGTCTTCCCTCCCTAACTCTACACAACGTAATAAAAAAGGCTTAATCCGTTTCCAGTGTCCTTTTCCCTCATAAAAGCATTCATCTATGTATAACTCATACAGCCAGCCTTCGGGATATCCCAATGCCTTGGTAATCAAGTCCATCTGCCGAACCGAGATCGGCTTGGGTGGGTTGCTGTTAAGCATGGTGCTAAATATACCACGGTTAATTCCAGATACTTTACTGAAGCTGCTAAATGTATGCCCCCTTTGCTTTAGTTCTGTCTCTATCTTCGAGCGGATCGTAGGTGTATGTTCCATTTCAATCCCCCTCTTTAACTTGAAGAATTATATTTTTCGTCTCTTCTAACATTATAAGGTAATTTTAGTTCGTGATTTCTTAAACCTGAATATAATAATCAAACATATCTCTTGGAGGGTTTTTGTACAAAAAAATGAGCAGGTGGGATACTAAATCCCCTGCTCATTTCAACGATGGTATTTATATAATTTTGAATCTCCCCAGCGGCGCAAATAATCGGTTGATTCACATGTTGCCTTATATCAGACGCCTGTCTTAATTAGCTGCCGGTTCGGTTCCCCAAACAAGTACGCCATTATGATACAACGTAGCTTTCGTATGATCGGCGAATGAAGTCTGCGTGCCTTTGTACGAGTAATCGTCACTTTCG
The DNA here is from genome assembly GCF_024213565.1 of Paenibacillus sp. Lou8.1. Classification (NCBI taxonomy): domain Bacteria; kingdom Bacillati; phylum Bacillota; class Bacilli; order Caryophanales; family Paenibacillaceae; genus Paenibacillus; species Paenibacillus sp. Lou8.1. The sequence continues at coordinate 52,086 of NZ_JANAVN010000007.1, forward strand.
TTATAGTTCGACCAGTCTGTCTTATGAATACGGGTTTGAATTCCGCCCGTGCTTCCTCCAGGTGCTAACACGCCTGCATCCGAGTTGAAGCTGACTTCCAAATAATAATCAGCGCCTCCTACAGCTTTATCCATTTTAACCAGTTTACCATTCAGTTTCGAGCAGCTCAGCGTCGCATAGTCGCAGTTGAATGTCTGCGCGCGCTCGCCGTCGATCGTGTAGTAGTAGCGAATTTTCAACTCGTTGATCGGTACAGAGGCTGTACCTTTGTTTACAATTTGGAAATGCGGGTTCAAGTGATTGTCGTTCACATTTGTATCCGCTGTGCGATACTGGAGCACCAATCCCGTTGTCGGCTGCTGAGTATCCGCTTTCGGCGCTGCGCTAGCCGTGTTCGAAACCGTTTGACCTGCATCGTTCTTCGCTACGACTTGGTAATAGTACATCGTGTCTGCCGTTACGGCTATGTCGGTGTAGCTGCTTCCGTATACATCACTCGCTACTGTGGCGAAAGCGCCGTTTTCAGTCGTCGAACGCTTCACTTCATAGCTTGCCGCATTCGCCGATGCTGTCCAGCTCAGCTTTACTTTCGCCGTTTCGCCCGCTGCGTGCAGCGTGAAGCTACCCGGTACTGATGGCTGCTCGGTAATACCATACGTTTTTAAGTTAGTCGGGAGCTTGTCAAGCGTAATGACGTTCGGGTGATTATACACTTTTTTCAGATGCTCAAGACTGTTTTGTTTGCCGTCTCTCAAGAAATCCCCATACCATGTAGCGAACCAGCTCCAATGGGCTTGATACGCCTTCATCAGATCAGGGTCCGGGATAGGTCCGTTTTCGCTCATGGCAACTAACTTTTTGTCCTTACCCAACGTAACAAGGTCTTCGTATTTTGCAATTTGCGGGTTGTAGTCGCCTGCTTGCGGATAAGAGTCGAAGCTCAAAATATCCACATACTCATCCCCTGGATACCAGTCGGGAGCAACAGAGTTCCAGACCCAGATCAGATTGTTCAATTTGTGCACATTAGTCAAACGATCGTGCATCAAAATATATAATTTCTTAACAGGCTCAGGACCTTTAGCGCCCCACCAGAACCATTTGCCTTCCGCTTCGTGCAAAGGACGGAACAGGACAGGAACTTTCGCATCCTGCAACTTCTTCAATTGCCCTGCAATCACATCGATGTCGCGAATAAGCAATTTATAATCTTCGGACTCTGGATGATTCATCGCATATTCTATATCGAATGTAGTCGAATCGGCATAGAAGCCTCTCCACCATTCTTTTCCCTGCGTATCGATTAGACCTTTCGGCGCGTTCCAGTGCCATGCAAAGGTAACAATGCCCCCTTGCTTATCCCATTCAATCGCCTTTTCCGTCTCAGTGGAACTAAGACCGTGTTCCGCTCTACTTGGCGAATAGTCGATCAGGTCAAGCGCCGCAATAGCCGGTTTTTTACCTACATTCGCTTGAAGCCAATCAATTTCGGTTATTTCCTCTTGACCGGAAAGCATATTCTTCCCGTATTGATCAACCAGATAGTTCATCAATGCCCTTGCTTCTACCGTCGCATTCGGATTGGTGAGCGTTTTGGTTACCGCATGTGGTGGACGGTCAGCAGCTGGCTCCAGCTTGACGTAGTCGATATCATACCAGCCCCAGCCTGTTTCAAAACCGATCGTGTTCGCCCCTGCATTCAACAGAAGCTTGCCTCCGGAAGTTTCTTTAAAATCAGCCGATTTCGAAAGTATCAGCTCGCCAAACGCTTTGCCGTTTAAAGAGAAGTTGGTGCGTTTGTCATCATGAGGCGAACGGTAGCCGATTGTAAGATTGTACAAGCCTGCCGCCTCTGCCTGGATCGTCATCGTCAGGGAATCCCCTGCATTGTGGAAATTAGTTACATAACCAGTACCGGAGAAGCCGGTTCCGCTGGATTCCACAATGGTTCCCTTCAGCGTGCCATCTTCGGCTTCATAGCGATCCGGTCCGTCTACAGGCGTTCGCGGAACCGCTTTCAAAACATTGGATTCGCTCGTTCCCGCCTTTGTTTGTGCGGTTATTTTATAATAATAAGAAGTGCCGTTCGTTACGTTCGTATCCGTATAAGACGTTTCGACCAAGTTGGATGCTACAGCAGCAAAAGGACCGTTTTCATACGTTGCCCGCTGTACACTGTAACTTACAACTCCGCTGGAAGCGTCCCAGGATAAATCTACTTTCCCATCGCCAGCCTCAGCCCTCAGCGCAAAACTTTCAGGACCTTCCACAGGTGGCACAGACGTATCATTGCCAGCAGTCAAGACGATGTGATAAGCCGTCAAAGGCGGTACTGTATAGGTAAAGCGGTTGCCTGAAATTTGCGTAATTGGCGCTGCTTCTTTAATTTGTGAGCTATTTTTGTCGAAGCCCCATACTTTACCGGAACCGTAAGTCGTCTCACCGGAAAGATCAAATTGGGCGTCGAATGCACTGTCCATGCTTTTATTCATGACAACGAGGTGCAGTTCTTTGTAGGATGCATCCGTTACGGAAGCATGCACCGAGCTATTAACAATATCCGACGTTTGCGCATTAACACTGATATCACCGAAAGTAGAGCTTTTTCCGTCATAATTGCGGTAAAGCTTGTAAGCGGCACTAACGTAGTTGTTGGCACCATCCTTTAACTTCCAGTAGTTTGCCATATAAACATCGTTTTTGCCCAAGATGCCCAGCACATCGGTCATAGCGATACCGCCGGAAATATCATTTTCGCCGCCATAGCTATACTCAGTCAAGGCCAGCTTGGTTCCCGGGTAATACTGATCCACCGACTGCTTTAATCGAGGCAGTAAAGGCAAGAATTCACTGTTCCATTGAGCGATCCAACTATCTTCCTTGTAGGTCGGGTCCCACAAGGTACGAGGCGCCTGCATTCTGGCTTTCTTCGTTTCGTCATTGCCTACCTCATTCGTAATTCGTATGCCTCCACCCATCGCTTCAGGATACCAGTGCACATCGAAAACATCCAGCAATCTCTTGCCTTCAGCTTGCGAACTGAGGCGCATTTGATCGAGGTAATAGTCCACGAACCAGCTGTAGTTGCCTTTTACAGAGTTCCAATCAGGTGCAGTTTGAAGATCTTTATAGGCGCCAAAACCGTAAAGAACGGGCCCAAAAATTTCCGCACTCGCGTCAACCGCCTTAACGGCTTTGGATAAACTTACCGACCGCTCTACCAACTCTTTCGCTCCGACCTTTTCACCATGAATGCGCGGATGCGTATGCGACCAGAGAGCGGGTTCATTGTCGAGCGAGTATCCTTTCACACCTGTTTTTGTTGAAGCAGAGCCATACTTTTTCACTAAAAAGTTGACGAATTCATCCGCGTAAACCTGATTGTCTTTCAGATCAGGCTGCAATTGAAACGGCGCATTTTTAGCGTTTACGACCTCATTCCACCGATCGGAAGGAGCCTTTTCGCTTTCCTGCACACTTCCGTTTCCATCCTTGGCCACATAACCGGCCATCGGCAGTGTGACTAAAGAATATGTGCCCTGCTTCAGCGATTGATCGTGAAACGAGGTTGCCACCGCACCTGGCTTTTCACATTCGGCTTTTGTCAATCCGACGTTGTCGCATAAATAGCTATCGCTGGACTGCATCCAGTCGCTTCCTGCATTGGACATATTGTTTTCCCAGTTATATCCGGTCATTCGATTGCCACCAAGTCGTCTGGCAGTCAGATTCTCATCGCCTGCCAACTCCTGATTCGTACCGTAAATATAAGGGCTAATAGGCTTACGATCCTTGGATGTATCGACTTTAATGGTAACAGTCTTTGCCGTTTGACCGTGAACTACAGTTGGAGTCGGTAGAGCACCCCCTACTATAATCGTGCATGCCATGACGACAGGCAGCCATTTGGAACGTTTGGACCAAATACTACTACTATTTTTCGCCTTCATGCCGCTTCCTCCCTTCAATTTAAAAAGAGCGGCACCCATAAGAATGCCCCTCCTTGAGGCTTTAAGGCCCCTTCCCTGTCCCCAAACGAGCTTATCGTTCCGTTGCAGCGTCATATCCGTGCTTGAAATGTTCCAGCCGAGAACAACACCCTCTTTCTTTGAAACTGGATTTATAATATTACCTTAACACAAAGGTATATTGACATTTTTAACTATTGTTTTAATTAGATAGTATTAATTTCTTAAATAACCATATAGCTTGAGGTATCCCAATAGCTCTTGCTCATCCACACTGTCTTACCTAGCGCACTTTATCCTTTTGAATAAGCTTATAATAGATGCGTGCAGGCTCTGATTCTCCAGTGGATAAAATGTATTCTGCCAAAGGTGCGCACAGTTTTTGGAGATAAAAGGAGTATAGCAGCTCGGCCGTGTCAAAATGAATTTTCAACACTTGCTTCATCAAGCCTTCGAATTTGGAGTAATCCAGTTCTTCCGGGGTAATATCAAACGGGTACTCAGGAAAGGCTTTTTTCTGAATTTCAACAAACTGCTCCCTAAGCTTCGGTTGATTGCCTGAACGGGCAGCCGAGAAATTCATCATAAAAAAAGACACAAAATCCGTTTCACGGTCACTTAACTCATAGTACTCACACCAACGCATGAATATCAGCGGTTTTACCATATATAAATCTCCTTTAACAAAAGTTCAGATTTATCATGAATCTTACAAAAATCTAGCGGGTTCCATCTTATGTAATATATAGGTTAAGCCCCATTTTAAAATATGATTCCTTAAATGAATTTTGCTTTTTAACATATCCCCTTCTTATATATCCATAAAAGTGCACAACAAAAAAAGACCGTTTCAGCATCTCAATGACGCTGACCAAGTCTTCTCATAATCATCCGTATATTCACATTCGTATTTATTCTAATCCTCTACATAGCTGCAAGGTTACAGGCTGCAAGTGAACACATAAGCGGGCGGGACATTGCAGTTTACCTTTTTAATCTGAATGTCAGCAAAAAAGGTGCGAAAAAAATTGTGTTTGACCTTGCTGTACTGGAACGTAATAAATTTGCCTTCCTGGCCCAAAACCTCAGCCGTTTGTCCCAAAATGAGGCTGGATAATGCAGCGGGCAAGCTGGTGAAAGGGAGCCCTGACACGACATAATCCACTTTTGGGACCTCATACTGTCGTATATACTGAGCTACATGCTCAGCCGATCCATGAATAATGTGTACCCTCTCCAAGTGTCCGTACTTGCTTTGTAGCGTTTTGTAAAACGATTCATTAGCTTCAATCACTAAAAGTAGCGTTTCTGGACGCTTGTTCAAAATAAGCTCTTGCGTAAACACACCGGTTCCTGCACCATATTCAATAATGCACGATGCTTTGTCAAAGTAAATCGGTGTGGCAATTTGTTTGGCCAACTGTCTTGAGCTGGGTATAACAGCGCCTACGCTGCGTGGATGCCTGATGTACTCTCGAATAAAGTGGATCGCGTTCATCTTTTCCTCTCCCTGCTTGACACACATGATAGGCATTCAGTTCATCAACGCTTCTTATTACATATTCATTGTATACCGATCAGAATATTGATTTCAAGCAGGCTACTGTCGGCATATAAAAAGAGCGTAGCCTTATTCGACTCTAATCAAATAATGACTACCCTCTTGTTGTAACATCTATTTGTCCATGGTATCCAAATGTGCCTTCTCTGCCTGCGATGCCTGTCCAGCTTTACGTTGGCGTGCGCCTATGTGCATGGCAACAATCCGGTAGATGGAGGCTGGCTGTATGGATACGGCCCAGCTCGCGTCTGCATCAGGTGCAAGCACAACCCCTAGCTGGTGATGATCGCCATCGTACATGCCTCGCTGCACAAACTTGCTCTCGCCCTGAAGATTGCGTACCTCCAGCTTACAAAAAGCAGAGTTGATCCGCAAGGCCTGGTGTAACTCGGCACGGGTATTCACAACAATCCCATTCACGCGGTAAATGGCCTCGCCCGGCAGTATGCCCATGGCTGTCGCCGGACTGTCTGGCAGCACAGCGAGAACACGCATCCCTTGCTCCGGATGGACAAACATCGGGCTAAGGCGACTTTCCTCTATATTACCATACCAGATCAGCGCCTCATGAGCCAGAAAGGAGAATAACGCTGCTAACAATATCAGCGGACTCCACCATGCAGCCAGCAAGCTCAGCAGAAGTAAAGCCACACTGTACAGGAGCAAACGGTTCGAAGTAAGTACCGCCTTCTGTCGTGGTAGCTGGCCTAGCGTCACGCTGCTGAAGCCCATCAGGACTGGCAAGGCTGCCAGCATATACCCGGTTCCGGCATCGCCGCCGAACAAAGGTGTCCAGGGAAGCGTAAATCCTCCCTGAGTCGGTACCAGCAACAACAACGGAATGGGCCAGAGGTCTTCCATACGATAGCCGCCAACCAATCTTCCCCGTTTGCCCTCGACAAACAGCGGAGTGGCCGCCTTCCCCCCTTGCCAGCGAACCAACAGCGCCTCAGCCACATGCAGCACGGCGACCAACACCAACAGTGCTGGAATATCCAACCCGCGGATAGCTACTACTGATGTTCCGAGCGCTCCTCCAGGTTGCCAGCCACTGGCCACGTTTAGGAAAAATTGAACCACACCTAGCAGACCTACCGAATAAGCGAGACACAGGTAACGGACGCGTACCAGCATGAGCAGTAATGTCGCTACCCACAGGCACACGATGGAAGCCGAGTTCAGATGCACGCTGACGAACATTCCCAGAGCGGATAGCGCCATTCCAGCAAGCAAACCACTCCATACGACACGCCAGGTCTCTGAAGCCCAGCTATGCATTTTGGTATGAAATAGCTTGCGCTCCAGCAGCATTTGCCGACGATAACCAAGTGCTACAATGAGTATTGAGATATAATAAAACGGCTGCAAAAGCAGGTACAAGCAAGCATTTAAGACGCTCCATCCCCATTGTAATGCCCATTCCAAGTCCATTCACACTCCTTATGCCCCTGGCCCGCTGTATAGCGGATCACGTACATTTCATATCCATTTATTCTATATGAAATTGCCAACGTAGGGAAGACAAACCGACAGACTGCAAATAAATCCCAATATAAAAGGAGGCTGTTTCCAGCCCCCTTGTTGTAGCCTCACTATTATTTCGCTACGCTTGTCTTCATTTCCTTCCGAATCTCTTCAATCCCCTGCTTGAGTTGATTATCATTTTTCGGATCACGAATTTTCTCAATCAACTTGGCTTCCATCGCTGCTGCTGTCTTCGCATCAATGATGCCGCTAGCCGTCAGCTTCGCTTGTTTTTGAAAAGCAATAACAGAGCTTTCAGTTACTTTGTCAAAATAGCCATCCTCGCGACCTGGGTTGTAACCCAAGCCTTGTAGAATGATTTGTGCATTTTTCACATCACTGCTATTCATATTGTATTTCAGGGACTTTTCCTTGTTCAGCGGTGCTGCTGTGAAGTATTCAGGCTGTTCCACCGCAATATTCGGCTTAATCCCTTTTTTATGAATCCACGTTCCATTTGGCGTTAACCATTTGGCAATCGTGATTTTGAGCAGGCTACCGTCACCCATTTGCTTGTCATAGCTGGTTTGTACAGTACCTTTACCAAAGGAATTTTCCCCGATCAACACGGCACCCGCTGATTGCTGGAGAGCACCTGCCAGAATTTCGGATGCACTTGCGCTACCTTTATTCATTAGCAAAGTCACAGGATAATTTTTGCGTGAACCTTTGGATTTTTCTTCTTCACGCTTCTGATTCTTGTCTTCCACTTGTACAATCGTTTTGCCAGAAGGTACAAATTGCTGTGCAATATCAATGACTACGGAAAGCACGCCGCCCGGATTATTACGCACGTCAATGACGAGCCCTTTAAGCCCTTGTTTTTCGAGCTTCGCTAACTCTTCCTTGAAACGTTCTGCTGTATTCAAGGAGAACTGGGTGATCGTGATGACGCCTACACCGTCGCTTTCCATATGAGCCGTTACAGTTTCCATATCAATGTTGTCACGGGTAATCGTGTATTCGAGCGGATCAGGAGAGCCACTGCGCTGAATTTTGACTTTCGCCTGACTGCCTTTAGGTCCACGGATTTTGGAAACAGCCTTGTTTAGATCCAATCCGTCCAGTGTTTCACCATTAACAGACAAAATAATATCCTTAGAGCGTAATCCTGCCTTCTCTGCCGGGGAGCCTTTAATTGGCGTGACTACAACTACTTTCCCGTTTTCCGCTGCTACTTCAGCTCCGATCCCGGTAAAAGAACCTTCTATGGATTGCTCGAATTGTTGTGCGGTTTCTTTACCCATATAAGAGGAATACGGGTCACCGAGCGACTCCATCATACCATTGATGGCGCCATCCACCAGCTTGGTACGATCCACATCCTGATAATATTGTCCCTGAATCAAGTCCATCGCCGTCTCAATTTTGCGGATATCACTTCTGGAGGTAGAACTGCTACCTGTCACACTCGCCAGCAGTCCTTCGCCCAGAGCGCTGTTCCCTACTGTAGTCGTTCCAGTATAGGCAAAAGTGAGCAGACTGCCGCCAAGCAGCCCGATCACCATCAAGAGTATCGCTGTACTTTTTTTCAACATCTAATCGTCCACCGCCTTCTCATTATCTTGTATCCTATTGCCTTACAACGCATGTCCATCCACGAAGTATACGTCTAGCTTGTACGGAATATGTTAATTGTATCCTACTCTGTGTCTCAATGCACATGTTCTTCATCGGATATTAACCATTACAGCAAAGCCCTATCTACAACCGTAATGGCTATAAATAGGGCTTACCTTATCTACTATAAATAGTTCATCGGATTTACAGGTTTGTTATTTTCGCGCACCTCAAAATGACAGTGAGGTCCTGTGGAATTGCCCGTCGAACCAACTTCTGCAATTTTTTGACCACGTTTCACAGTCTGCCCCGTATGAACCACCGTACCGCCATTGCGAATGTGTCCGTATAGGGTCCATAGTCCGTCTCCATGGTCAATCACAACTGTGTTTCCATAGCCACTCCACCATTCGGCAACAATGACAACACCATCTTCGGCTGCATGAATATCGGTTCCCTGCGGAGCCGCCATATCAACACCTGTGTGGCCTTTAAGCTTGCCAGTAATCGGATGTACCCGCATGCCAAAAGTAGATGAAAGTCGGTAATGGGATACAGGCGAAGCCAATGTGCCCGTTCCGCCTGTATACGTGCTGGCTGCCGCATGGCTGGAATTCGAGGCGGCACCTGAGGATGAAGATGCATATCGTTTGGCTTCAGCCGCACGTGCAGCCGCTCTAGCGCGTGCGGCTTTGGCAGCCTGCTCCGCTCTAAGCTTGTTCTTCTCCTGCACCAGACCCACACGTTTGTTAGCGAGTGCTACCAGCATGTCATTTTGCTCTTCGCTGATTTCATCTGACTCAGCTATATCATGATCGTAATTGGAAATCAGTCTTTGCTTCTCTTTCTCTTTCGAATTCAGTTCTGCTTTGGCGTCCTGCTTGAGCGCATACAGCTTCTTGGCATTTTTATATTCCGTGTCCAGCTGTTTCTTCTTGCTTACGACCAATGCCTTGTCCTTTTTATGCTCGTCCAACAGGATTTGATCCTGCTCCACGATCGTTTTCAGGGAATCTACCCGGCTGAGAAAGTCACTAAAACTGGACGAAGACATAAGCACGTCCATATATGAGACGGTTCCATCCGTATACATCAAGCGCACACGGGTTTCCAGCATTTTTTCCCGTGACTGGATACGATCAATGGCCTCGGCTAAATCTTTTTTAGTCGCACGCAGATTATCTTCCGTTTGATCAATCTGAACCGCAACACGAGTCAGCTGATCACTGACGCTGTTAATCTGAGCAAGCACAATTTTCAGGTTTTGCACGGTTTTATTTTTGTAATGTTGGGCATACTGTTTATCTTGAGCAGCCTTTTCCTGTTGTTGCTTGGCAGATTGGGCCTGCTTTTCCAATTGGTTCAGCTGCGAATTGATTTCACTCATGCTTTTGGCATATCCGTCAGAAGGCTGGATTAGCAATGCGGCTACCAAGGTAGCGGCCAACACAGATCCTGTTTTTTTCAACTTGCACTCCCCATCCTTTATCGCAAAATAACACCGGGCTTCCCCGTTCTAATTGATATCGAACACGACGTCCAGCCAACGCTTCTTTATACTTTTAAGAACTTGCGCATGGACAGGGTACTGCCAACAATTCCGACCAGCATCCCCAAAATAATCAGCAATGCACTCAACTGAATCCAAATGCCTTCAAGTGGCATTAGCTTCAACATATTCAGAGCTATATCGCCCTGAACGGCAGTCAGCAAACGCTGATAGCCAGTAAATAAAATACCTACAGTAATAAGGGAACCAATGAGACCAATAAGCGCGCCTTCGATAAAAAACGGCCAGCGTATAAAAAAGTTGGTTGCACCGACCAGCTTCATAATGCCAATCTCTCTGCGTCGTGCCAATATGGTCACGCGAATCGTATTCGAGATGAGGAACATGGACATGATCGCCAGTCCGGCGACGAATATAAAGCCTACATTACGAATGAGCTTCGTAATCGTAAAGAGCGTCTCTACGGTGCCTTTACCATAACGAACCTTTAAAATCGGCTTCTCAGGATGCAACGTATTCAGCTTCTCAATCTTTTCGGCCACAAATGGAACCGTTGTTGGTTCAATTACCTCTACCACAATTTTGTCCGGGAGTGGATTGCTGTCCTTGTCAAAACCCTCCAGCAGCTCCTTGCCGCTGTCTCCCAAATCTTTGCGCAGCTCCTCCAAACCCTGAGCTTTAGTCACAAAGGTCGTTTTGCTGATTTCCGGCATCGCCGCAATTTCCTTTTGCAGCGTTTCACGCATGTTCTGCTCTACATTTAGCTCCAGAAATACGTTAACCTCCACCTGACTATCTGCCTGATCAGCCAGGGAATTGACGTTGAGCACCAGCATGATAAATACGCCCAATATAAGTAATGACACAATAATCGAGGTGACAGATGCCACGGACATCCAGCCATTGCGGAATATGTTTTTGAAACCTTCCCGCACATGACGTAAGAAGGTGTTAAAAGTCATATCCGTACTCCCCTCTTACCTGATCCCTTACGATGTTGCCATTTTCAATGGCAATGACACGTTTACGCATGGAGTTCACGATGTCCTTATTGTGGGTCGCCATTACAATAGTCGTGCCCCGAAAATTAATTTCGTCCAGCAACTGCATGATCTCCCACGATGTTTCGGGGTCCAGATTACCCGTAGGTTCATCGGCAATGATCACTGAAGGATTGTTCACGATCGCCCGTGCAATTGCTACACGCTGTTGCTCCCCACCGGAAAGCTGAGCAGGCTCACGATTCATTTTTGTTTTCAAGCCAACCAGTTCAAGCACTTCTGGTACCCGTTTGCGAATCAGCTTCTTGGGAGCTTCAATAACTTCCATAGCAAAAGCCACATTCTCATAAGCCGTCAAACGCGGCAAAAGCCGGAAATCCTGAAAAATGACTCCGATGTTACGACGAACGTAGGGAATTTTACGCTGCTTGAGCTTCCCGATATTAAAACCATTGACTGAAATTTGCCCCTTGGTAGGTACTTCTTCTCTATAAATAAGCTTCATAAAAGTCGATTTCCCCGCTCCAGACGGGCCGACTACGTATACAAATTCATTACGGTCAATTCTGACCGATACTCCTTGAAGTGCGTGGGTTCCGTTAGTATAGGTCTTCCACACATCCTGCATTTCAATCACTCGATCACTTCCCGCTGCTTAATCATATTACGCATAACCTAATATCCATTCGACATATTCCATGCATTTCCTTTAAAAACTTCTCTATTTCATCATACCGTTTATCATTGTAACAAATTTGTTACCTAAATAGTACCGAAAGTTTTCTGCTTTTGGCACATATATATGAATATTATGGCACACGAATCGCTATCAAGCTTATCAGACAGGAGACATCTGCATTATGAAAAAAATTCATTTATCTGTCATTTGGATATGGTCTGGTGTTCTGGCGCTGGCCATGTTGTGGGGAGGACTTCATCTGTACGCCGACAGACAAACGCTGCCGGAGGGAGTGAGGGTCGGAGGAATGAACGTAGGAAGCATGGATCACACAGCCGCTCTTCGGCTGGTGGATAAAAAATTGGATGCATTGAAGCAACGCCCACTGCTTCTGACGGACAGTGACAGCAGTGCACAGGATATAAAACTTACACTCGGGGAAGCAGGAATTCATTATAAAGCGGAGGCATTTCGGAATGCCGTGAAGGCACTCAGCTCGGAGCATCTATGGACTCGTGTGCAGACACGTTTTAGCTTCGAAAAAGAATGGTCTATCACATCTTTCCGACAGGAGGAGATATTAAGGGCCCGATTCGGAGTCGATTGGGAGGAGCAACGATACGGCATGCCTATCAATGCTGTGCGTCAGATTGACGGGAATGATCAGGTTCGTTATATTCCAGGGCGCTCTGCCCGACGCCTGGATTGGCCCAGATTGGACGCCGCACTAGATAAGGCGCTGCCCAAGGATTTTACCGATTCGGAAGAGCCCGTACGAGTGGAATTACCTTTCCGTCAGCTGGAACCGAACATTTCGGTGGACAGTCTACGGAACGAAGGGATTGAGCGCAAAATCGTCCAATTCTCCACCAGTCTCGGCAGTAGCTCGGAAGGACGCGTGTATAACGTTAATTCAGCGGCAAGCACCGTTGATGGTCTAATTCTTAAGCCAGGCGACATATTCGACTACGGTCAATTGATTGCCAAGGCTGAGCGCACTCATGGCTTTCGTGAAGCTCCAGTGATCGTCAACGGTCAGTTGGAGTCCGGCATAGGCGGCGGGATTTGTCAGGTATCCAGCACGGTGTATAATGCAGCGCTGCGAGTCGGTTTGGACATTGTTGAGCGCCGCAACCATTCCTTGCCGGTTAGCTACCTGCCCAAAGGTCAGGATGCGACTTTTGCTACAGGGTCCATTAATTTTCGTTTTAGAAACAATACAGGCAAGCATTTACTGCTTCGTGCGGCTGTCCAAAACCGAACGCTTACTGTTAAATTTTTTGGTACATTTCCGTCCAATGTTTCGTATGAACTGGAATCCCATACAGTTCGCGTACTTCCCATACCGGAGAAGAGACTCCGTAATGACTCACTTTCCCACGGCTTCTATCAAGTACTTCGGCAAGGCAAAGAAGGGTATGTGGTAGAAACATTCCGGGTAAAAAAGGTAGACGGAAAAACTGTAGATCGCACCCGAATCAGCCGCGATACGTATCGAGCGCAGCAACGCATTATAGCTAGTTATGGCGGTGGCACATCGTCTGAGCCACAAACACGTGAACCCGAGAAATCTATTGTCGAGGACGGTATAAGCGAATAAACGAAAAATCCCCCTTCCACTGTCGGCTGGACTTGTTCCAGACAGAGTGAAAGGGGGATTTTAGCTATAAATTACTCGCTGCGTTTACCCAAAACAGAAATTTCTACAGGCTCACTTTCGTTACCATCTGCATCTTTAGCTTTGATTACCAGCCTAACCGTTGCTTTTTGAGTAAGCACACTGATACTAAATGTACCATCATTTTTGGCTACTGCACTACCGATAGGCAGTTCGTTGGAATAGGCGGTTACTGTGGAACCTGCTTTAGCTGTCCCCGTAATTGTACCTTCTCCATCATACACATTGTTGACTTTCAGAGCTTCCGTAGTTGCAACTGCGTCAGTAGTAGCTGTGTCTGTAGTGCTATCTGTAGTCGTATCCGTAGTTGTGTCTGTATCTGTGTTGGTATCTATTGTTGTAGAGTTGTCCGTAGTCGTGCTATCTGTGCTGGTACTTGTGCTGCTATCTCCTGTTTCGCTGCCAGAAGTAGTTGACGTGTTACCATAAGTGGAATCTGTCACGTTGCTGTATGTGGAGTCCGTCACCGTTCCACCAGGAGTCGTCGTCAGATTATCGACAGAGCTCAGGTTGTAACCGGAAGCAGCGTCCAGAATAGCAATCGCCTCTGCACGAGTCAGCGACTTCAGTGGCTGGAATTTACCATCCGGATAACCGTTGATGATTTTTTGCTCCGCAGCTGCCGCTACACTTTTCTTCGCCCAAGACCCAATTTTGTCGGAGTCAATGAATTTAGTAACATCTGCTGCGTTACCCGCAGTCAGTCCAATAGCTTTGCCTACGATAGCCGCAGCCTCTTGACGTGTTACCTTACCATTTGGTTTGAGCTTGTTATCTGCATAGCCGCTTATGTAGCCTGCATTCACGGCACTTGTCAGCTCGTTGTATGCCCAGTGCGAAGCTGGAACATCTGTGAACGTTCTGCTTCCATTACCGTTTACTTTCACACCACCCGCATATGTTACATCTGTCACTGCTGGAGTTTCCTGTGTGAACGTTCCCAAGCTGCGATTCAAAAGAACAATAAATTCGGCACGTGTGATCGCCGCATCTGGTTTTACCGCCCCGTCCAATTGCCCTGTGGCTGACCAGCGTTGCACCTGGTCTCCCGCCCAATGTCCACTTGTAGTTTGGGGAGCAGCTGCCGCTGCGCTGAATGCGCTAAGAATAAGACCTGTACTCAATACACCTGTAACTGTGTTTCTTAACTTTTTTCCCATGCTATAAATTCCTCCTCTGATTGGATTCATCATTCTTTTTTAAACACTTTACCAGAAATCAAACCCAAATAACCCCCAAATTAAAAAAATCGTCCCATATAACCATACCCCCACCTAATGTAGGATAAATAAGAAACGGGACTTAATACCTAGTCATTCGCTTGGATATGTATATTTAGACAGGCTAAGGTATACTGAATGAATAATCGGTCATATGCTGGAACACCGCAATGAGGTCACAAAACCCTAGGAAAGAGGTCTTCTTATGGCTCTTATTCAATGTCAGTTTTATTCGGAAGTTCTAGGTCTGAGCACATCCATGAATGTTATTCTTCCTCAGGCAACCCGTTCGCAAATCGGACTGGAGGGCAAGCAAGGAACCGGGCCACATCCGACATTATATTTGCTGCATGGCCTGTCGGACGATGATTCAACCTGGTTGCGTCGAACCTCCATTGAACGCTATGTCGCCTCATTGGGCCTAGCTGTCGTCATGCCCCAGGTACATCGAAGTTTCTATACGAATATGGAGCAAGGAGCGGCTTATTGGACCTTTATCAGTGAAGAATTGCCGTCTTTGGCACGTTCATTCTTTCCTCTGTCCGACAAGCGTGAAGACAATTTTGTAGCCGGGCTTTCTATGGGTGGATATGGTGCTTTCAAACTGGCACTACAGCATCCAGAGCGTTTTGCAGCCGCTGCGAGCCTTTCGGGAGTCATGGATTTACACGCATCACGCACCGATCCTATGCAAAATGCGATGAGTCCAGCGGAATGGCTTAACATTTTTGGTCCAGATGAAATACGTGGAACGGATCACGACTTGCTGGAACTGTTACAACGTCATGCTGCCTTGGGGACCTCGCTTCCCCGGCTTTACCAATGCTGCGGCACGGAGGATTTCCTATATAAGGGAAATCAGACTTTCCGTGAAACATGTAATACTACCGGAGTTCCGCTGACCTACGAAGAAGGTCCTGGGGCTCATGAATGGGGATACTGGGACGCGAAAATTCAGGATGTACTGGCGTGGCTACCACTCAAAGAGCACTAAACAGTTTAAAAAAATCCCCGCAGCTTCCCTCATCGCACCATGGCGAAGGGATAGGCTCGGGGATTTTTTTGCACATTACGGATTTGTCGTGGTCTCCGTCGAGGGAGAGGCTTTAGTTAGTGACTTGGGTAGCACCTTGTACAAGCGCCACTCACCGTTAAACTCACGTTCAAGCTGGACCCATGGAGCGCCTTTTTCATATAAATTTGGATATACCATATTGATTTTACTCAGTGGCATGCCTGACATGATCTTAGGTACAAGGATATAATCCACATGGTTATCCTGCGGATAACTTAATGCCTTATTGAACGAATAATCACTGGTGATCAGGAAGCGTTTGGGATATTGGCTGTAGACAATCATGGTGTAGGCTGAAGCCGAATCGGTCATAATGGTAGACTTCGGCAGATGCTCATCCAACCAGACGGCAATCTTACGATCTGACTCCTGTCTCACATAGTTCACATTACCCGTTCGTGTGAGAAAGCTGTTCTCATCCGGTGCAATATCCGGGCGAGTCAACGCATAGGAAAGTAATCCAGCGGTAAGCAGCAGACTGACGGATACCAGGCCAAAGGCTGCCCTCCGCCATCGTCCCTGAAGCTGGCTCAGCTCATAGGGCAACCAAGCTACAGTAATTGGGAACACGTACATAAAATAACGAAACCACCCATACGAAGATTGCTTCATCATGAGTAAAAATTGCAACCCCGGCACTGACAGGAACAGCAGCAAAATAATCAGTGTTCCCCATCGGAACAAGCGCCCACTCAACAGACGAATGAACAGAATAGCAAACAACGGTACCGAATACCAGAGTGTTTTGGAAGCAATAAATTTCAAGGCCACCAGCGGATTGGAGAAAATCTCTACAAACTTATCATCATTCAGCAGCTCTGCCGATTGAGCTGTGTTCGAATACTCCGAATTCAGGAAGTAAAAAGCATTCCCCATAATGAGATAGTTGAAGAAAATCCACAACAGCCCGGAAAAGACCACCGGGAGCAGAAGCAGTAACCAAGTTGCCTCGACCTTGTGCAGTTTTTCTCGCAAGGCCAGCTCACGTCTGCCCATGTTTCGATGTAGAAACAGGATCGCCAATACCACTCCACCCGCCATTGCCACGCCCAGAGGAACCGCTTCATAACGAGTCCAGAACGCCATGGCAAGCGCTAATCCAGAAACAATCAGGCTTGCCGTCATGCGATCCTTGAGCCACAATGCAAACTCAATCACCGTCATCATAATGAAATATATGTATAGCGAATCGCTCAGCCCATTGGCACCAAACAGTAAAATAAACGGATTCAGTGCATACAACAGTGCCAGCAAGATGCTCATACCTGAGCTAAGCCCTGTTCTGACCCCCGCCCGATACAGCAGCATAGCGGTCAAAGCGGAAAAGGTAGCACTAAGAATGACAGCAGCCAATCCATAGGTGGCTAATGCCGGAAAGATTGGATACAGCAGTAGAATCACCATTTCCAGAAGACTGGGTAGTGGATTCCAGATAAATCCGATTGCGCCCAGATGCGGGTCGCGGCTGTACAACACATAAAATGCATTAGCTACGCGACTGAGTGCATCTGTGTGCATATATCCCAGAACATAGCTAAAATAGATGCCCGCAGACAGCTCCAATGCAAGTATAAATACAAACAGACCTATAGCCATCCATCTGCTTGCAGACCATTTGCGAAAGGACATTCCTCTCGTTCCCCCTCAAACTTCTTGCGGCGATACAGCTGTAGCCCACTCACACCCTACAGCTGTATTCTTCCCTCCGCTACGATGCACTAAAATATAATAATTATTTCGATTCTTCATGCTTTATTTTGTACAGTCGCCACTGCCCGTCAAAGTCATGTACCAGTGAGGCCCACGACGCTCCCTTTTCGAACAAATCAGGATAGTTCCGATTTACCTGATCCAGCGGTACCCCATCCACCAAGCGCGTGACCAAGACATAATCCACCTTGGAAGCAGGCAGATCCATTAAAGATTCCCCAAAATCAAAATCACTCGTAATCATAAACTTCTTCGGGATTTTGCTGCTCAAAATGATCGGATAGGCGGCATAAGAATCTGTCAAAATGAGAGATGAACCATAATGCTCATCCAGCCACGGCGCTATTTTCCGCTCAATAATTTGACGTTCGTAGCTTTCATTACCACTATGCGTCAAATAGCTGTGTTCATCTGCTGCAATCGCGGGGTTCGTCAGTGCGTAGGATAACAAGCCTGCTGTTACCAACATTCCTGCTGTTACCAGAGAGATTCCGATCCCCCTCATTTTCCCCTTCAATAAACTTAGCTCATACGGCAACCAGGCAACCGTAATCGGGAACACATACATAAAATATCGGAACCACCCAAAAGAAGAGTGCTTGAGCATCAGCAAAAGCTGAAGTCCAGGCACCGATAAAAAGATTGCTAATAGCGTAAGCGTGCTCCAACTCAACAGACGTTTGTCCAACAAACGTATGAGCAAAATGGCAATCAACGGAGCAGCATACCATAAGGTTCGTTGCCCGATAAACTTTAGCATCAGCACAGGGTGGGCAAACATGGCCACAAAGCGTTGATCCTCTAACAAAGCCGCTGATTGTGTGGAATTGGAATATTGCGAGCGTAAAAAGTAAAGCGGATCGCCCATGATAATCCAGTTAAAAAAGAGCCACAGCAGACCGGAAAAAACAAGTGGCAACAACAATAGAAGCCATGTCGCTTCCACCTTGTACAGGCGCTCTTTTAAAGACAATTCCGTTCTAACCATCTCTCTGTTTGTACGCCACCTATGCAGAAAAAAGATCGTCAGCAATACACCCAAAGCCATCGCAACGCCAAGCGGAACCGCTTCATAGCGTACCCAAAAAGCCAGTGCAAGCGCAAAACCGGATACGATCAAATTCGCCGCCTTGCGATCCTTCAACCACATACAAAATCGACTCACTGTCAACAGGATGAAAAAGATATATGGCGAGTCACTTAAGCCGTTGAAGCCAAACAGAAACATAAATGGATTCAGTGAAAATAATAGCGCAATCAGCAAGCTGGTTGCACCGTGAAGCCCCAACTGTTTGCCCGTCGCATACAATAATGCCGCGCTCGCCCCTGCAAACAGGCTGCTCACAATCACTGCCGCCAGCCCGTGGGAAGCGAGTACTGGAAATAAAGGATAAAACAACAGCACAATCAGTTCCATCAAACTGGGCAGGGGATTCCATACAAACCCGATAGCACCCAAGTGTGGGTCACGACTGTATAGCACATAAAATGCGTTAGCCACTCGACTGAGCGCATCGGTATGCATATAACCAAGGTGCCATGCAAAATACACACCCACGGCCAGTTCAAGAGCAGTAATACAAGCAAACAATGATAGAAATTTTCCGTGTTTTCTTAAAATCATGAAACCTCTTTCTGACGCTGTTGCGGAACGGAGAAGATCCAGTAGCGGTTCCAGAAATAATTATGAACAGGCACGATGATGGTAGTTAGTACTTCACCGATCAGATACGACCAACCGATCCAGTGAATGGTCACGTACATCAGAGCGGCATTTAAGAGCAAGCCACAGGTACAGACCAATAAATATTTAAGAAACTGGGTGCGGCTTCCCTCGCCGGTAGGCTCGAACGTCCAGTTTCGGTTCAGCACATACGAAACGAGCAATGTAACCACGAATCCGATTGTAGTAGCCATTACTGCTGGTACCGTAAACAACTCCACCAGCAGCACAAGCACACCCACATGGATACCTGTACCCAGCAACCCCACAATACCGTATTTAATGATTGGATACTTTAGATATGAACGTCTGATCATGTTGATTAAACTCCCTGTCCACCCACAATCGGTCAGCATTCGCCCGTTTATCTGCTATCAGATAGCGAGGCCTAGCTTTGACTTCGTGATATATGGCGGCAATATATTCTCCTACCACTCCAATCGACAGCATGAGTACACTGCCAATAATCAAGAGCAGCAAAATCACAGTGGTAAAACCGGTCACAGCGTCACCCGTTAATTTGCGCATTAAGGTCTGAATCCCCAATACGACTGAAATCAGCATAAAAATGAGGCCCATCAGACTTACTACCCGCAACGGTACTGTCGAGAATGAAACGATCGCTTCTGCTGCCAGTCGAATCAGCCCTAACGGACTCCAGCGGCTTGGCCCCTCTTCGCGTGGAGCCACCCGGAATGAGATCTGGGTTTTACGGAAACCTAGCCAGGCTGTCATCCCGCGGAAAAACGGCATCCGCTCTGGCATCGCCATCCAGGCATCCACCACTCGTCGATCCAGTAGCTTATAATCGGAAGCATCCTTGAGATTAAAGCCTGTCAAGCGGTTCAGGGTCGCGTAGAACAATGAAGCACCGAGCTTTTTGCCCACCGACTCTTCTCCCCGAAATTCTTTCACACATTCGACCAAATCATAACCTTCATTTTGCCATAAACGTACCATTTCTCCAATCATTTCAGGAGGATGCTGCAAATCACCGTCCATGACAATAATCGCATCGCCAGAGGCATTTTCCAGACCTGCGCACAACGCCAGCTCCTTACCGAAATTCCGACTCAGCCGGAGCGCGAGCAAAGAGGGCATACGACGGGACAATTCGGACAGCTTAAGCCACGTATCGTCTTTGGAACCATCATCTACTATGATGAGCTCATAGCGTGAGGTGACAACAGACAATACCCCATCAATTACCTTAAGTGAACGCTCGAGATGCGAGCTTTCATTGTACATGGGAATGACGACGGATAAAAAAGGTGTTTTTGTCTCCATTCTTGCTCCTTCTTTCTTCATATTCAGGAGGACTGTGCCGGGGTATCATCCAAGTCGTGCATATCGGTCAGACCATGCGTGGTCTTCTCCCAATAGAACGGCTTGGTAATGAGCTGCCAAGCGGCTTTCACCGCAGCTATACTCATAAGTACCCAATATAACGGCGAGAGTAGCCCGTATTTGACCATCGCGTATGAAAATGTTCGTTCACCGCGCTCTTCCAGTTCCCCGATGACCCAATACATTCCGGCCACATTACTGAATACGAACAGAAAGTTACCGATATAAAACTCCGCGCTGGCCAGGTAATACACATAACCCGGGAATAGCTTGGGAATAAAGGACAACTCCCAGCCAAACCATAAAATAAGCAACCCCCAAAAAATCGGATTCAGCAACGGCAACATCGGAGTTGCCAGAATCATCACCTGAAAGCCGAAAAAGCCTTTCCAGCCCACTTCGCGCACCAGCTTAACCGGATTGCGCATATGAACCAGCCATGTCTGCATATACCCCTTGATCCAGCGTGACCGCTGACGAATCCAGTTGCCCACGCGGCTGTTAGCTTCCTCCCATGTGCGGGAATCGACAATAGCCGTTTTGTAGCCGCCTTTATACAGACGTATGCCCAGATCGGCATCCTCGGTTACATTGTAGGGGTCCCACGCATTAATATCTTTTAATACAGATACCCGAAAATGATTGGATGTGCCGCCTAACGGAATTGGGGTATCTAACTGCATAATACCCGGTAGCAGTAACTCGAACCACATACTGTATTCTTGAGTGAACCAGCGGGTCAGCAGATTTTGTGTACTATTAAAATAGTTGAGCTTCGCCTGAATACACGCATAATGCTCAGGGAGTGAATCGAACGCTGCAATGACCTTTTTAAGCTGATCAGCGTCGGGACGATCCTCAGCATCGTAAATCACGACAAACTCGCCACGTGCCCGAATAAGTCCGTAATTACATGCCTTCGGCTTGGTTTTCGGCAAACCGTCTGGAACGACTAGTGTCGTGTAATAGGCCGGTAGCTTCATTTCCCGAAGTAGCTCAATCGTCTCTATGTCGTCCTCTTCAATCAGCAGCCGCACATCCAGCTTGGACTTTGGATAATCCAGTTGCTCCAAATTCCGCAATAACATCGGAAGCACGCCCGCTTCCTTATACATAGGTACAAGAATGGTATAGATCGGCAGTTTCTTTTCATCCATGGCGTCAACCTCTTCCTTCGTAAAACGAAGCTGCGCCCCACGCCGGGAACCGAGATAAATGATGCCAAATTTAAATAGCGTCATGGCAAAATAAAACAGCTGAATCATCATATTGATGATCAACACCGTTTTCCAACTGTTCCAGAGGAGACCGAGCAGTGTAATCATACCCATGGCCGCGAACACCCAGAGCTGTCCCTTTGTAAAGGTCGTCCGTGCTGAATTGTGTGGTTCTTTTTCCAATAGCCCGGTCGTGCTCTCCTGCATCATTTCTTCACCGTAGATTTTACCCCAGAGCTGCTCCATCTCTTCCTTCGTAGCAAGCACCTGCTCTACCGGCATACCCAAAATTTCCTCCAGCTTCAAGCGTCGCTCTTCTGGCAGTGGATCGCTGACCGCCACAATATAACGGTTCATATATTGATGGATGACGACCACGCCATAAGCCATTGCCACTTGCTCGGGTAGTTTGTACGCCGCATCCAGCGCGAGCTCCTCACCAATACGCCCGATTCGGTTTTGTGTAGCAATCGCGCGGTACAGATCGGCAGGTTCCAGCATTTGCAATGACAGCAAGATGTCTCCCAGTAGTCCGCCGCTCTTCGCCTGGAACTCCAGTGCGCGCTCCAGTTGTTCCGGTAATATATAACCGGAACGAACCAGCATATCGCCTAAGCGCTCCTTGGACTCGTCGCCGTCAACCTGTTCCTGGAGCTGCTCAGCCGTAATGAAGCCCATTTCTACAAGAATATCGCCCAGCCTGCCACCGTAGCGCTTCTGGTTGCGGATGGCATCTGTCAGCTGATCGCGGGTGATCATCCCGTTCTCCACCAGTTGATCCCCCA
The DNA here is from genome assembly GCF_024213565.1 of Paenibacillus sp. Lou8.1. Taxonomy (NCBI): domain Bacteria; kingdom Bacillati; phylum Bacillota; class Bacilli; order Caryophanales; family Paenibacillaceae; genus Paenibacillus; species Paenibacillus sp. Lou8.1. The sequence continues at coordinate 74,644 of NZ_JANAVN010000007.1, forward strand.
GACGGGCCTTGCCGTTTCGTCCGCTCTGCGTTCCTCTTGCGGCCTCTTCGCCTTCCGTACTAGAGATACTGGAAGCAGCGCCCACAGCGGTTCCTGCCGCTACCTGTTCCTGCCCAGATGCATATTGGACTTGAGCCTCCTGCACTTGTCCATCCTGTAACCCTTCATCCAGCAATTGTTCCACAGCTGCTGCTGTATCATTGGCGTTCTGTATCGCCTGGATACGAAGTTCTGTATCCTGAAGTCGCCGTTCCAACTCTTCGATATGAAAATCAAGCTTGTACAGCACCGGGGCCTGCTCTGACCGCTGAGCCTCTAGCTGTTGTTGCAGTTGTTCGATTCGCTGACGCTCTTCTTTTATTCTTCTCTTGGTTTGGCGAATTGAAACTCCTCCAACCTGCCACCTAAGCTTGTCGCCCATGAATTCCCGCCCTTTCAATCCAGCGCCGCTCTTCCGCAAGCGCATCCGCAAGCAGCTGCTTTAACTCCGCATCCCGCTGCTTTTTCCGTTCCAGCGCCGCGTGGAAAAGTTCCCGCTCCTCACGCAGTAACTCCTCCGCTTGCACCCGTTCCTCATGCAATGAAGATATCAGTTGATCGGCTTCAGAAGCGCGATAACCGATCCAAGCGCTCTTTAACTGACGCGCTGTCCTTTTAGTTCTCATAATACCTCCCTGGATCATCCCGACTCTGCCTTCAGCTACGTCGCTACTTTAGAGCTTTTACTTATCGTTCTCCTAAAAAACCAGGACATACCTATGTTCTCATTCAAGCCCTTCATTTACACATTTATGAAATTCGCCTGATCAAAAGAGCCCCTAGTAACTTGACATTTATTTATTGAATATAGTTCTTGTCCTATTGAATTGGTAATTCGATGAAAAACTTAGTGCTATTCTACCATAATCATCATAGGTGTAGTATACAAAAATGTAAATTCTAGAAACTTTCACACCAGTGTATTAATAGGTATTTGGAACTATGAATTAATGCCCCAAAAAACACAAAAGACACCGCGAACGGTGCCTTTGAAACTTAGATTGCTAATTCCTTAAAATTTGATTTTACACAGCATCCCGCTGCTATGCAAGAGAATAATATCTTTCTTTACTGATTAATTTTTCGGCTTGTGCCCTTCAAACCATGTTGATGTATTCGCCAGGAGCTGTTCACTGCGCCCAATAGCTGCCTGTACCTGCCCGGTAGCGGTTCCACCATATACATTCCGTGCATTCACTACCGCTTCTGGTTGAAGTACCTCATAGATACATTCGTCAAACAGATCCGAAAACTGCTGGAATTCGTCCAGTGTCAGATCAAGCAAGTATTTTCCATGCTGGATGCAATACAGTACGGTTTTGCCAATGACCTCATGCGCCTGACGGAATGGAAGCCCTTTGCCGACCAGGAAGTCCGCAATATCCGTTGCGTTGGAAAAATCCTGATTGACCGCTTGACGCATACGATCCTTGTTCACCTTCATCGTGGCGATCATCGGTGCGAACAGTTGCAAGGCTCCTTCCAGCGTGGCAACGGTATCGAACATCCCTTCCTTGTCCTCCTGCATATCCTTGTTGTATGCCAGCGGCAAGGATTTCAATACAGTCAACAAGCCGACGAGGTTTCCATAGACACGTCCGGTTTTACCACGTACCAGCTCCGGTACGTCCGGGTTTTTCTTCTGTGGCATAATGCTGCTGCCTGTGCAAAAAGCATCATCCAGCTCGACAAAACCAAACTCCGTGCTGCTCCATAGCACCAATTCTTCGCTCAGACGAGACAAATGCGTCATAATCAGCGAGGCGCCAGCCAGGAACTCTACGATAAAATCTCGGTCGCTGACGGCATCAAGGCTATTTTCATATACACCATCAAATCCCAGCTGCTCGGCTACAAAGTGACGGTCGATCGGAAAAGTGGTCCCGGCCAAAGCGCCAGCACCGAGCGGCAACACGTTAATCCGCTTATAGCTGTCTTTGAGTCGGTCAATATCACGCTCCAGCATAGACACATACGCCAGCAGATGATGTGCAAATAAAATAGGCTGCGCACGCTGCAAGTGTGTATATCCAGGTACAATCGTGTTCAGATTATCCTTTGCCTGGCCGATTAATGCAGCTTGTACGTCATGCAGCATACCCACCAGCGATACCACACGTCCTCGCAAATACAAGTGCATATCCGTTGCTACCTGATCGTTACGACTGCGCCCAGTGTGCAACTTACCTCCGACCGGACCAATGGCCTCGATTAAATTTTTTTCGATATTCATGTGAATATCCTCATCCGAAACGGAAAATTCAATTTCCCCACGGCGGATACGCTCCAGGACCGTGTGCAGTCCTTCCTTGATCGTGTCTGCATCCTCCTGCGGAATAATTCCGCATTTCCCCAGCATGGCCACATGAGCCAAACTGCCTTGAATATCTTCTTCCGCCAATGCCTGATCAAACCCGATAGAAGCCGTATATTCCTCTACCAGCTTATTCGTTTGCTTCGTAAAGCGTCCGCCCCATAGCTTACTCATTGCATGATCCCCTCTCTGCAATACAAGCCGCCCTCGTCGTTTGGACAAGAACGGCCCGCATTCCGTACATTTTTTTAGGTTACATTATTATTTATGATTTTGTGTTACGCCCGCGTTGACCTTCAAACGCAGAGCATTCAAGCGGATAAAGCCTGTTGCATCGCCTTGATCGTAGGCTTGTGTCGGGTCGGCTTCCATGGTTGCAATGTCCGGGTTGTACAAGCTAACCGGGCTTTTAACGCCTGCACCGATAACGTTGCCTTTGTACAGCTTCACACGCACGGTACCACTGACATTTTTCTGACTCTCATGAACCAGGGCCTGCAAAGCGACACGTTCCGGTGCGAACCAGAAACCGTTATAAACCAAGGTAGCATAACGGGTAATCAGACTATCACGCAGATTCATAACCTCGCGATCCATCGTGATGGATTCCATTTTGCGGTGAGCTGTGAACAGGATCGTACCGCCCGGAGTCTCATAGACTCCCCGACTTTTCATGCCGACAAAACGGTTCTCTACCATATCCACACGTCCGATACCATGCTTGCCGCCGAGCTCATTCAGTTTTTCCATCACTTGCAATGGACTTAGCTGTTCTCCGTTCAAAGCGACACAGTTACCTGCTTCAAATTCCAACTCCAAATATTCTGCTTCATCAAGAGCGTCCTCAGGCGCGTTGCTGAGCAAGAACATTCCTTTATTTTCAGGAGCACTTGGATCAAACCAAGGGTCCTCCAGCACGCCGCTTTCATAGCTGATATGCAGCAGATTACGGTCCATGGAGTATGGCTTGGCTGCAGAAGCAGTTACCGGAATGTCGTGTTTTTCCGCATAGGCAATCATTTCTGCACGGCCCGGGAACTGATTGCGGAACTCTTCCAGCCGCCAAGGTGCGATCACCTTGATATCCGGCGTCAACGCCGCCGCGTTCAGCTCGAAGCGTACCTGATCGTTACCTTTGCCTGTTGCCCCGTGAGCAATGGCTGTTGCTCCCTCGGCAATCGCAATATCGACCATCCGCTTAGCGATCAATGGACGTGCAATACTCGTTCCGAGCAAATATTGTCCTTCATATAAAGCACCCGCCTGAAACATCGGATAGATAAAATCCTTGGCGAATTCATCACGCAGATCATCAATGTACACTTTGGAAGCCCCTGTAGCGAGTGCTTTTTCCTCCAAACCGTCCAGTTCTTCCTTTTGACCGATATCTGCGGTGAATGCGATGATTTCAGCATCATAAGTTTCTTTGAGCCATTTCAGAATGACCGACGTATCCAGACCGCCGGAATATGCGAGTACGATTTTTTCTTTTGCCATTGTTGAAGTCCTCCCCGAATGCTTCTAGCCTTTATCTTCTTTACCTATCAATACCTATCAATCTTAAATCTTATGCCATTAAAGCAACTAACAGTGCTTTTTGCGCATGCAGACGATTCTCTGCTTCATCAAAGATGACCGAATTCGGACCATCGATTACGCCTGCGCTTACTTCTTCCCCACGATGCGCAGGGAGACAATGCAGGAATAAATAATCCGGCTTCGCCAGCTTGACCAGCTCCTCATTCACCTGAAAGTCGGCAAAAGCAAGCTCCCGCTCCTTCTGCTCTTCCTCAAACCCCATGCTCGCCCACACATCTGTGTAGATCGCATCCGCATCTTGCACTGCTTCCTGCGGACTCTGGGTTATAACGATCTCACTCCCTGTCTGTTTGGCAATTTCACGGGAAGCTGCGACCACACTCGGGTCCGGCTCGTATCCAACTGGGCTTGCAATGGACACATGCACTCCAAGCTTTGCTCCCCCAATTAAGAGGGAATGAGCCATATTGTTACCGTCTCCGATGTAAGCCAATTTGAGCCCTTTTAGCTTACCCTTTTGCTCATACAAGGTTTGATAATCGGCTAGTACTTGGCATGGATGCGCCAAATCACTCAATCCATTAATCACAGGAACGGACGCATAACGTGCCAACTCTACCACATTATCGTGTCCAAAGGTACGAATCATAATGCCATCCAGATAACGTGACATGACTTGAGCCATGTCGCTAATCGGTTCGCCGCGTCCCAGTTGAATGTCATTTTTGCTGAGGAAAAGGGCATGCCCGCCCAATTGATACATACCGACTTCGAAAGATACCCGTGTACGTGTAGAGGATTTTTCGAAAATCAGTCCGAGCGTTTTCCCTTTTAGCGGCTGATAAGTTTCCCCGTTTTTGTGCTTACGCTTAATTTCAATGGCGAGATCAATTAAATACTGGATTTCCTCTGGAGAGTAATCGTCCAGCTCCAGGAAGTCCCGTCCTTTCAAATTCATCTGCTGCAGTGCGCCGCTCTGGCTCATGCTATCGTCTCCTTTTACACTCTAGTCTATGATAATTTGGCCTTTACACTAAGCCACATGCTCCCGAAACAATTCAGCAATCAAGGTTACAGCCTGATCTATTTCGTCTTTCGTTACATACAAGTTAGGCAACAGACGAATCACGTTTGGTCCTGCTGTAATGAACAGAATGCCCTTCTTCTGTCCTGCCAAAACAAGCTCCGCTACCGGTTCCGCACACTCAATACCAACCATCAGACCTTTTCCACGGATATCCTTTACAAAAGGGCTATCTCCAAGCTGCTTTTGCAGACTATGGAAAAGGTAATCTCCCATCTCAGCTGCACGTTCTGGTAGCTTGTCATCAATAATCGTTTCAATAGTAGCTTGAACCGCTGCCATAGCAAGTGGCGTACCTCCAAAGGTAGAACCATGACTGCCCGCTGTGAACGCTTCACGCAAATATCCTTTGCCTAGCATCGCACCCACAGAGAAACCACTGCCCAGTCCTTTCGCCAATGTAAAGATATCCGGCTCTATGCCATAATGCTCAAAGGAAAACAGTTTGCCCGTCCGTCCCATACCTGTTTGCACCTCGTCAATGATCAGCAGCAAACCATGCTCACGGCACAGCTTTGTAATCACGTCTACGAAAGCAGGGTCTACCGGATACATACCGCCTTCAGCCTGCACCATTTCCAGCATAATTGCCGCCGTGTGCTCACTAATGGCTGCTTCAAGCGCCGTCTGATCATGAAGCGGAACACTTTTGAACCCAGCAGGAAGCGGTAAAAAACCCTCTTTTACTTTGTCCTGACCCGTAGCGGTCAAGGTTGCCAGCGTCCGTCCGTGAAAGGATTGCGTGAACGTAATGATTTCGTAGCGACCGGTCTGCTTTACCTTCTGGTGGTAACGACGCGCCAGCTTAATTGCAGCTTCGTTCGCTTCGGCCCCGCTGTTGCAGAAAAACACGGCATCTGCGCTGCTATTTGCTGTCAGCAAGGCAGCAGCCCGTTCTTGCCCCGGAATATGAAACAGATTGGATACATGCCACAATTCATCGATCTGTTTTTTCAATCGTTCAGCTACTGCTTGAGGCGCATGGCCGAGATTGGTAACGGCAATGCCTGACATGAAATCCAGATAACGCTTGCCCTGATCGTCCCACAGCCAGCTCCCTTGTCCTTTCACCAGTGTAAGCGGGTATCTTGCGTAGGTTGGAAAAAGGGAGCTTTCTGTCTGTGCTTTTGCCGAAACCTTTTCCATTTGCACTCCGCTTCCATCCGTACTTGGCATTTCCTCGCTCACCAGCGTATTCGGTTCCTTACTCATTATGTTCACGCTCCTTTATCGTTTGGTTATATAGGTCGAGCTATATATTGTAATTACTGCATACGCACGATGCGTGTTCCAATCGATTCTCCGCCCAGCACACGGCTTAGTACCTGCGGTTCGCTACCGTTCACAATGACGACTTCCTTCACTTTGCCGTGGATACAGGCAATAGCCGCTCTCACTTTCGGGATCATACCACCATATATTTCACCTGTGCTGATCATATCCTCAATCTCCTGTACGGTGATAGAGTCCAGCACTTTCTTTTCTCCGCCATACTTCTTCAATATGCCTGGTACATCTGTAACGACGATCATCCGACTGACCCCCAGATGAGAGGCTACCGCACCCGCCGCTGTATCCGCATTAATGTTGTAACGCTGACCAGATCGATCAATCCCGATGGGTGCAATAACAGGCATATAGTCCATATCCAGTACACCTGTAATAATCGAGGCTTGAACGGATGTTACCTCTCCGACCCAACCGACCTCAGCGGCGTTCGACACAGGCTTGGCTTCGATTAAATAGCCATCACTGCCCGACAACCCCAACGCTCGGCCCCCATGCATCCCTATTCTACGTACAATCTGCTTGTTAATGCTGCCTGCCAGTACCATTTCCACGACATCCAGCACAGGTTCGGTCGTTTTGCGTAATCCATGAATAAACTCTGTTTCGATCCCCAGCTTCGCCAAGTTGTCGGAAATCGCAGGGCCACCGCCATGTACAATGACAGGTTGAAGACCTTCCGACTGCAAACGCGCCAAATCTTCAAAAAAGGAATCAGGTAACGCAGCCAGCGTACTTCCTCCGCATTTCATCACAAAATTACGACGTGCCACTCCCGCATGATTCGCTTGATCCGCGTGTTCCACTGCCGATTGCATATCATCTCTCCTTTTCTTCTCTGCATATCCGTGCAATTTTCAAATGATACTGGACTTCTATCCGCTCGTTGCTTCTATTATCTACAATCCTTATTCAATCCGTATTTTATTCTGGTCTCTATGTCCGATAAGCAGCGTTTATCCGCACATAATCATAGGTTAAGTCACAGCCCCATGCTGTAGCCGTTCCGTTCCCGTGATGCAAATCAACAATAATTTGCACCGTATCTCCCCTCAAATAGGCTAGCGCCTCTTCTTCGTCAAAAGCGACCGGACTCGATTGGCTTAGCACAACAATATCACCCAAGCGAATATCTACCGTATCTGGATTAACGGGCTCTCCAGCACGCCCTACGGCCGCAATAATCCGTCCCCAATTCGCATCTGCTCCGAAGACGGCTGACTTGACCAGACTGGACCCAACCACCGTCTTAGCTATCGCTTGAGCGGACGCATCGCTTACCGCTCCGCTTACAGACACCTCTACTAGCCTCGTAGCACCCTCTCCATCGCGAGCAATTGCCTTCGCCAGCTCTCGGCAGATATAGGTGAACGCCTCGGCAAAAGCGTCCCAATCGGGATGCCCAACGTTCAGCTCACGATTGCCAGCCAGTCCGCTCGCCATGGCGATTAGCATATCGTTCGTGCTCGTATCCCCATCCACCGTAATCATATTAAAGCTGGTATCCGTTGCCTGCTTTAATAGTTGATGAAGCGCCGTCTGTCCGATCGCTGCATCACAGGTCATAAAAGCGAGCATTGTTGCCATATTCGGATGTATCATGCCCGAGCCCTTGGCCGCCCCAGCGATGTGTACGGTCACACCGTCCACTTCAACCGCCACACACGCTTCCTTTTTAACTAAATCCGTTGTCAGAATGGCTTGCGTAAATTGCTCTGCTCCATCGTTTGCCCCGTTCATACGGTCAGGTAAGGAGGATATACCGCCAAGTACACAATCCATTTTCAAATGCTCGCCGATCACGCCCGTCGAGGCGACGGCTACATTGCTCTCAGCAACACCCAGTTCATGAGCCGCAGCCGAACGCATAGCGTAGGCATCCTGCTCTCCTTGTTGTCCCGTGCAGGCGTTGGCGTTCCCGCTGTTCACCACTACTGCCTGCAATCGGCCATCTGCCAAGCTCTCGCGGGTCACCTTCAGCGGTGCAGCCTGAAACACATTGGTGGTGTACACCGCAGCAGCTGTCGCTTCTACCTCGCAACGAATCGCGCCCATATCGTTGCGGTTCGAATTTTTCAGTCCGCAGTGTAATCCCCCGGCTGTAAAGCCACGCGGAGTTACGATGTTGCCTCCGTTTACTACTGTAAACTCTACTTTGCCCATAATTATGTGCCCTCGTTCGCAACATATTCGATGAATGACAGCTGCCTGTATTCGAAATTCCGCTCGCTGACGTTTCCGTATCCATGTTGCGGTTACTTGCTACTTACGGATATACCGGTATGAAGCCCAGCCCGAGGTTCTCCTCCCATCCCATCATCAAATTTAAATTCTGAATCGCCTGTCCGGCGGCACCCTTCACAACATTATCAATGACGGAAATAATCGTAAGGCGCCCGGTTCGAGCATCTGCTGCAAAACCGATGTCGCAGTAATTCGAACCCAATACTTCCTTCGTTGCTGGCCATATACCTTCGCCACGTACACGGACAAAAGGATGCCCTTTATAATAATCCCGGTATAACCCGATAAGATCCTGATTTGTATGGTCACCCTTCAGCGTGACATAAATTGTACTCATAATTCCTCGGGTCATGGGAACAAGCTGTGTCGTAAACGTAATCGTAACGTCCTCGCCCTTAATATCACCCAGTACCTGTTCGATCTCAGGGATGTGCTGGTGCTTATTCACCTTATAAGCCTTAAAATTCTCGTTCATTTCCGCATAATGCGAAACGAGGCTTGTGCCCCTACCTGAGCCGGATACCCCGGATTTGGCATCTACAATCAGCGACCGATGGTCAATCCAATCCGCTTTCAGCGCAGGAATAATGCCCAGCAATGTTGCGGTCGGATAACAGCCTGGATTAGAAATAAAAGAAACGCCCGCCAGCTTTTCTGTATACACCTCACTGAGTCCGTATACTGCTTGCTTGAGATACTCGGGTGAAGCCGCAGGCTTTTTATACCATGCTTCATACGTTTCCCCGCTTCGAAGCCTGAAGTCCCCGGAAAGGTCAATGACCTTCAGTCCGGCATTAAGAAGCTGCGGCACTAACTTAGTACTAACGCCCGATGGCGTAGCAGTGAAAACCAGATCGGCCTTGGCAGCAATTTCGTGGACTTCGACACCGTCCAAATCCTGCACCACAATGTCCGTCAGATGTGGAAACCCGTCACTGATTGGGACACCCGCGCTGGATGAAGAAATAACAGATACAATCTCTACTTGCGGATGATGAACCAGAAAACGAATCAGCTCCACACCGCCATACCCGGTGGAACCGACAATTGCCACTTTTAACTTGCTGCTCACAGACCTTCCTCCATTCCGTTCCTATGAAATATGTATTATTATACGACTCTATTCATATAAATACAACACCTCATGTCATGTTATTCCTCCAAATTTAAAATATGCGCTCTTACCTATTCTTTTGACGGGCAGGCAGTACAGGCTATAATAAAGGAAATAAAAAATAGACAGAGGGCCTCTTGAATACAGTCTGCCGTTTTGCATAAAGAAAAGGGGGATATTCCCTTTAAATTATTTCACATATTGGTATTCATCCCGATTGGTCATTTGCTGCACTATATGAGCTTGTTGAACATGAAGGGAGTACACGCAGCACTACACACAAGAGCAAATCACATGGGCTGCATCTAGTGAATCTGCGCAGAGGAGCCGCTGAAGCGGATAATTGGGTCGAAAATAAACCAAAACGTTAGGAGTGCTACACATCGAAACATATACAGCAAATATCGTTATAGATGCAAAAGCAAAGTTAGGCGAGGGTCCCAGCTGGGATCAGCGGTTTCAGCGTTTATTTTGGGTCGATATTGAAGGCTTTCAATTGCATATCTATGATCCTTCTACGTGCACAGATCGTACAATAGATGTTGGTGAACATATTGGTGCAGTTGTACCTTATCTCAAAAATAAAGTGATCGTAGCGCTGATTAGCGGTCTATATTGTTTGGATATTGAGACAGGGGCCAAAGTATTGATTCATGATCCAGAGGAAGGTAGACCAGGTAATCGTTTTAATGATGGAAAATGCGATCCTGCAGGGCGTTTTTTAGCAGGAACAATGAGCCTAAATGACGAACACGCGCAAGGGGCACTGTATAGCTTGAGCACAAAAGGTCATGTCTCCTTACTGATTGATAAAGCCTCCATATCTAATGGATTAGCCTGGAGCGCAGATCATCGTACAATGTATTACATTGATACTCCAACATTGGAGGTCGTCTCCTTCGATTACGATGTGGCACAAGGCACGATTAGGAATAAGCAACTGGTGGCTAGATTGGATGAAAGTGAAGGGTATCCAGATGGCATGACAATCGATGCAGAGGGCATGTTGTGGATCGCGAGATGGGGCGGTAAACGGGTCTCCCGTATCCATCCTGCTCATGGAGAAGTGATTGCTGAGGTGTCACTCCCCGTCAATTGTGTGACTTCGTGCGCTTTTGGCGGTGAACATCTGGATGAGTTATATATTACGACTGCTCAAGATGATAATAGTGCCGATCAACCCTTAGCAGGCGGTCTATTCATGGTGAAAACAGGCGTAAAAGGGACGCCAACCTCGTATTTCAATCAAGGACAAACGGCAAATTGGCTTGAACGATTAGTAAAAAGAATCTAGTAAAGCCATTCTGAAGAGAGAAGAGCCCACTAATGTAGTGGGCTCTCCTGCATGGATTCAGTTAAGAGCATGCCTCCAGAAGGCCCTCTTGGTTTCAGCTTTCCTTCTTAAACCCTTCACCCAATACCTCACGAGTATTACTAATAATCACAAAGGCTTCTGGGTCTACCAAGCGGACGAGCGTTTTAAGGCGAGTTACCTCGTTTTGTCCGACTACAACCATAAGCACAGGACGTTCTTCGTTCGTGTAGCCGCCCCGTCCCGCCAGCTCTGTCAATCCCCGGTCCAAATCCTGCAAAATAGCCTGCGTGATCGTTTCTTTCTGATTGGATATGATGTAAGCCACTTTGGAGTAGCTCAGTCCCATTTCCACGGCATCAATGACCTTGCCCGTTACAAACAAGCCGATCAATGCATACAGCGCCCGTTCCGGCGAGAGGGTGAAACCAGCCAGTGTAATCACCGTGCCATCCATCAACATGACACAGAGAGAAAGACTAAAACCCGTATACTTTTGAATAATCTGCGCCAAAATAGCCAGTCCACCCGTCGAGCCCCTGCCCCGAAACACGGTACCTAAACCCAATCCTACTCCGATTCCACCATATAGCGAAGCCAGCAACGGATTTGTTGTCGGTACTGCCCAGTCCTTCGTCACATAAACGAACAGCGGGAGCATAATACTTCCCAGCAGAGAACGTAAACCGTATTTTTTCCCTAACAGCAGGACCCCTGCTATAAATAACGGAATATTCATTCCCCACTGCGTATAGGCTGGTTCCAGGCCAAACAGGTCCTCGCCCAAGATTGACAAGCCCGATACACCCCCGGATGCAATCCGGTTTGGGAGCAAGAACATGTTAAAGGTCAGCGCTGTAATGAAAGAGCCGAGTATAATCAGTAAAATATCGGTCACGTTGCGTGCGGGTCCGCTGGCGGCAATCAGAGGCTTGCGTCGTCTTCGGCGGGCAGCGGGAGGATTCAATTGAAACATCATTCGTGTTCTCCTTTAGTTAAAAAATACCGTTACACAAAAATTCCTACAGTCCGCAGGCACATGGTCTGCGGACTGTAGGAAAACGTACAGGCTATTATTCTGCGTCCAGCTTAATTTGGCTGCGCAGGTAACCATCGATGAATGGATCGAGATCGCCATCCATGACAGCTCCTACGTTGCCAGTCTCCACGCTAGTACGGTGATCCTTAACCATGCTGTATGGATGGAACACGTAGGAGCGAATTTGGCTTCCCCATGCAATATCGGACTGTTCTCCGCGGATTTCGTCCAATTGCTGACGTTGCTCTTCGATCTTACGCTCGTAGAGCTTGGAACGGAGCATCGTCATGGCACGCTCTCGGTTCTTGATCTGGGAACGTTCATTCTGACAGGTCACGACAATACCGGAAGGTAAATGCGTAATCCGAACGGCTGAATCGGTCGTATTAATATGCTGACCGCCCGCACCACTGGCCCGGTACGTATCAATTTTAAGATCTTCCGTGCGGATTTCAATGTCCACATCATCCGCAATTTCCGGCACCACATCACAGGATACGAACGATGTATGCCGACGGCCGGAGGAATCAAATGGAGAGATACGAACCAGCCGATGCACGCCTTTCTCCGCTTTCAGATAGCCGTAGGCATTATAGCCTTTAATCAATAGTGTTACACTCTTAATCCCTGCTTCATCACCCGCTAGATAATCCAGGGTCTCTACCTTAAAGCCCCGTTTTTCAGCCCAGCGTGTATACATCCGTAGCAACATTTGCCCCCAGTCTTGGGACTCAGTTCCGCCTGCTCCCGGATGCAACTCTAGAATGGCATTAAGTTTGTCATACGGCTGATTCAAAAGCAATTGCAATTCAAACTCCTGAAGCTTGCTCAGCAGAGAAGTGACACTGTTCTCGATCTCTCCAGCCAGTGTTTCATCGCCTTCCTCATCAGCCAACTCAGCCATCATACCAGCGTCTTCATATTCCTGACGAAGCTGTTCATAGCTGTCTACTGATGACTTAACAGCATTCATTTCTGCAATTACACCTTGAGCCTTATCATTATCATCCCAAAAGTCAGGTGCAGCCATCTTTACTTCAAAGTTTGCGATCATTTCCTGTTTGAGATCTAAGTCAAAGAGACCCCCTAAGGTTTGTTAGTTTCTTGCCTATTTCTCGCAAATCATGCTTTACACTTGGATCAATCATGATGTCATTCTCCTTTTAATATATGGTTAGGGGGAGTGGAGCGTTGTGAGTTACGGCTGGGTGAGGAGACGCTACGCGAATGATTTGATCTTACGATCGCTGACGCTTCTCCAGATTCAAATCCTCCGCTTCGCTACCGACCGCCGTAAACACCGTAAAGTCAAACTGCTTTTTAAATAACTGGCTCTGGTTATGTGAGCCAGATTAACTGCTCAATTAACTGACAAACAAGCAGATACCTGCTTGCTTGTCATAATTGTTTTAAAAGAATTGAGAGCAATCTAGCCATTCACCAATATTCAAACTGATCCTCCAACAGAGAGCTATAAGTTGAACACATCAATCTCACCCCTGTATGGCACAAAATGGCCGACGGTCAGTGGTTGAACTGCCGCCTGCCATTATATGCACTGCAGGGAATAGTGTATCTCAAGATCTCTCCCTTAATTTCAATCCGTTATTTTCTACGCGGACGCGAAGGAGCGGATTTCTTTTTAGGAGCCGCGGGTTCACCACTCGTCGAGATTTTGTCTTCGTCGATGACAGCTTGACGCTCTTGATTGGATTCAATTTGTGCTTTCATGATGTATGTCGCTACTTCCTCTTGGATGCTAGCAATCATAGCATGGAACATTTCGAAGCCTTCAAATTGATATTCGCGCAGCGGATCGGTACCGCCGTAAGCACGCAAGTGAATACCTTGACGCAATTGATCCATAGCATCAATATGGTCCATCCATTTGCTATCGACTGCACGCAGTACGATAACTTTCTCGAACTCGCGTACCATATCTTCGCCAATCATTTCTTCACGGCTGTGGTATCTGTTGGTCACTTTTTCGAAGATCATATCCACGATCTCCTCTTTTTCTTTCCCCCACAGGTCGTCACGCGTAAGTGTATTTTCCTCAAGCAGGTTGTTGTTTACATACTCTGCTACTTCTTCAAGTTCCCAGTTTTCAGGAATGTCATCGCCGCAATGAGCTTCCACGACGCGCTCAATGACAGGCTTGATCATGTCAAACACAATTTCCTTGATGTTCTCTGATTCCAGCACCTCACGGCGTTGCTTGTAAATAATAGCACGCTGCTGGTTCATTACATCATCATACTGGAGAACGACTTTACGTTGATCAAAGTTGTTGCCTTCGACACGTTTTTGAGCTGATTCGATAGCACGTGTAATCATACGGCTCTCGATAGGTTGGTCTTCCTCGAAGCCCAAACGCTCCATCATATTCAGTACGTTGTCCGCACCAAAACGCTTCATTAACTCATCGCCCAGCGATAAGTAAAACTGTGTGGAACCCGGATCACCCTGACGTCCTGCACGTCCGCGAAGCTGATTATCAATACGACGGGATTCATGACGTTCTGTACCGATGATGTGCAAACCACCCAGTTCTGATACGCCTTCGCCCAGTACGATGTCAGTACCGCGTCCAGCCATGTTGGTAGCGATGGTAACTGCGCCAGCTTCACCTGCACGGGAAATAATCTCAGCTTCCTCAGCATGATACTTGGCGTTAAGCACTTTGTGACGAACGCCTTTGCGTTTCAGCATTTCAGAAAGAAGCTCCGAGTTTTCAATAGAAACCGTACCTACCAATATCGGTTGGTTCTTTTTATTGCGCTCCAGGATTTCATCTACCACTGCATGGAATTTGCCTTTTACGCTCTTGTATACAACGTCAGGCATATCTACACGCTGGTTAGGCCGATTCGTTGGAATTTGGAGTACTTCCAGACCATATATTTTTTTGAATTCTTCTTCTTCTGTTTTCGCTGTACCCGTCATCCCTGCCAATTTGCGGTACATACGGAAATAGTTTTGGAATGTAATCGTCGCCAGCGTCATACTTTCATTTTGTACAATGATGTTTTCCTTCGCTTCAATGGCTTGATGCAAACCATCACTATAACGGCGGCCAGCCATCAGACGACCTGTAAACTCATCGACAATCAGAACTTCACCGTCAGCTACGACATAATCCACATCCAAACGCATAATAGCATTAGCCTTCAATGCCTGTACAATGTGATGATTGATTGTAACACTTTCCTGATCGTACAAGTTTTCGAGACCAAAGAAATTTTCAGCTTTGGATACGCCGTTTTCGGTCAAAGCAACCGACTTCACCTTAATATCCAGCGTGTAATCTTCTTCAACATTCAGGCTCTTCACAAACCGGTCGGCCGCGAAATACAGCTCTGTCGATTTCTGAGCTTGTCCTGAAATAATCAATGGTGTACGAGCTTCATCGACGAGAATGGAATCGACCTCATCAATGATACAGAAGTACAACGGACGTTGAACCATCTGCTCTTTGTAAAGCACCATATTATCGCGTAGATAATCGAACCCGAACTCGTTGTTTGTACCGTACGTGATATCACAAGCATACGCTTCCTGCTTGGCGGCATGATCCATATTGGCCAAATTCAGGCCTACGGACATTCCCAGGAAGTTATAAATCTGTCCCATTTCTCCGCTGTCACGTTGCGCCAAATAGTCATTGACCGTAACCACGTGCACGCCTTTGCCCAACAGAGCATTCAAATAAACCGGCAGTGTTCCTACCAGTGTTTTACCTTCACCGGTTTTCATTTCGGCAATTTTACCTTCATGCAGCGCAATACCGCCGAGCAACTGTACGTCATAATGACGTTTACCCAGCACCCGTTTGGACGCTTCACGAACAGTTGCAAAAGCTTCCGGCAAAATTTCTTCAGCCGTAGTCCCTTGTTCGACCCGAGCTTTAAATTCCTCCGTCTTCGCTTGCAACTCCTCATCCGAGAGCTTTTCGAAATCCGGCTCTATCTTATTGATCAGTTCAACCGTCTTCATTAAACGCTTGACATCACGTTCATTGGTATCTCCGAAGATTTTCTTAACAATTCCTAGCATGGTTTACCCCTTTCACGCAAAACAATTAATAGAATCAATTTCACAATAAGAAAGGGTCCATGATGAAATTGATTCCCGATATGTTTGACAGGCCCGGCTGTACCAGCCCATCGTGCGATGTTCTTTGCATAAATTGTAACAGTTTGTAGGACATGCCGCAACACAAGCAGCCTCCAGATTTGCATCCGGTTAAAGATACCAAAACAATTGACGCACGAAATACACAACTTGGTTACACTTATCCAAGTTGAATTTTCCTTACATTTACAAAAAAACATATAAAAGAGCCTTATCCCGCCAGGTTCGCAAGGATAAGGCTCGTGTTGTTTTCATTTTCCTAATATCCATGAAGCATGCTTCAATCGAAATCGTTCTATTCATTTTAAAATGTGAAAAGTCCCTACTTCACAGGCTATTCCCGTTCGATCAGACCGTATTTACCATCATTGCGCTTGTAAACTACGTTAACTTCTTCGTTGTCAATATTGGAAAATACAAAGAAATTATGTCCAACCATGTTCATTTGAAGAATAGCTTCTTCCACATCCATAGGTTTCAATAAGAAACGCTTGGTGCGGACGACTTCCAGCTCATCCAGTTCTACATCCTCATCTTCAGCAACAGCCACGCCACCTGCCGGATCTTCCGCAAAAAGGGTTTTCAAACTACCTTCCTGACGGAATTTTCGGTTTAGCTTGGTTTTGTGCTTGCGAATTTGCCGCTCAAGCTTGTCTACCACGGCATCAATGGATGCATACATGTCATCGCTCTCGTCTTCGGCACGGAGTACAAGCCCCGGCAAAGGAATGGTTACTTCTACAGTGTGCAAATCTCTGGTTGTGCTTAACGTTACACTTCCATCAGACGTCGGGGGTGCATCGAAATACTTTTCAAGTCTGCTGAATTTCTTATCAACGTAGTCCTTCAAAGCGTCGGTAACCTCGATCTGTTGACCTCGTACTGTTAAGTTCATAGGGCACGCCTCCTTTGCCCCTTCAGTATAGCACATATGTTAACGCCAAGTAAAAAAAGAGACCAACATTCCGAAGCTATTTTACAAAATTCTTCTTTTTTCGCTAAAACGCTCCCGATAACGTCATTCTTTGAAAACAGGTATGTTTAAAATCGACTTGCATACATATGTGAATAATGAGTGCATATACGAATATTGCTCCGCTGACGTCCTGACAAACAACTATTTTGGGCTTCATGCTAAGCGATTTTTATCGAAAAAGGGGGTGTCCCTTTCCCGCTGAACAGGTACATGGACTTGTGCGGTATGCAAGGCCTGGTTACAACCCAGACAATTTATACGAAAGGATTATTACACCCAGCCTAGCTGGCTCTTCCTATACGGAGATCCCAAGATAACGGATTTGGAAGAGATGGAAAGTAGGAAGCTAATCCATGGCTTTTATTCAGCGTTACGTAACGAACCAGACGGGGGCTGTCACCTTTATAGGGAATACACTTGGGCTGGCACGCTCTAATTCGGTAGGAGTGCCGGGAACAACGACCAGCATTGGCGCGTTCATCACAACCAATACAGCCTCTCGCTTCGGCACGTATCCATTTGGCACGACTTCTGCCTTTACCAGTAACTCATCGACAGCATTCCTTGTGCTCCCTGCGGGCAGTACGGTGCTGTACGCTGAGCTTATTTGGGGAGGAAGTTATGCCAACGGCAGTACCAATGTATTGTCCAGCACCAACAACCCGGTCACATTTCAGACACCTGCTTTATCTACTACGGTCAGTCCTGAATCTGCAACATCAGTCAACGTCACCAGTCTCAGTACCTATGTGAGAACAGCGAATGTCACAAATCTGGTCATTCAAGGCGGTGCAGGGGCATACACGGTCGGAAATGTGACGGGCACCATCACGGTTCCCGATTCCACCAACACCAACCATGCCGGCTGGACGCTGGCTGTGGTGTACAATAACCCATCTCTGCCCTTCCGTAACCTGTCGCTACGCGTTGGTGGTGAAGGGGTCAGTACCGCTACAGGCTCGGTTAATGTGGTGGTGAGTGGCTTTGCCACGCCCGTACAGGGGACTTTGCGCGGTAGGGCGCTGATTAGCGCCCAAGAGGGTGACGTGGACATCACTGGTGACCGTGCGTTGTTTGGACCTACCACATCCAGTTTGACTGCGTTGTCTGGGCCTAATAATTTTTCAACTAATTTTTTCGCTTCTCAAATAAACGGAGACGACGGTACATTGGTCATGACCGGGACCTTCGGTACAACTAATGCCGTGAATGGGGCACCTGGAACGCAGGTGACGGGCGGAAGGCAAGGCTGGGACATTACCAATGTCGATATTTCCTCCACGCTGCTCAACAGCCAAACCACAGGCGTCCTCCAGCTGACAACAAATGGCGACATTTACACTGTAAATGCCAATGCCATTCAAATTGATATCAATGCTCCGCTGGTGACCCTGACCAAAACTGCCAGCTCTACAGGCTTGGTTATTGGCGATACAGTTACCTATACGGTTAACATTTCGAATACGGGGCTCGTCAGTGCTTCCAACACAGTGCTTACCGATACCATACCAGCCGGGGCTACCTTCGTACCCGGCAGTGTTGTTGTCGCGGGCACAGCGCAGCCAACAGCCAATCCCGCTACAGGTATCACAGTGGGCAGTGTAGCTCCTGCTTCCACGGTAACCATTACATTCCGTGCAATCGTCACTTCATTGCCAGCAAACACCCAACTGGGCAATCAGGCATCGGCATCCTTTTCCTTTCAAACCGTGCCTGGAGGGCCTGTCATATCTGGCAACGTTCCGTCCAACACTGCCAGTACACCGATTTACCAGCCCGTCATCAGTATGGTTAAAAGTGCCAATACAACGGCTGCTACAGTTGGAGATACGATTACGTACACGTTTCAGGTATACAACACAGGCAGCATTGCTGCAAATCTCAGCTTTTCGGAGAGCATTCCCGCCGGATCATCCTTCATACCGGGCAGTGTGACCATTGGTGGCTCTTCCGTGCCTGCTGCCAATCCCGCTACTGGTTTTTCAGTAGGAACGATTAATACAGGTGCTACTATACCCGTGACCTTCCAGACCCTCGTCAACGTGGTCCCCGCCTCTGGTAAGCTGACCGATCAGGCGGCTTACACGTATACCTTTACACCGCCTGACGGACGTGTATTGAACGGAAGCGGGACGTCCAACACGCTCACCATTCCCGTATCCTCACCAAATGTGACCGTGACAAAAGCCTCTTCCCTGGCAGCAGCCGCAGTCGGAGAGACTGTTCAATTTACCATAACCGCCACAAACAACGGAATCGCCAATGTGACCAATGTAGTCGTTACCGATCCGCTGCCAAGCGGAGTTGCCTTTGTACCTGGTAGCGTCACCGTGAACGGAACTGTTTCTGCGACTGCTACACCTGTGAACGGCATTCCGATCGGCACTTTAGCTCCAGGCGCATCGGTTACGGTTGTATTTCGGGCAGCTATTAATTCTCTGCCTTCTCCTGCACAGATCAACAATCGTGCAACTGTCAGCTTCACTTCCGGGGCCTTTACCGGATCATCTTTATCCAATCTTGTAACCATACCAGTCGTTATTGCAGCGCCGACGATTACTAAAAGCGCAAGCTCCAACCGTGCCAGCGTTGGCGGGACGATTACTTATTCATTTCTCATCGCTAATACCGGAACAGCCGTATTAAACACAACCTTGACGGAAACTGTACCGACAGGCTCCACCTTTATTCCCGGAAGCGTCATTGTCGGCGGGTCCTCAGTGCCAGGCGCCAATCCTAATACGGGAATTTCAGTGGGCACCGTAAGCCCTGGTGCACAAATTACAGTCTCATTCCGGACGACAGTGGATTCCCTACCACCCGGGGGTGGGTTAAACGATCAGGGCCTGCTCCAATATTCATATCAGTTGCAAGACGGAAGAACCCTCTCGGGCTCGCTTCTTTCCAATATTGTTTCCGTATCGATTTCGCTTCCCAACGTAGCAGTAACCAAGTCTGCGGGATTCACATCCGTTAGTGTTGGCGAAACGCTGACCTACAGCGTGAACGCCGTAAATAACGGAATTGACCCCATCACAAACACCGTGATCACCGATCCACTCCCCGGCAGCGTGTCATTTGTACCCGGGAGCGTAACCGTCGGTGGTTCACCTGTGAGCACAGCCGACCCAAGAAGTGGCATTCCAGTCGGCACCATTGGCGCAGGCGCATCCGTACAGGTGTCCTATGCTGTGCTGGTCAATGCCGTTCCGTCCGTACAGCCGCTGCAAAACACAGCCAGTGTCAGCTTCACCAGCGGTGCTTTTACCGGAACATCCCAGACAAATACCGTCTCTGTGCCGGTTTATCAGCCTCGCATCAGTGTGGCCAAATCTGCAAATACAACAGCAGCTACGATAGGCGACACGATTCTGTACACATTGTTGGTCACGAACAGCGGCAACTATAACGCTTCTGTAACGCTGACAGATGCTATTCCTGCCGGGTCCACATTTATGGAGAACAGCGTGGTAATCAATGGTGTTAGTCAGCCCGGAGCCAGTCCAGCAGCAGGTATTTTCATCGGAACCGTGTCGCCGCAAAGCCCTATCACATTGACATTCCAAACTGTAGTGGCTTCTCTTCCAACACCATCCCAACTGACAGACCAGGCCACCGCCGCCATTTCCTTTACGTTGCCCGATGGGCGAGTGCGAACAGATAGCACATCGTCCAACGTATTATCCATTCCTCTGTCAGCGCCGAATGTGTCCATTTCGAAGACTACAGACCGTTCCACCGCCATTCCGGGTGATTCGGTGTTATACACCCTGACCGTACTCAACAACGGAATCCAGACCGTGAGCAATGTGGTCGTTTCCGATCCTATACCGGCCGGCTCTCAATTCACTGCGGGTAGCGTAACGCTGAATGGCTCCACAATAGCCAGTGGAGATCCGTCTTTAGGTATCGTAATTGGGAGCATTGCCGCTGGAGGGGGAGCTACGATCACTTTCAGAGCAATGGTATCCTCTCCATTGCCAAGTCCGCCGCAGCTCACCAATCAATCGCGTGTCAGCTACACCAGCGGTGCTTTTTCAGGCGTATCCGTATCTAACCCGGTGACAGTGGCTTTGAACGCTCCGGTATTAAGCGTAAGCAAAACCGCCGAGCCTATATCAGCCACAGTCGGGAACATCGTAACGTACTCTGTGGCAGTAACCAACAGCGGTAATATTGCAGCTGCTGCCACATTGACAGACAATATTCCCGCAGGCTCAGCACTGGTACCGAACAGTGTGGTTGTCAACGGTGTTCCTATTCCCGGTGCCAGTCCCGAAACAGGTCTGTCTATTGGCTCCATTGCACCTGGAGCCGTGACTCAAACAACTTTTCAGGTGGTGATTACTTCCGTGCCTTTACCTCCCCAACTCACCGACCAGGCGAATATCAGCTTTTCCTTTCAACCGCCTGATGGCCGGATTGTTAACGGCAATGTTTCGTCCAATATTGTCACAATTCCTGTATCATCACCCAATGTGCAGGTAAGCAAAAGTGCTTCGGTAGCTGACGCAGTTCCCGGTGATACAATAACTTATACCATTACAGCTACCAATAGCGGAGTCCAAACCGTGACGGATGTTCGGGTAAACGATACGATCTCGTCGGGCTCCACTTTTGTTCCTGGCTCGGTTATTGTAAATGGAACGACATTGCCGTCAGCCAGCCCCTTAACGGGGATACCAATCGGTTCCATCGCTGCTGGAGCGTCAACAACCGTCACCTTTTCCGTGTCTGTCAACAGCCTGCCTGCCCCCCCTCAGCTGAGTGATCAGGCTACAGTTTCTTTTACCAGCGGTACACTGAACTTCACATCACTCTCTAACACAGTTGTCGTCCCTGTTTACCAGCCTATTATCAGTCTTGTTAAAATCGCAAATACGAGTCAAGCAACGGTAGGCGACACCGTAGTCTATACACTCACCGCCCAAAATACAGGTAATCTAGCAGCGACCGCCACCTTCACCGATGCCATTCCATCAGGCTCCTCCTTTATACCGAATAGCGTCACCGTGAACGGTCTGCCTGTTGCTGGAGCCAATCCTCAATCAGGGGTAGTGGTCGGAAACATTGCAGCAGGGGCTTCTGTCGCCCTTACCTTTCAAGTGGTCATTAACGCTGTCCCTACTGGTTTGGGTCTATTAAATCAAGGTTCGGCCACATTCACCTTCCAGCCACCTGACGGCCGCACATTAAATGGGAGCGCACAATCGAATCCGGTGTTCATTCCCGTATCCAATCCGAATGTCACCGTGACCAAAACGGTCAATCAGACTTCTGTTGCCTTCGGCGATACCATTACGTATACCATTAATGCAGTAAATAGCGGCATTACACCCGTGACGGGAACTGTCTTTATCGACCCGATTGCTGATGGCACTACTTTTATACCTAACTCCGTACAAGTCAATGGTGTCACTATACCGGGAGCCAACATCGCCACAGGCGTATCCGTAGGCACTGTCCCTGCTGCCGGCTCAGTAACGGTCACCTTCCAGACCACGGTAACATCCTTGCCAGCGTCAGGTTTGTCAACGGATCAGGCAACGGTCTCTTTTAATTCCGGGGCTTTCGCAGGTCAATCCGCCTCGAATCAGGTCAGTCTGCCTGTATTTCAGCCAATCTTGAATGTGACCAATACCCTCAGTGCAGATCGTGCAACCGTAGGGAATACACTTGGCTTTTTCATCCCTGTAACCAATACCGGCAACGCGCCCGCAGAAACGGTCGTGCTTGATCTGTTATCCAGCTCGCTTAGTCTGAATCAAAATAGCGTACTGGTCAACGGTTCGCCCATTCCCGGAGCAGACCCGATTACAGGCATTAATATCGGTTCAGTTGCCCCAGGTGCGACGGTAACCGTCTCGTTTAGCGCCGTGGTCATATCAGTACCACCTGGCTCCATACTAACCAACCAGGCCACTGTGAACTACACGTTCCAGTTACCAGATGGACGAATGCTGACCGGAAATGGTGCAGCCCTACCTGTATCCATTCCGATCTCATCACCGAATGTTACCGCCACGAAGGCAGCTGATGTGGCTGTCGCTGTCGTGGGTGATTCTATCCCCTATGTCATAACTGCGTTTAATAATGGACTCGATCCTGTTACTAACGTAATCGTCACGGATACTATTCCTTTTGGAACTGCCTTTGTCCCGGGCAGCGTTACAATCAATGGTACACCTGTTGTTACAGCCAATCCGCAAAACGGCATTCCTGTCGGAACGCTTGGAGCTGGGGGCGGAGCCACCATTCGCTTTTTGCTTAACGTACAATCACTGCCTTCGCCAGCGTCCATTACCAATGAAGCGACCGTCAGCTTTACTTCAGGTGTATTTAACGGATTTTCGGTATCCAATCCCGTTACCATCCCTGTGTATCAACCGATCGTCACTGTAACTAAAAGCGCGGGAACGGGAAGAGCTACGGTTGGTGATACTGTAACCTATACATTCTCCGTTACGAACTCTGGAAACATCGGCGCAGATACCGTGCTTAGTGATCCCATTCCGGCAGGGGCTGCTTTTATACCTAATAGTGTAGTGATCAATGGTACCGCCGCACCTGGTTCAGATCCAAGTGTTGGGATTCCATTAGGTATCATAGGTGCAGCTACGACTGTCACTCTGACCTTTCAGGCAGTCATTACCTCACTGCCCGCATCAGGTACATTGGTCAATCAGGCGACCGCAGCTTACAGCTATCAACCTCCAGATGGTCGTGTCCTGACTGGAAGTGCAGTATCTCCGTCTGTGACCGTCTCGGTCTCTTCGCCAGATGTGGACGTTATCAAAACAGCCTCCGCTACAGATGCCGTAGTCGGAGATACCATTACGTATACTGTGATTGCTACGAATAACGGAATCAGTCAAGTCGCCAATGCCGTTGTATCTGATCCACTGCCACCCGGTACCAGCTTTGTTCCGGGTAGCGTAACCGTGAATGGAACTTCGGTGCCTGCTGCGTCGCCAAGCTCCGGTATCCCTGTAGGCACCATTGCAGTAGGGGGTTCGGCAGCAGTTACATTCCAGGTCTCCGTCGTTAATCTGCCGCAGCCGCCGCAAATAACCAATCAAGCGACCGTCAGCTTTACTTCAGGCGCGTTGACCTCGTCTTCGCAATCCGATCCGGTCACCTTGCCCGTTTATCAGCCGATCATCGGCCTGACCAAAACCGTGAATACCGTTAATACACAGATCGGGTCAACATTGGTCTATACCCTGACGCTCACCAATACCGGAAATATTGCCGTTATACCTGTGCTGTCGGATAACATTCCCGCAGGTTCTGAACTACTGCCTAACAGCGTAGTCGTTAACGGCATCCTTGTACCAGGAGCTTCGCCAGTTACAGGCATAACGCTCGGATCACTGGCCCCTTCAGGCAGTATTACAGTGAGCTTCCAAACTATCATCTCGTCTCTGCCAACTCCGCCTGTATTGACCGACCAAGGGCAAGCAAACTTTACGTACTCACCGCCAGATGGTAGGGTGCTGAGTGATTCCGTCACATCCAATACAGTCAATGTTGCTGTGTCTGCACCTAATATTCAGGTGACGAAAACATCCAGTCTGGCAGCCGCTGTAGTCGGAGATACGATCAGATATACACTGAGCATCACGAATAGCGGTGTGGATTCAGTCACAGATACTGTTGTAACCGATACAATTCCTGCAGGTACCTCCTTCGTTCCGGGCAGTGTCCTAATCGACGGAGTAGCCTTCCCTAATGCCTCTCCGGTTGCTGGAATTGCCATTGGAAACGTCGCACCTGGAAATACATTCGTCGTCAGTTTCCAAACGACTGTCCAGTCTTTGCCGCAGCCACCACTGCTCACAGATATTGCAGCCGTCACATTTACTAGCGGAACGTTCACTGGCACTGCCTTTTCCGATCCATTCATCGTACCTGTGTTCCAACCGTTAATTGCAATTACTAAGGCATCCAGCACTCTTAACGCCTCCGTCGGCGATACACTGACCTACACGATTACGGCCGTGAATAGCGGCAATATTGCAGCAGCGCTTACCATCAGCGATAACATCCCGGCCGGATCGACTTTCCTTGCCAACAGTGTCAGCATTGCTGGCAGTCCACAACCTGGATTGTCCATCGAAACTGGCGTTCCAGTTGGATCCGTGTTGCCAGGCGGAACGGTATCCGTAACGTTCCAAACCGTTATCAATACTCTGCCTAATCCACAGGTACTGGTCGATCAGGCATCAGGCTCATTCACTTTCCAACCACCAGATGGCAGAACTGTATCTGGATCTGCGGTATCCAATTCAGTTAGTATCTCTGTATCCTCACCAGACGTTAGCATCGTCAAAGGAACGACAGCTACCGACGCCATTATTGGCGATATCATTACCTACACACTGGCTGTCTCCAACAATGGGATCAGTACA
Organism: Paenibacillus sp. Lou8.1; assembly: GCF_024213565.1. Taxonomy (NCBI): domain Bacteria; kingdom Bacillati; phylum Bacillota; class Bacilli; order Caryophanales; family Paenibacillaceae; genus Paenibacillus; species Paenibacillus sp. Lou8.1. The sequence goes on from NZ_JANAVN010000007.1 coordinate 100,137, forward strand.
GCCAGTAATATAGTGGTTTCAGATATGATTGCGGCGGGAAGCTCCTTTGTGAATGGCAGTGTTACCATAAACGGAACTTCCTTCCCTGATGGAAACCCTGGCTTTGGCATTGCCATCGGTACGCTCGCTCCAGGAGCTGTTACTACCGTTACGTTCCAGGTTCGAGTCGACTTCTTGCCAACACCGGCACAATTAACTAATCAGGCATCCGTTAGCTTTACCAGCGGAGTATTTACTGGCAGCTCAACATCTAATGTGATAACCATTTCGGTCTTCCAGCCGATCCTGACAGCAGTCAAAACAAGCAATACCAATAATGCCACAGTCGGAGACATCATCACTTACACGATTGTCGTATCCAACACGGGTAACATTGCAGCCTCGACTACTGTAAGTGACAATATTCCAGACGGCTCTGTATTCCTTCCCAACACAGTCTCGATTAACGGCATTGCAGCTCCCGGTGCAAGCCCGGTTTCTGGCATCCCGACTCCAGCCATACCACCAGGACAATCGGCAACCGTCACTTTCCAAGTGCTGGTATCCTCCATCCCTGCAACCGTACTACTAGTCGATCAGGCTGAGGTAGACTATCGCTTTAATGCACCAGATGGGCGAGAAGCAGGCGGTTTCCATTTATCCAACATTGTTGAGGTAGCCGTGTCACCGCTAAACATCACATTAAGTAAAAGCGTAAGCTCACCTTTCGCCACTACTGGCGATACCTTGACGTATGAACTCGTGATCCTCAACGAGGATACGAATACCGTGCAAGATGCCCGTTTGCTGGACACTTTGCCAGAGGACATCGAGTTTATTACAGGTTCAGTTCAGATTAATGGATCTGCGGTGGCAGAAAGCGATCCCGGCACTGGCATACCTTTGCCACCGTTAGAAGCGAATACCAAGACTGTCATATCCTTTGATGTCCGTATCACAGCGACAGAACAGCCAGGACCACGTACGAATCAGGCACGCTTGTTACTCTCAAATGGTGAAGAAGCGAGTGCCGTTTTGTCCAATGCTGTCACCATTGCCTTACTTCAGCCTGTGGTGAAACTGACGAAAACAGCCAGCACGGAGAGCGTACAGCCAGGCCAAAGCATCACCTATTCTATCGTCACAGAAAATACGGGAAATATCGGTGCGTTTGGCTTGTTAACGGACTCATTGCCATCGGAGCTTTCTTTTGTTCCTGGCTCTGTTTCGGTTAATGGAATCCCTCAATATGGAGTCAGTCCAGGGCAAGGCATTGCCCTAGGTACCATCGCACCAGGAGAAAAAACGACTACCGTCTTCTCCGCGCTTGTCATTCGTGCCTCCGAGTCTGGCACACTGGTGAATCAAGCTTCGCTGGCTTACTCCTACCAGCTGCCGGACGGACGAAGCACGAATCTGGTAACTGCTTCACCTTCTGTCTCGGTTAAAGTAGCCCCCACTGCTAAAGGAGCCTTGTCAGCCGTGCTACGCACAACAGTGTCTACTGTCGCATTAGGGGATGCTGTACCTTATCAGCTGACTCTTGTTAACGATGGAGGCTCGGTCATTACCGATGTAGTATTAGCCGATTACGTACCGAGTGGAACCAGCATAAACCCGGATAGCTTGAGAATTAACGGTTCTCCACCTGCTGCTAGCAAGCCGGGTGAACCATTATTTATCGGCAGCTTACAGGCGGGACAGACAATGGATGTATCCTACAGCGTGAACGTTCAGTCTCTGCTTCTCGGAGGACGTCTAAACAATAGCGTACGGCTTCAATATGCTGGCAGTGATGGTGCGAGCGAGGTTACCAGCAACACCGTGACTATAACTGTTTTTGATCCACAGCTTGCCGCAAGTATCTCTACGGAAAATACGGAGGCCATCGCAGGAGAAAGCCTTACTTATACGGTACTGCTCAACAACTTTGGCAACGTAACATCCGAAGTTACACTGCAACATTTCATTCCTGCCGTAACTCTATTGATTCCTGACAGCATACAGTTGAACGGTCAGTCACTGTCGGGAGTCGATTCTGCTGTCGGTGTTAGCCTTGGGTCTGTGGAACCCGGACAGTCATTGACACTGACTTATCAAGTGACCGTATTAGAGACGCCTCCATCCGGCTACATCGTAAATCAAGCTGCCTTTGCCTACTCGTTTACGTTACCTGGAGGAAGAGTCGTATCGGGGACATTGAATACCAATACCGTTACGATCCCAGTTGTATTCCCACTGCTCGAATTAGTTAAAAAGGTGAGTACCACGGATGCCTCTGTAGGCGACACACTCACCTTCACCATACAGATTACTAACAAAGGGGGGATCACAGCGCAGTATCCGCTGTTCACAGACCCGTTGCCGCATGGACTCATTTATGTACCCAACAGCCTGACTATTCAAGAAAAAGCACAGCCAGGCGCTAATCTCGCTGCAGGTATCACGCTCCCGGATATTGCACCAGGGGAGACGCTCACCCTTACATTACAGGCACAAATCCGTGAAGCACCTGCAGATGGAACATTCAGCAACCAGGCCACCATCGAATATACCTCACGTCGTAGTGGAGGAGAGACCATTCAGGAAACCTCCCAGACCAACACCGTCGGCGTGACCGTTATTGCAGCCATCCCTAAACTTACGCTTAGCTCCAGCGCTTTGCGTGTCGGCCAAGAAGATACCCTGTCCTTTACCGTCCATGTGGAAAACATCGGAAATACCCCACTGGAAGAGCTCTTGCTCACTGCACCATTTGCAGCCGAAGATTTCATTTTGCTACGAACGGTCACCGTGAATTCTGTGCCACTTCCGCATCCTAACCTGCTCCAAGGTATTCCGTTAGGTCGGCTTGATCCAAACCACAAAGCAGTCATCGTATTCTCTTTCGACATCGAATCTGCGCTCCGCGCGTATCTGATCGCCCAGGTTATCCTGCGCTATCAATTCCGTTATCCAGACGGAAGCGTAGAGAAACAATCTGCCTCCTCCAATACCATTTTTGTGGAGATGGCTGACTTTGACGGTTCTCTAGAGTAAATGTTCTATTGTGTTAAGCTCCTTACCACTGGGTAAGGGGCTTTTTATGTAATTAGAAAACATAAAAAAGCCCTGGAATATATTCCAGGGCAGTTGCTAGCGCGTTATCCATTGCTAACCATCTTACCAATTATGTAGGTCGGCTATGCCGGGGATGATTATAATTTGGTTACGTTAGCGGCTTGTGGTCCACGTGCGCCTTCGACAATGTCGAACTCCACGTCTTGTCCTTCTTCAAGTGTTTTGAAGCCTTCTGTTTGAATTGCGGAAAAATGTACAAATACGTCGCCGCCGTCAGATGTTTCAATGAAACCATAACCTTTTTCTGCGTTAAACCATTTTACTTTACCTTGCATGCACTAACATTCCCTTCGTCATCAAATGAAGTGAAGCTCTCGCCCACATTTCCGACTATACCACCCAAAGTTATCCATTGTCAATTGGAATTGATAATGTTTTCATGTATAGTTATTCCATATATAATACAATGGGTAAATAGTCAACAACTTTGTTCCTTGAACTATTAGAACTTGAACTAAAGTAGACTTACTAATCATGTTTTAAACTATATTTTAGTGCCTGAAACAATAAATTGATAGATTTTTTTGTATAGGTCTTTTTTTCATTTAAACTCAATTAGTGGCTTTACAAATGTAAAAAAAGCTCTCATCCACACAATAAAACGTGTTGGACGAGAGCTTTTTAAAATTATTTCCTACGATCCATCAGAAAACTATCAGGCGTATAGTTAGTTTCATAAGCATTACGTTGCGATTTGGCTTTATTTCTTTGGACAAGCCAATTTTGGGCTTCCTGTTTTAGCGATTGCATGTGCTGCTTTACAATTCCCACTTAACAACAGATATATTATTCTGAATTAGTAATTTCGCTTCACTATTCATATCCATCTAAGTTGTATGTCTTTCTATAAATTCAGAAATATCATTATTGAGCAACAGATTCCAGTTAGCTTTTTATAAATGGGCCAATCCCACCACGCCATTTTTACTAACTGCTCAATTTCCTCTGGTTTGAATCTATATCTAATTATTCGCGCAGAAATCGCTTTTATGGAAACACCTTTTTCAAAAGAGTCTTATACTCAGCATAATTCATGTAATCTGATTAAAGAAGGTTGATAGTTGTATACAACCGCTGCTTTGTAATGCTCAATAGCTCTCTGAATATTACCTGTTGATTCATAAAGAACCCCTAAATTATGATGAGCTGCGAAACTTCCAGTCCCTCTTACATTTCCTTCTTCGCCCGTATCACCTATTTCTAGTGCTTTTTTATATAATTGTTCAATATTAGGCAGAATACTTTGGTATTTTTGGGGATCGCTAATCATTAATTCCAAAAAAAATAGGGCAGAGACAAAATAGAAATCGGAAGAATGCCCCATAAATTTTTCCTCATGATTAAAAACTGCTAGACCTTCCTTAAGGTTCCCGGAAGAGATAATAGCATACATATAGTTGACTATAATACTGGTCGAAATAGTCTCTTTATGATCCATTAACTTATATGCATTCTTAAGATTATTGAATTCTTTCTTAGAGTCCCCCAACCCACGATATTCTTTAGCAATTTGATAATAGTAATAAGAAATATCAGGATGCTCTTCAATTGCTTTTTGCAGTAATGGAATATTTCTATCATGTTTCTGAGTTTCCATATATCCATCATGCATAATCTCTACATTTAATTTTACTCTGGGCAAATCGGACTGGATCTGTTCGTGAACATTCCCAACATATCGACAATATGATGGGAATATTCTAGAAATAAAACAATGTTCATAATTCAGCCCGTCTTTAGAAGTAAACTTGCTTGTATGTTTAACCCTTCCTATTTGGGGGCCATTCGCTATAAAAGCGTTAATAATATCCTTACATTTATTGATGATGAACTCATCTGCATCCAAAACCATACACCAGTCTGTTGTAGACTGTTCCAATGCAAAATTACGAGCATCCGCAAAATTATGATTCCATTGGTAATCGAATATTTTCGCTGTATAATCAGCTGCAATTAGTTTGGTACGATCCGTTGAGCCAGTATCTACAATTACTATTTCATCAACATTTTCTACTGCGCTATCCAAACAGCGTTTGAGTACTGCTTCCTCATTTTTCACAATCATAACCAAAGAGACTGTAGGTTTCATAAAATTGTCCTTATGTCAGATTTAGCTCAAACTAGTACTTCCATGAGTTTCTGATACCACGTAAAATCAAGGCTTTTAAGCTTGAGCATGTACTCTTCAGATAATTCTTCTTCTCCTATATGATGAAGGAAGTAAGCAATGTTATATATAACCTCTAAATGAGTCTCATCAAGCGAAAGTGCTTCATCAAATAAAGGAAGGACTTTTGCAATTTCTCCCTGCTCAAAGTGAATGACTCCGATCGTATTCAGAACCTCTACTTTATCCTCTACACTAGATAGGAATTTAACATTTCTTAATATTTCATCATTAGTCTGGGAAGATGTAACTTCAAATATCTCTTGCTTATTAATATGACCATTCTTGATATCATTCATAATACCTAGAAGCTGATTGTTACAAGCAGAAATAATATATTGGTAAACTTCAAATTGATTTAAGATTTCATTTGGGGCAACTTTAGATAATCTTTCGATCCCTTTCACTGTAGTACTATCTCTTGGCAACGTGACTCCTAAGAAATCCAGATTAACAAACCCGCTATCGATAAACATTTCTTGTATAGATGCTAATGTAAAAAATCTCACATGTGTACGATCCAAAATCCCAGCATCAGCATACTTCCATTTTCCATCCAACAATTCATTTATAACACTATAATGCATTATATTGGGTATGCTTGCCAATATTTTTCCACCAGGCTTCAACAATCGATGCATATTTTCAAGTGTCTTCCAAGGGTCATATAGATGTTCCAGCACATCCCCAAAAATGATGTAATCAAAACTTCTTTGTGGGTATGGCAGATCTCCGTTCTCTACATTGTGTGGAATGACATCAGCAACTAGAGAAGCTATACTAGCTGAATTTTCGTTAAGCTCTATACCATAGAGCACACTATTTTTAAATTTATTCTTGATTCCGAGCAGAGTTCCTCCACAGGCACATCCAACCTCAAGTACAGTTATTTGAGAAGACGCATCGGCATCGATAAGATTAATAAGGATATCTCTCTTATGTTGCGAATAAATAGGATCAAATCCCCATTTTTCTTCGAATTTCTTAGCATTATTTTTCAAAAGTTCATTAAAATAAGCTTCGTTCTCTTTAAATGAAGTACTGCCATAATGATGAATAAATGTATCCTTGCATAGTAATAACTTATAATTATTTTTTCGCATGCGAATGGAATAATCGTCATCTTCATAATTCCCTGGTGAGAACCTTTCATCAAGCAAACCTATTTTCTCAACGACACTTTTTTTGATAAGCATACAAAAACCAACTAATTTCAAGCGCTCTTCCCAAGATAACGGATTGGAGATATTATAATCTTTGGCAAACAAATGCATGTCATCGATATTGTTATATGGAACATCAATTTCTTGAAAATAGGAAGAATTGTTTGTAACACATCCAACTGCTCCAATCTCATCCGAGCTATATAATGCTTTTAGAAGATTTGAGAGCCAATTCTGAGTCACTATTGTATCGTTATTGAGAAGAAGGATTTCAGTACCCGTAGCGACCTCCATTCCTTGATTGCATCCTTCCGGAAACCCACAGTTTTCCTTATTTAAGATCGTTACAAGATCTGTTTGCTGTGCTAACCATTCGGCCGTATCATCCTGAGAAGCATTATCAACTACAATGATTTCATATGCATTTTCATGGGTGTATTGCCGTATACTTTCAATACATCGTTTTGTGTACTCTAGCTTGTTATATGTTAAAATGATTATGCTGGTTTTCATAGTTTACTCCAATACTATTTTTTAGTTATTGCACATCTCCATAAGGAAGGATATACCAGAGACGTAAGGGTAATTATCAACTAATTCATTAAAGTAAGACTTTCTCCCCTCTGGTTCTGATATACGAATAATTGGATAATACAAATGTTTTTTTTCTGGTGATAGCTTTAAACTCTCAGCAAAAAATTCTAAGGCATCTTCCCTATAACCTTGTGCCTCATGATAAAAAGCAAGATTTTCATAACTTCTATCATCTAGTTGTTGACGTGACAATAACAAAGAATAGTAATTCATTGCGTCTTGCATTTGGTTTACGCTAAAGAAATAGTTTCCTATGACATTAATCAGCTTAGGATGATCAGTATATTTTACTAAATTATCAAATTCCTCATAATAGCCAAGCAAAAATAAGTCTTTAGCTAATAAAAACAACTCAGTCGAATAGTTTTCAACAACATCATCACTTACTATTTCTTTTTTCTCCACGAAGTTGTACAATACATTTAACAACGTGTTGTCACTACTGTAATCAGATGATTTGAAAAACTCCAACTTGTCTTTTGGTTTAAAAATCATACAACCAATTATTAACTGACGTTGTAAAAATAAATCTTTTTTTATATCTGAAGATAAATTCCGAACAGATTCCGCCCACAATTCTTTATTCTTATTTATCAGAGCATACCTAAGCTGATCTCGATCTGTTAATGTTACTTCGTCACTGAGTAGGTCAAAATAATAGTTCACCATACGATTATTTCCTAAAGCAAGGAATACTTTGAAAAGAATAAGACAATGTGACATTTCCTGAGTGTTATAATTCGCATCTAAAAACTTTTTTATGGATTGTTCATTGTCGTTTAGGCTTAACCATTCAAGTAAGCTAAATAATACACTCACGTTCTTTTTATCCCTGAGGAGCTTTTTTCCAAGCCAATATACAGCCTCTTCATTACGACATAACCGAAAACTTAATTTTATTAATTGATTTACTGGAACATCATACCCGTAAGCAGGATTTACAAGCCAGGCAGTTGCCGCAGACCGAGCCTTGCGATCAGCTTTTTCAATAGCCTTTTTATAACACTCAATTGCTTTTTCATAAAAACCAAAGGATTCGTAATGTGCTCCTTTTATAGTAAAGTACTCTGGATAAGATCTGAAATTAGATAATTTTTCTTCCGTCAAAAACCAAGAGTCTTTTAGTTTGTCATTTTCGATATATAGGGAGATAAGCGCAATTAAGCAATATGGATACCAAGCACTTGTTTCATCTGCCCCTTCAAAAGACTTTTCATAGGCCTCCATTGCATTAACAATATCATTTGTAAACCTGTATTGATTCCCCAAAGTAAACCAGTCATAAGCACTCATGTCTTTTTGATGTTGCATTTTCTCAAATATTTCCATATTACGGTTGTGCTTATTTTTCTTTACTATAGTCTCCTCCTGATAACCTGTATGGTATATACAAAGATCTGTCATTTGTGTGTATACTCTTCCATTCTGCTCACCTACACACAATTGTTCATGAATGGGGCGGTAAAACTGTATCCCCATGAAATTAGGGAACAAACGAGTAACGGGAGCCGTCGATATTTGATCCATTCTTTCCGACGAGCCTGAGTAATTTACTACAGTAAGCGTATACCCTACACCAGGCTTAGAAGTTTGTTGGGCTATAAAATTCAACCACTTGGTTTCATCATCAGCAGATAGATATTCATCTGCATCTAACACTAAAATCCACTTGCCAGTAGCAAAACGAATGGATTCATTACGCGCGGCTGCAAAATCATTACACCATTCATAATCGAAAATGAGATCTGTGTATTCTTGAGCTATCTCTTTGGTCCGATCCGACGAGCCTGTATCCACAATAATGATCTCATCAGCAATATTTCGCACACTGTCAAGGCATCGAGGAAGCAAGGCTTCCTCATCCTTTACAATCATACACACACTAAGCTGCTTCATCTTTTTATCAACCCTATTCTTTTCCCATTATTAATTAATTCCTTTTGTCAAAAAACAAACTATCAGGTGTATATTTAGCATTGTATGCTGCCTGTTGACCTTGAATAGTTCCTTTTTTTGCAAGCCACTCACTAGCTTCCGTTTTAAAACTCTCCATCTTGGAAAGAATAACTTCATCGAAACGAGTAAGTTGCTGAATTCGTTTTTTGTCTGCTTCAGTAAGGCTTTGTTGATTAGAAATGATTTTACGGGAAATTTTTTCTCTTTGATCTGAATACTGGCTTAATTCTGTGTAACTAACTTGATGAATTCGCTCTATAAGCTCTATTGTGACACTTTCCAGTTGGGTTACATATTCCTGAACAGCAATCATTCAATCGACTCTACATTATGATTTAGTGATTTTATAGCTATATCCCAAGCGCCTCTTAATTCTGTTAAATGAGAAATGACTTCTTCCGCAGGTACTACATTCTTTTTCAAGTTGGCATTGATGAGTTGATAAAGCATGTATTCATACACTTGATAAAGGGTAGAGGAAATCGGAAAGTCATGATTTAGAGCGGCAATAAGTTCATTGATAACGGCCTGTGCTTTACACAAGTTCATATTGGCTTTTTCATGATTTGTTTCCTCTATGCCCTTAATTCCCGCCCGTATAAAACGGATCGCTCCATCATACAGCATTAGCAACAATTGTCCTGGTGAAGCTGTTTGCAATTGGGCTTGTTGATACTTTTGGTAGGGTGAATTAATCAATCCTGGATCTCTCCTTTAAAAAGATTGGTATTAACTAAACATACTTGAAAGACTGGAGGACGTGCTATTGTATTTATTCATAGCCGTTTCCATAGCAGTGAATTGTTGATAATAACGGGTTTCTATCATTGTAAGCCTGTCTTGTAGAGCATCGATCCGCTTATCATAATCTGATAACTGGTCTCCTATTTGACTCTTCGGCTGGAAAGCTGCCGTTAAATCAGAACTGACTTTCGACGTTCCAGCCTTATCCGCCAGACTTTGCAGAGCTCCTTGGTTGGTCTTCTTCAGTCGGCTGAATATACCATCCGAACTTGTATAGTTCGTTGAAGAGGAATTATCCGTCTGCCCGAATAAAGCAGTTACCTTTTCAGGAGTGGTTTCCAAAACCGCACGCAACTTCTTCTCATCTACGTACAGTTTTCCTTTTTCACTATAGCTACCAGTTGTAATTCCGATCTGAGTCAAATTTATTTTTTCACCATTCGGTAGAACTACGTCTGTAATAATCGCTGACCTCATATCACTAAGCGTTTTATCTACGATGGAATCATTTTTGAGCATACCACTCTTAGCTTTACTTTCCCAGAGTGTAATCTCATCTTCCTTCATGTCCTTTCTCTGATCACTAGTCAACGGTAAATATTTACGATAACGTTCTTCACTTGTTTTTTGGTTTAATGTTGAAAGTGTATCATTATACGCCTCAACAAATGATTTTATTGTGTTTACCAATGCGTCAACATCCTGTGAAACTTCAATTTGTGTTGACTGTCCTGTCGGAGTAGTTCCATTCAAACTGATTTCCACACCATTAACTGTGAAACGATTGGATGTCTGCTCTGTTGTCAGACCATTAATTTCAACAATCGCATTTACTCCTTTTACTACATTAGCTGTTTTAAGTCCGAAGCTTTGTTCAAGAAGTTCTCCACTTAATGTAATATCTTTATTTCCTGTCTCCTTGTTAGTCAACGAAATCTTGCCAGATGAGGCATCATATACAGCGGTCACCCCCGCTTTTGTACTTCCGTTAATTTTTGAAATCAGTGAGTCAATTGTATCGTCCGCAGTAAAATTTATAGTATCTGCTCCCACATTTATACTAGTTTCAGTACCTGTATAAATATCTGATAGCTTTGTTGTACCAGAAGTGGCTGCTACCGTCCCTCCAGAAGATACAACATTAGAAGCAGATGCCAAATTAGTGACTTTAATATTTAATACAGAATTCACAGATGCTCCTGTTGCTGTTGCAGTGAGCACATTAGAAGCTCCTGTAACGGTTGCCTTTTTCGAATCGATAGCGCTACTCAAACTGAAATTTGTTAATTTTTCATTAAAAGTAACTAATTTTGTACTTACTTGACGATATCCGTCACGTTTCCACTCGGTCAGTTGTTTTTGCTGATTGAGTTTGTTCAATGGAATACTCTCTGTAGTCATAAACTTTTTGACCATTGAATCAATATCCATACCTGATGCCAAACCGCTAATTCTCATTGTCATAACTAATCCTCCTGAATATTAAGCCTTTTCATCAATAATAAGCCCATTCATCTCCATAAAATTCGCCGCTACATCAAGAAGTTTTTCGCGAGGCACTTCCCGAATTAAATCACCCGTCTGTTTATCAAAGACCTTAATCATAATTGCGTGGGTCTCCTTGTGAATAGAAATTTCAAACTTTTTTTCAGGCCCCTGTACAGCTCTAATCGCCTTTTCTAATTGCTGAAGTACATTTTCTTCTTCACCAGACAACTTTTCGACTGATTGGTTAACATATTGCTGATTTATAGCTATAATTGATGGTTCATCTGCGATACCCTTGGGCGAGATAGATTTCGCCTGTCCTGGTATTGGGCCAAGACCAGAAATACTATTATCCACAACTTACCCTCCTTATCGTGTTGAAGCATCATCAAGAACGTTTTTAGTTTTAATACTCTTTATATCGGAAAATAAGCGCTAATTATGAAGTGAATAACAAAAAAGAGACCTTGAAAATCAAGGTCTCTTCTAAGGAAAAAGTATAGATTAACGAAGTACAGACAAAATACCTTGTGGAGCGGAGTTTGCTTGTGCCAGCATCGATTGGGAAGCTTGCAGCAAGATGTTGTTTTTGGACAAAGCAACCATTTCTTTGGCCATATCTGTATCACGGATACGGGATTCAGCAGCAGTCAGGTTCTCTACTGTAGTGCCAATGTTGTTGGAAGTGTACTCCAGACGGTTTTGGACAGCCCCCAACTTAGCGCGTTCTGTCGAAACGGCTTTAATTGAATCTTCTACACTAGCGAGTGTTGTTGCAGAACTCAAACTAGTGAACGATGTAGTTGTAATAGAAGCAATAGCAATAGTACTTGAAGCTTTATCATTAACAGTAATGCTTGCTCCAGCAGTAATAGTGATACCATTGAAGGTAGTTTTAGTCATAATTTCGTCAATTTGGGCACCCAGTTGATCCAACTCTTGACCAATATTATCTTTATCGTTAGTACTGTAAGTTCCGCTCGCTTTTTGAACGTTCAGTTCTTTCATACGAGTCAGCATGGAAGATACTTCATTCATTGCACCCTCAGCTGTTTGCACAAAAGAGATACCATCTTGAGCATTACGTTGAGCTTGCTCCAGACCACGAATTTGACCGCGCATGGATTCGGAGATGGACAAGCCAGCAGCGTCATCGGCAGCACGGTTGATACGCAGACCGGAAGACAGTTTCTCCATGTTTTTACTTGCTGCATTTGTGTTCAGACCCATGTTACGGTGTGTATTCAATGCCGGAATATTGTGGTTGATAATCATTGTAAATTTCCTCCCTGAAATGGTTTAATGCCCACATCCTTGTGGTATGAACGTCTTCACAGGTCGGCCGCCCTGAAGAATTACCGTTCTATATTTTATATCGACCTTTCCCACAGAATTGTTTATAGCATTCTAAAAATTTTCTTTAGTAATAATCCAATTCAGCTGTCCATGTTCATTTCTTTACTAAGTATTACTCCCCTCCCCCATTTCCAACATGGCATTCTTAAGAGCTTCAAGGTCCATAACTGCGTTTTGATTGTTATGCTGGATTGCATCAAAAATCTCTTTGCGATAAATATCTATATCTTTGGGTGCTGATATACCTATCTTTACATTATCTCCTTCAACGGAAAGCACGGTTATTACAATATCATTATGGATAACAACAGACTCACCTTTTTTTCGAGATAAAACAAGCATCAGGATTCACCACCCTGCTCTTTATGTCTTAACTTCTGCCACAATGCACTTCTTGTAGTATAATCGGTATTTTGTAAAACAATCTGTTTGCCAATAGACTTCTCCACATTGAAAATTAAAGGTGCTAGTAAATTGACTGTTATCTTCTCCTTATTACTATGCCAAGTCACAATACAGCGAACTGCAATCTGCTCTCGATCTATTATACCGATATCTGCAAGCGCATCACTGGATAGTTCAAACTCATAATCAGGTACAAAATCAAATGGATTGACCGTAATAAAGGTGACCGTCTCCTCTTCTACAGCGCTCAAAATACTGAATAACTCATTATGCTCTTGTAGCTTATATTCGCGTAAATGCTCAAAACCAGGTAGTCCCTTAGGAAAAGCAAAAACTAATTCTTCATTAAGCCATCTTTTTTTATCTAATTCAGATTTCGGGGTCATTTTTTATCCTCCTTAAAAATCAACAAAAGAGCTACGGATTTCCATCCATAGCTCTACAATACAAATATCAAAGATTCTAAAGATTAACGCATAAAATCCATTAAAGAAGGTTGCATGATCTGGGCAGATGATTTCAAGGCTGCCTCATAAATAGTTTGGGCAGAGGTAGCCTGAATCATCAAGCTTGCAATATCAGCATCCTCAGTTTTGGATTGCAGGGTCGTCAAATTTAGATTCCGGTCGTCAAGACGGGATTGAACCAGTTCTACACGGTTTGTGCGCGCCCCAACTTCAGACTGACTAGCCTGCATTTTTATGAAACGAGATTCAACATTTGTGGACTGAGCTGCAATAGCACTATAACTACCACTAGCCAAGGCCGCACTCAAGTTATCCATAATTTTAAAAACGTTATCCGTATCCGTTGACGCTCCAAAAAACTCACTTCCAGAAGTATTCACCCGAAATGTAGATTGATCTCCAATTGCATAATTCACAGCTCCTTGATCCACATCAATTTGATCATAACTAGTAACCGTGCCGGACAGTTCGTAAGGGGCCTGGTCATATTTTTGACCGTTAAAGATATATTTACCACGAATTTGGCTATTTCCGATATTGGTCATTTGTTCCTTAAGCTGATCCACTTCCAACTTAATTGCATCCAATCCGGATTGGGGGACAGTTTCACTTGAAGCTTGAACCGTCAGCTCTTTTAACCGCTTCATGACATCTCCAGCCTGCTGCATAGTAGAATCTGTGAAATCTAACCAGCTTACGGCCGCATCAGCATTACTGGAATACTGCTCATTAGAAGCCAACTCAGCTCTGTAGCGAAGGGCATAAGTCACACCCACTGGATCATCTGAGGGTTTATTGAGTTTGCGACCAGTTGTAATCTGATTTTCCATTTTACTCATATTGTTATAATTACGATTCAGGTTACTGAGCGTCTGCATACTCATCATCCCCGAGGTTACTCGAATCGCCATACACTACCTCCTACTAATCTAAATTAGAGCCCTACACGGCCTGTACTATTAATCAGCTTGTCTAGCAATTGATCGAATGTCGTCATAAAACGAGAAGCTGCACTATAAGCATGCTGAAACTTGATCATGCTGGACATCTCTTCATCCAGGGACACCCCGCTGACAGACTGTCTACTTAAATCCACTTGTTCTGTCAAAAGTTGTGCGTTCTGTGACTGACGTTCCGCCTCCTGAGTCTGTACTCCAAGTTGTCCAACAATAGAGCTAAAATAATCATCCACCGACGTCGGAGTTGATAGAGCAGTCCCAAAATCGAATTTCACATTTTTTAAGTTAGCCATAGCCATAGCTAACGCATTATTACCGAGCACTACTTTCTCATCTGTCGTTCCTGTTCCATCTACCCGTAATGAGGTCGCAATTTTATTAGGATCACTTTGTATGTCGGGATTTAGGGTAATATTACCTGCTGTGATCGCTGCTCCATCTTTAGAGGTGAAAAAAGCGTCCCCTTTTGTAGGAGTTGTCCCACTAATTGTATAACCCAACTGGTGAAGTCCATTGATACCCTGGACAGTAACTTTCAAATCGCTTGTTAAAGTCCGGTTATTATTAGCATTAGAGTAAGTAACCGCTGTATTGTTCGGCCCCGTATTCAATACCGTTCCTTCAGGAAGCACAGTTCCTTTAGGAAGGGTAACTTCAATATTTCCGTTGGCCAATGTGTTCGCTAATTGGTTTATCTGATTTTTATAATCCGTAACATATCTGTCACGTGATAATACCATTCCGTAAACTTCACCGCCAGTCAAGGTGCCACCTGTGAAAGCAGCCTGAAGACCATCTGCGGTTAATGGTGTAACCGCACTACCAGTTACGGCTATTTGTCCCGCTACTGTTACCTGGTATCCGTCATCCAGTTGAGTAACCTGCACATTAGCCAGTTTAGACAATTTATCGATCGCATAATCTCGCTGATCTCTCAAATCATTTGGATTATCTCCCAATGATTCCAACTTGGTAATGTTCCCGTTTAAATCAGCTACAGATTGTAATAGGGAATTCATCTCTGTTGTCTTCAAAGTAATATTATTGGTTAAATCGGAATCTAGCGCGTCAAGCTGCTTGCTTGTCTGATTCAACGCATCCGTCAGAGCCAACGTAGTCTCTTTTACAATTTTACGGTTAGTTACGTCCTGAGGATCTTGACTTAGATCCGACCAAGCATTCCAGAAATTATCCATTACTTTGCGCATACCTGTGTCAGAAGGCTCATTCATAATCGTTTCGAGCTTATTCAAAGTATCGTAGCGGATACTCCATCCACCTAAAGAGGAGTTTTCGTTACGATACTGATCGTCCAGAAACGTCTGACGGACGCGCTCAATAGCAGTGAATTCAACTCCTGTGCCCATTTGACCTCGTACAACGGAACGATTCAAACCGTAGGCTTCCATAGAATCCGAGGCCTTCATACTAACCACTTGTCTGGAGTAACCAGCTGTGTTGGCATTTGAGATATTGTGTCCGGTTGTATTAAGTGCTGCCGTTTGTGTGTTTAAGCTTCTTTTCGCTGTTTCTATACCATGAAATGTTGAGACCATATTTTCCTCCTTCAATTAGGCGCGTGTATCAAATAGTCCCGCTCGTACAGTAGAGGTGCCTTTGTCAGCTGGACGCTGATAAACCGCTTCAGATTCCGCATAATATGACATACTCTCAATAGAAAAATCAATATAGGAAAGCGCCTGTTGTATAAGCTGTTGATTCAACTCATTTAATTTTTTCAATTCTACAAGCGTATCCGCTAGATTTTTCTGAATTTGAAGGAGGCGCTGTTTGTCTTCTACATCAAACACAAGACGAGACAACTCCGTAATATTGAGATTCAACTTAGACTTAATACCACGTTCCTGCAAAAATTCATATGCTGCCTGCAGGCGTCGCTCATCCAACTGTTCAATGTGTCTGGACATCTTCGATTCCTGGTTCATGACTAGAATGAGCTGATCTACCTTATTTGATATCAGTGCTTCTTTTTTTTGATTTCCTAATGCAATCAACTGCTCGTGAGCCTCTCTAAGCTGCTCCAGCACATCAATCAATCGCTCTAAAGGCATATTCCTTCACCTAGCTTTCAGAAGACTGCTTGAAGTAAGGTAACAGCTTCTCTGCAATTTTATCGGCATCCACACGATAGGTTCCAGAAGCTACTTGCTGCTTAAGCTCCTGAATTTTCTTAACACGGTCTGCATCACTGCTGCGGTTCAGCATTTCCATTGCTTCCGGAGAAATCGAAACCTCATCCTTGCGGCGGGACTTCTTAAGCTCCTCTTGACGTCCTGTTTCAATATTTCGCTGATATGGATTAATAGCTCCGATGCGGTTGGTCTCGTTAATTTTCATAACTTCCACCTTCCTTAGTTATTTGATATGGTCAGAATGTATCAGACGACATAGCGTCGAACATGGTTCGTATTATGCCTCACTTCTTTATTTTGTGCATGGTTTCTAAAAATAAAAAAACCGATAAGCTCTATAAAGATTATCGGCGGTATTTGAAACTTTTTGAATAGCTGAATGCGTTTTTAATTCCCCTGTACTACTTTCCACGAAGTTTATCAATCGCGCTGTAGGTACCTGAGCCCATATTATTACTTTGATCCTGATTACTACTTTCGCGTACAGCCTGATGCAGGTCTTTAGTCAGACGTGTTCGACAAGAATCGCACATATGCCCTTCACGAATCGGTATCCCGCATACCTCGCAAGGATACGTCATATTGGGCGCATTAGCAATGGAAATACGTCCCTCACGTATAAATGTCGTGATTTGCTTTACAGATACCTCAGTAGCCTCTGAAAGCTCATGCATATGAATGCCCTTATTTTCACGTATATGTTTGACACAGCGTTCGTATTCAATTTCAATTTCTTTAATACAGTTCTGACAGATTCCCCTGACGTTCTTAATAAACAGCTTTCCACAGCGAGGACAGTTATCCAAATTCATCCTCTGTAGCGCCCCTTTCCAATTTCCGATCTTTAATTACTTTTATCCTTACATTAACTTATAATGAAGAGCCTCGTCTAGCAAATATTTCAAAAAAAAGATTTTCAGGTTTTACACAATTGCACATCTTATAAGTTATCATATTTAAAAGTATAAGAGAGAATGATCCATTAGTAATAGTTTATCTATATTTATATGCAGCAATATGCAATGACATAAAAATAAAGAAAGCCCATGAAGGCTAATAGCTCAGCCTAGTGCATGTATCTATTTATCGTCAAACATTACACCGTACTTTAGATAGAAAATAAAATAAGCGCCATTCCAGTTATTTTCGGGAATAGCGCTTCATTATACAATTAAAATAGCTATATATGAATATGAGTAAATGTAGAAATTATCAAGATGAGGGAAAAACCGGGCGAAACAATCCTCAGAAGAATTCATGTTCACCTGTGCCCCGAATGACATCAAGGAAATCCTGTAAATCCGGGGGAACGGCGCCCATACGAATGCTCCGCACATGGAGTGTGGGTATTCATAAATCTCATGGACCTAACATCATCTCAACTTATAACCTATCTGAAACCAAGCTAGATGCATCAGTAAAAATTTGCAGCCCAAAAAAACAAGCTATTTCACAAATAATTATTCAAAAAAGCATTGTTTTAATAGAGGCCTTCCCGTATACTATAGTCAAACGCTTGGTTTAAAAAACACACTTCATTATACATTTATAATGATATTTATTTATTTGTGTTTGCCTGCGGTACTTGCAGTTCTTGGCCTACTTTAACCAGGTTGTTGATTTTAACCAGTTCTTCAACAGTTACACCGTATTTTTCAGCAATAGAAGCCAATGTGTCGCCCTCTTGAACATTTACAGTGATAGTTTTTACAGTTGTTGCTGGTGTTTCAGTTGTAGTTGTTGCTGGTTTTGTAGTTGTTGTTTGGTTGTTGTTCTCAGTAGTTGGTTGAGCTGGTGTTGTAGTTGCTGCATCTTTAGGAGTTACAGTTCCAAAAACTTTTTCTTCAAATGCTTTTTGTGCTGCTTCTTGTTGTTGAATGATCAGTTGCTCCTCATAACGATCCTTATTTTGGTCAGAGTTCGATTTTGCCATTACTTGACCTGTTGCAAGTGGACTCAACAAAGATACTGCACCTAAACTAACTGCCAGCATGCTAGATACTGCTACTTTTTTCATTGCGTTTTTCATGATTTTTTCTCTCCTCTTTTTAACTTTAAATTTTAATTAACTGCTTTACTACTGAGCGAGACACTCCCAATGTCCGCTCTTTAGTCATTAGCTAATCACTTATTACCAATCATGTTAGCTATCAACAGATAGAAATTGTACTCCTCTTTTCCAAAAAAATCAACCTCTAAATTGAAATATTCTGTTTTCATCCCTCACTTCCTTACTTTTTGTTTGTCTCTATATTTTTTATTATATACCTCTCTCTAGCTCGTTGTCAAATCCTGCTGATTGTACGGCTTAAAAGGCTTTTACTCCATCATTTAATCCTTCTTTCAAGAGAGTTATAACCTCTTTTTCATAGTTTCAAGCAAAATTTCATGGAAAATACTAGATATTTAGACTTATGATCTTGCTAAGGTCAGGCAAAAAATAGTCAAATGTATTCCTTGCTCTAATGCCTTTTCTCTCAAAACACGTGCACACGCCTGCAAGGTGCTTCCCGTTGTATAAATATCATCTACAAGCAAAACGGTAACGGAAAGCTTATTCCTCGTAACACATTGAGATTCAGCTTTTAAAATAAAAGACTTCAGCAAATTTGTCATATTGGGGTGGATAGAAAACGCATTATTCATGGTGTTCATGCGTTCCTTTTTGGATTTAAAGCTTTGTTTGCCTGTATCTTGTGGACGAGCAAGTAAAGATAGGAAGGGGAGCTTATTCCGCCTAGCAATCTCTTCTGCCAAGATCTGAGCCTGATTGAAGCCTCGCTCTGTCAGCCTCTTCTCACTTACCGGGACACAGGTCACTACATCCACACTCCACAAAGATTGCTTGAAACGAGAATGTTTATTGCCTGCAAACTCATACCTCATCGCCTGATAGGCTCGATTCATGATCTCGCCCAGCAAGGAACCATACTTTTCATTTCCACGATATTTGAACTGCCCAATCCATTCTCTCATCATCGGTGTATAGCTGGTTGCACTCCGATTGCACACATAGTAACGTACTAATCGGTCATGCCTTACGCAATCCGGGCATGACGTCGGACGTCCACAATAAACACAACGAATATCGTAAACCCAAGGAATTTGAAGCGAACAAGAAGTACAAATTCCGGGGAATTCGGAAAAACGCCCTGTGAGAGTGCCGCAAGCCATACATGTTTGGGACTGGCGATGGAATAGCCAATTCAAAAATAGACGGGTTGTTGGAATCATCCTCATACCAGAATGCACCTTTCTTGGTAGTTTACGTACCGACATTGTTTCAGGTTTCACATTTCCAAAAAAACTTTTTTTATTTAATGCATTTAGTGCTTCGCCTCCTTCAGGTATCCTCTTTTCCGAGCCAGTGCATTCATACGTTTAATCTGTCTAATTGCTCTCTTTTGACCTCGAGTCCATTGGGGGGATGTAAAAATAACACCTCCACATGGGTCATCCTTGGACCTTCCTGCACGACCCGCCATTTGGACAAGAGAGGCTTCATCAAAAAGACTGCTGTCCGCGTCTAATACGTACACATCACTCCGTGGAACAGTTACCCCTCGCTCCAAAATAGTCGTTGTAACCAGAACACGTATTTCAGTAGCTCGAAATAAGCGCACTTTAGCGGTTCTTTCTTCATCCTGTGAGGAGGTGCCTGCAATAGGTACATCAGGTAATTGTTTAATCAGCAGCTTCACAAGTCCCTGAATATGTGAGATTCGTGTCACAAACAGGAAAACCTGTGCCCCACGTTGTATGGATACGCGTAGGCGTTGAATAAAGGATAGGGGAAGCCGACCTTTTTGCAGCCAATGTTGCACTGAAGCAGTCCCCAGACGAAATGGGACAGGTAGAGGGTAACGATGAAAACGAACGGGAACCTTGGCGTGTGGCAGTAGACCGCGTGCAGCCTCTTTCTGCAAGGATTGCGGTGGTGTAGCAGATAAATAGATAAACTTTCCCTTCGGCTTACATACTGCTCGTGCAGCAAAGGCAAGCATAGGATCATTGTGATAAGGGAACGCGTCTATCTCATCAATCACAACCAAATCAAAGGCTTGACGATAACGCAATAGCTGATGTGTCGTTGCTAGTGTAAGCTGTCCCCTTTGCCACCGTTCTGCGCTTCCCCCGTAGAGCGTCACCATGCTCACATCGGGAAAAGCAATGGCCAATCGAGGCGCTAACTCCAGTACCACATCACGGCGTGGTGTTGCCACAAGTGCCGTTCCTCCGTGGTCCAACACATATTGCAATAGCGGAAACATCATTTCCGTCTTGCCTGCGCCTGTTACAGCCCAGAGCAGAAAACGTTCTACCGTGGTATCAGGCACCTGCCGATCAGCGTTATGCCTCGCACCTTCGCCAGGTTTTGGCGAAGGTTGCCTGCTGCGGGCAAGGGTGCTGCCATGCGAAGCGGCAGCATCTGATCCCCGGCGCGCAACCTTATCGCGCCGGAACAACGCCCGGAGCCCACGGCCTTCCGGGCGAAAACGTCCCCGCACTTCGCCGTGCGGTGCGGCCAAAAAGCGCAGCGCAGCTTCGGCGGCGGCACGTTGTGCAGGGCTCAGCCCCCAGCGGTCGAGTTCCGTCTCCAGGGCCCTGCCTGCTGTGCACGGCAGGGCGGGTTTCGCTGCACCGCGCAACAGCAGCGAGCATTCACGGCTGCGCCCCAGTGCGAGACATGTCTCGCAGTAAGCGCACGCCTTACGTCCGCACGATGCGCAGCTCGTGCGGTGCACTACCCCCACTCCCCCGCTGCCACAACGATTGCAGCGAAGTTCATGCGTACGCGCGGCAGACCAGCGCGTACGTGGTGCTGGAGCGAGGCCAGCAGCAAAGCTGAGTCGGCCTTGCAGATATGCAAGTTGTGCAGCGGATCGCCAAGCATGCTCCAAACCTGGCGCTGCCTCTGCCAGCAGCGCTTCGACTTCCGGAACGAGTAACTGGCGTCCTGACAACAAATTAGCCAGTTCATTCGCTTGTCGTGTTAAACACTCCCTATCCAATCCATCAATTCCCGTGATGAGACTCCTTTTTTGAATAGAACGTAAAACTCCGTCTGTTTCCCGTCCCTCATCCCCACCTTTTGTGCAGGAAGTCCACCCTTGTACATGATCCCAAATGCATATATTTTCTACTCCTCCAGATAAAATTCTTTCTCCATCAAAAGGCTCAAGAGCCAGCTCACTTTTTAGCTGTGCGAGAATATAGGCCCACCACTGCCCTTTTCCCCATCGCTCCATATCTGCCAATTCCTTAAATGTTTCGCACAACTTTGTCCCCCAGGACAAGGGAAGCTCATCTCCTAATACCACCCATCTTTCGACAACATTCTCCTGTCCCTCATCTTGATTCATCCACCATGTCATATCTACTCGAATATCCACAGATAATCGGAGAGTCCAATTCCCTTTATACCTCACTACATATACTGCGATCTTCACCTTCCCCTGCTCCTCCCATTCATGATTTTTGCGGTTCTTGTTACCCCAGAGAACAGCAAAAAAGCACACTCCTATGGCTAGTAGCCTGAAGTGTGCTTCACATCAAGTAGATCTCAACGAAATCCCTGTCGTCTTGCCTATACAACTGTTTTAAAACATTTATATCCGATTTTAACCACGATGTCCACAATCCCCTATTGCTAAGGAACAAATGGGGCGTCCGCCAACGACTTGACCGTTCTAAGATCAATAACAACCTGCTTTTCACCGCCTGACTTCGGTAAGACCGGGTTCCCCGGTGAAAAACGACTTGAAATGACTGAAACATCCATATGACTATAGCGTAGTAGCCGTGTCAGAATCGGTAGCGTATCGTCCATAGATTCATCATCCAGTACCGTCACATGTAGCGGCCTCCGGTGTAGCCAGGCAAGTATGTTCAGCGAACGCATCACCCATTCCACACGATCTCCGTCATTGGACGTAATCACAATATAGCGAGTCGCGCGATGACCTGGAGATATTGTGCGTGAATCTTCACCATTGTGATAAGCCTGAACCGCCTGTCGTATATACATAAGATGAACGACTGCGGCTCCCACACCGTATATAAGCAATATCCAAACCAAGTGAGCCGTCACGAGGGTTCCACCTCCTCCTATAGCGACAATATATGCCGTATAACAGGAAGAGGTGTCACGGTTATGTACTGGGTTTCCGTATGAGCGGACATATCGCTCCCAAAGAAGGGCGGTACAGCATTCATATCTATTAGCATCTGCATCGTCTAATGCATGGAAAGACTACACTTTACAGCGTAACCCATCCATATTTAATTGAGTTAATAACTGCTTGTGTACGGTCATCAACTTCCATTTTTTGCAGAATGCTGCTGACATGGTTTTTGACCGTTTTCTCACTAATGAATAAATATTCACCGATCATCTTGTTGCTCTTACCCTCAGCCATCAGACGCAGCACTTCAGCTTCACGACGGGTCAATGGATTATTTTCACCTGCGACAAACTTCACGCCGGCTTCCTTCGTATGACCTTCAGCCATAGCCCCTGTTTCATTCAGGTAGGTCATCCGGCGAAGCTGCTGAATGAGCTTACCCGTTACCTTCGGATGGATAAACGCATATCCTTCATGAACCGAACGAATTGCATTAATGAGGGACTCAGCCTCCATATCTTTTAACAGATAACCATTGGCTCCCTTGCGCAACGTCTCGAATACATAGCTTTCATCATCATGAATGGATAATATGATAACTTTAACATCCGGGAACATCTCACGCAGTTTTTCGGTTGCCTCTACACCATTTTCAATTGGCATATTAATGTCCATCAGAACAATATCTGGTTTCTCTACGTTACAGAATTCCAACACTTGAATACCATCGCCACATTCTCCGATGACCTCAATGTCGTCCTCCATATTCAAAATACGTTTAAGTCCTTCACGGAACAACTGATGATCGTCCGCTAAGAGAACTTTAATGGGTGCATTGCTAATTTCCTGATTTTCCATGTTGTTACTCCTTTCCCTTTTCCACGTTGGTTGGGATATGAATCACTATCTTGGTGCCTTGATTCTCAGCTGATTCGATCTCCATTCTCCCCTCGAGCAGTTCAACCCTTTCCCGCATACCAATCAGACCAAAATGCCCATGATCTTTGCTTTTTTGCTGAAAAAGCTCTGGCTTAAAGCCCAAACCATTATCCTGCACCACGATTTTTACAAGCTGCGCCTGATAGGTAATCTCAACAAGCACATAGGTAGGATAAGCATGCTTGGCAGCGTTGGTCAAAGCTTCCTGGATCAGACGGTAAATGGCTGCTTCCATCGCGGAAGAGAGACGGTGTTCCTTG
Organism: Paenibacillus sp. Lou8.1; assembly: GCF_024213565.1. Classification (NCBI taxonomy): domain Bacteria; kingdom Bacillati; phylum Bacillota; class Bacilli; order Caryophanales; family Paenibacillaceae; genus Paenibacillus; species Paenibacillus sp. Lou8.1. The sequence goes on from NZ_JANAVN010000007.1 coordinate 124,012, forward strand.
CCCCTTGTTTCAAAAAGCGATCTAATTTTCGTTTTTTCTTCAAAATCCTGCACATATTTCCGGAGCGTCGGAATAAGTCCCAGGTCATCCAGGGCCATAGGACGCAAATTGAAAATGACCTTTCGCATTTCCTCAAGACTGGAGCGAACCTGTTTCTTCAAGTCTACTATTTCGTCCTGAACCATCTTAAATTCCTGCTTGGCGATCATTCTTTCCACAATTTCCGTCCTAAGCACTAGATGCGCAAGGAGCTGCGCAGGTCCATCGTGAATTTCACGGGATATACGTTTGCGCTCCTCTTCCTGAGCCAAAATAATTTTCAGACCAATAAACTGCCGGTTTTTGGCCGATTCGATGATCCGCGTCACTTGCCCCAATTCACCCGACAAATATTCCAGCACGACCCCCATCTGCGAACCGATGGTTTCGGCGCGCTCGACAGAAGCCTCGACACTTTTGGCCCGCTTTTGAAGATCATCTCTTCTGGCTTTGAGATACATTTCCTTCTCGCGGAAAATCATCACATCGAGTTGAAGCTGTGTTGCCTTCTCATAAGCCTGCTTGATATCCTCTTCCGAATAGCGAACGAAGTCGCGGCTGACCTCAGTCAACCGAATGCGGGACCGCCGATAGTTCATTTCCAGCTGGTCCACCTTTTCGATCGTTTCTGCTGTTTCCTTCAAGACGCTCTGGAGCTCCTGATTTAACGTGACCAGCTCGGTCCGGGCCGTGTCCAATATTTCGAACATCTGATATTTGCTGTTCTCCATCACCTGGATGGCATTTTTAATGACTCGGTCTATGATATCGGCTTGAAAGTCCACAAATGTTCTACTCCAATCCTAGCATTTCAAGTATATATCATACCATATCATGACTGGAGGGTGATGGTCTTCGTTTCTTGTTCCCATTTTACAGTCATTCCTAACTGCTCAGACACGAGTCTTAATGGGACTAAAGTCCTACCTCCTAGCACAATGGGTGCAACATCAGTGCTTTGACGCTTCCCGTTCAGAACAACTTCTTTTTTCCCTACGGTCAAATCCATCAGCACACCGCCGCGCATAATGGTGATCCGCTGATCGCCCGCATTCCATTTGGCTTGTCCGCCAAATGCGTCCAGTACATACTTGATCGGAACATACGTTGAACCATCGCGAGTCATCGGTGTGGCATCAATCGTGGTCGGCGTTCCGTTCACCGTCATTGATTTTTGTCCAATCGTCATTTGAGCTGTTCCTTTTTTGAGTCCTTCTGTACCGACCGTTCCCGGTGTATTAAAAGAAATATTATCAAAAGCAATATTACCTGTTTTAGCACGCTCGTCCTGACCCTCCGCCACATTGACCACATAAAGACGCTTCAGCTTCGCCGGATACGAAATATTCAAACCGCTCATATCTGCGTTAATGGTTTTCCAACCGTTCCAGTCGATCACTTTAGCGAGATCAATATATGCTGTTTTGCCTTGGGCATCCTCTAGCTCCGCACGCAGCCAGTTCAGACTCTTATCCCCTCTGACATCAATCGAGATGGAAGTAGCCGCCTGTTCAAGCGTTTTCCCGGATATGCCGTTCAATTGAGCGTAAGCATACATTTTACCACTGCCGTTCGTCATATCGTAGTTCAGCTCCAGTACTTTGGAATTGGCATGGTCGCCATCTCCTTGTACAACAGCCGCTGTGCCGGTAACACCTTCCACATTCGAAGTAAAATCAACCGGATACGAAACATTTTCGAAGTTCTCCCAGTTGTTTGTACTTGCTCCGCCAGCAGATAGGAAGACGACAGCGCTGAAACCATCATAGCGACCGATGGCATAGCCCGTTTTCACACCTGCATCCACTGTATTTACCGTAAGCTGATTGTCCTTGACACTTCCCTTAAAGCCGATGAAATCCCATTTGAGCGCATCTGAGGTAATGCTGACACTCTGTCCATCTTTTGTCTTTGCCGTTACCGGTACAGCGATTTTAGCTCCAGCGGTAAGCGAGCCACTTCCAGTACCAGCGGTAAGTGATGAAATTTCATCTGCTCCAAGCACCGTGACCTTGGTTGTAGCGCTGGCTGAGCCACTGGATGCCGTTAAAGTAGCAGTTCCCGGTTTGGCTCCCTTCACAGCGCCGCCGCTCACTGACACAACAGCCGGATTGCTGGATTTCCACGTCACTTGTACTTTCGAGGTATCGAATGGATTGTAGTAATTGTCATAACCTTTGAAGGAATAGCTTCCGGTCTGACCAATCAGCAACGTTTTATTGCCCTTGATGGTGAAGCCTTTGAGCGTTCCTTTAGGAGCATTGGTATATACCCCCACTCCATTTACAATACTACGTTGCTCTGTGCCATACTCTGTATTGAACGTAAGCCCCGCTGTCGTATCTCCCAAATCACGAGTCACCATGGTGGTAGAGCCGCCCCCGTCAAGGTTCATACCCTTCCAGACGCCAATATCTTTCATCAGCGTTTGCAACTCGCTCAGGGATACACCGACGCTGTTCCCATTCTTCTCAACAGCAATGACATAAGCGTAACGCTTGTCACGAGAATATCCCAGAGCTGTACGCGCACGCGTCCCGCCTATGCTTGTTGTGCTCCGAGAAAAAGAGGTTTTCTGACCGTCATTTACTAATATGGTATGTCCACCAATCATCATTTGAAGGTTAGAAGGATCTACTTCGCTCCCTGTCGATTTAACACGAAGGTGATAACTTGTTTCTACCGTCTGTCCCACGGTCAGATGCGCTTTGGCATAATCAGCAGCTTTACCATGAGTACGTAAAATATAGCCATCCTGCGGAACGGTCATATTCAATGTAGCATTGTCGGAGACTTGTGTAACCACACCATTTTGTACCAATATCTCGGTGGGCGTTGTCGAACTGTTTTTGGGCCGCTCAATCGCTTTCCAAGCAGATGTATAAATATACATAGCATTAGAGTGGCTATAGCCGCCCCCACTCGTCTCAGGCGAATACGAAGCCTTGTTCATCCCCGCCAAAGAGAAGGACGACCCATCTCCAGCTTTTACTGTACCTTCAAAAGTAAACTGCTCCACCATGGGAGAACCATCCTTGGTTACAGCAAAGGCATACATACCCGTTAAATCAGACGGAGTAGACATCAACACACCCTTGGATACTTGTCCACCGATCGGCGCTCCCTCGCTGGAGGTATTAAAATAATCTCCGTTTACACCAGCAACCGCCCCGGTCTCTTTTGCCATGCCACCTGTACTCTGACGGGTCGTAAACTGTCCATTCTTCCCCGTCATGACATCCAGCTTGACGTACGGATTTTGTAAGTCCACTCGAATGATATCAGCCAGCGCTGTTCCTTTGGACCCTTTAAAACGATATTTCAATAATGTTGCACCCGAAGTAATGATCTCTTCGCCCAATTTTACAGTTGAACCAGAGGCTGCACTTGCGATTGGAGCAGACATCCAACCATTCAAGGGGATTAGAGCCCCAGTTCCAGCAACCGGACCGACCCATAATACCCCTGCCAGTGTTAACACAGCCCATCTTTTAGCAATTCCTCTGCCATTTACTTTCACTTCACTCTGTTTCTTATTACTTAAAAACATTTGGATAATAGCTCCCATCTCCAGTGTATTCAAACGGTTTTATTCCGCACGTGTACTCTATCAATAAACAAAAAAATCCTCTTATGTTAATAGACTTATTATATAGGCAAAAGTTACGAAAATCCCGTCAACTAATTCATAAAATCTAAAACGATGAATTGACGAATGCAATATCGGCGCACTATAATACATTTGAACTTATTAGTTCAAATAATACTGATTAGTTTACAACTCCAATTATGACCCTATCGGAAGGATTGATAATCATGAATAAACAACGGGCCATCATCATATTCACTTTATCCCTGAGCATCGCAATGACCGGATGTTCTACAGAAAAAAAAGATGCCGCTCTAGGTTCATCTGCACAGCCAACCGTTGTGCGCACCGCAATCGTCAAATCCACGCCACTTCATACGGCCTATAACTTGTCAGGCACTCTTCAGGCTTATGAGGAGAACACACTGGCTTTCCAAAATGGGGGCACTGTAGCCAGTGCATATCTCACTGTCGGTACTGCTGTACAGAAAGGCGCCGTTATTGCTAGTCTGGATGACGCTGACTACAAGCTTCAAGTGGCACAGGCGACAGCCTCCATCTTGGAGGCACAGGCTGGTATTGATAACGCACAGGCTAATTTACAGGCTGCTACCTCCGCGATTCAATCCGCCGATGCCGGCATTACAGGAGCTCGCGCGAATGTTAACAAGGTCAATAAAGGCGCACGTGCTCAAGAGAAACAACAAGCGCAAGCTACTGTAGATAAGGCACAAAGCGCTTATAACAAGGCCAAGACGGATAGCGAGCGTACACAGAAGCTATTTGAGGCAGGCGCTGCTACCGCATCAGATAATGAAAATGCTCGCCTGAATGCTACCGCAGCCCTGAAAGACCTAGAACAAGCCAAGGAATCCCTGTCCCTTTTGCTGGAAGGAGCCACAGCCGAAGATCATCAATCCGCCCAAGCTTCCTTTCAAGATGCGCTTGCAGGTAAAAGCAAAGCCCTTGCGGCCAGTGAACAGGCTGCAGCTTCCCAAAAACAAGCCCATGCCAACTACGAAAAAGCCCTTGTTGCCAAGGGGCAGGCAGAACTTGCACTTTCACGTACACGTCTAATCTCTCCTGTGAACGGTGTAATCTTAGACAAAATCGTGAATACAGGTGATTTGGTCGCGTCAGGGCAAGCCGTCTATCGCATAGGCTCCATCGACCGCCTCAAAGTACTGCTTCCTGTACCAGATAGTGAAATTAAGGATTGGAAAAAGGGTCAACAAGTAGAAGTGGCGCTCTATGAAGAGACTCGTCAAGGTACGGTGTCTAACGTCTATCCTTCGACCAGCACCGACACGGGAAGGGTTAACGTAGAGATTGTTATAAACAATCCACAGCGAGACTGGTTACCAGGTCAGGTCATTAAAGCTGCTCAACAGGTGACCGACAAAAATGGGATTCTCGTTCCTGCCGAAGCAGTCATTAACACGGGAAGCAAGCCTTTTATTTTCAAAGACATTCAAGGAAAAGCTGTTAAAACCCCTGTGGAGCTTGGTAATCAGGTTGTAGATAATCAGTTGCAAATCGTATCGGGACTTCGTGAAGGCGAACGTATTATCGTTAAAGGGGCAGAAAACCTGTTTGATGGAAATGCGATTCAGTCGGAGGAAGGCGGACGCCCATGATTGAGTACATCGTAAAAAAACGAAAAATTACATTGCTGTTTTTTGTCATGCTGATTTTGGTCGGAATCTTCGGCTTTTTCCAGTTACCACAGCAGGAAATGCCGGATGTCACCATACAAAATGCTATGGTAACAACAGTCTACCCTGGTGCTTCACCACAAAAAGTAGAACAAACCGTAACTAAAGAGCTGGAGAAACGCATTAAGGAAGTTGAAGGTGTTAAAACGATTAGTTCGACTTCTGGTAACGGATTCTCCTCTATTTTAATCGAATCCAAAAACGGAGTTGATCCTCAAACGGTTTGGGATAATATGCGTAAAAAAGTGCAGGATGCACAAGCTGATCTTCCTCAAGGTGCTGAAGTGCCTGTTGTAAATGACAAGCTAACCAGCTCTTTTATCGGCTCCTATGCCCTAACAGCTGACTCTTCCGCACCACTGTATAAACTAAATGATTTAACAACAACTTGGAAAGATCAGCTCAACACCATTTCTGGCGTATCTAGCGTCAAATTCAATGGTCTCCCTGATCAAGAAGTACGTGTTCATATTGACAACCAGAAGCTTCAGCAATACCAGCTGTCATGGGAACAAGTAGCTCAAGCGATCCAGTCTCAAATTGATCGGGTTCCTACTGGTAATATTGAATACAACGGACGTACCTATCAACTTATTGTTCGCGAAACCGAAAAAGCTGATGAATTGAATCAGGTCCTTTTGACACGCACCAAAGAAGGTAATCCTGTATATTTGAGAGATGTCGGCACAACGGAGCTGGCACATCCTAATACAGAATACTTTGCCTATGTAGAGGGTAAACCGGCCATTACGCTAAGTATTGGAGCAGAAACAGGCACAGACATCCCTTCTATGAGCGAAAAGGTCAATACCAAGCTCAAAGAACTGGAGAAAACACTTCCCGCAGGTGTTCACTTTCAAACTCTTTTTGCACAAAAGGATCAGGTAAGCCATATCTTTGACGACTTAAAGCGTGAAACGATTCTTGCGATTGCGGCCGTTATTCTCGTTTGTATGTTGGGGCTGAATTTGCTCACCTCTGCATTTGTTGCACTGGCCATTCCTATTTCGGTTTCGATTGCCATTATCTTTTTGCCTATGTTCGGCATCACTCTAAATCAGATTTCCGTTGTCGGTCTGATCATCGTACTCGGCATACTCGTGGATGATGCCGTAGTTGTAAATGATAATATTGAGCGTAGACTTACGGAATTAGGAGAATCACCCTCAGTCGCAGCTGTAAAAGGTACCAAAGAGGTCATGCTTTCTATTTTGGTTGCAACTCTGGCTACCATCTCAGCTTTCGCGCCATTGTTGTTTCTTCCTGGAAATGTAGGTGCCTTTATTAAACCTATTCCTGCTATTGTCTCCCTGACCATGCTTGCCTCTATGATCATGTCGCTCACCATCATCCCTATTTTTCGAGAATGGTATGAGAAGCGCAGACAGGCTCGTCACCCTCAGGGTAAGTCTAAACCAGCAGGCTTGCTCGGCCAGCAGATTCATTCTTTAAACAAGCTCTATTCACAAAAACTGATGCCTAAGGTCATTCAGCGTCCCTTGTTGACAGCCATGGTCGGACTCATGCTTGGAACAGCCGCCTATGGATTAGTTCCCTTTACCTCAGTTGAACTTTTTCCTGAGTCGGAAGATCCTCATGTTGCACTAAATGTAAAAATGCCTGTAGGCACTTCAATTGCGGAAACCGACCAGGTCGTTAAAGACCTTGCAGGCTGGGTGAAAAAGCAACCTGAAACTTCCAAGGTCGTCTACAGCGCTGGAGGGACTGCCCCACAACTTTTTAGTGACATTAATAGTTCGGGTGGAAATATTAGTTATAACGAAACGGTGGGGCAGATTGCTGTCGTCGGCAAAGAAAACGTATTCGATCTCAATACGACAGTTGATGCTTGGGAACAACATGTTAAGAAATCCTACCCTGGAGTTACAGTTACGATGTATGTTCCTCGTCTCGGGATTCCAGTGGGTAAGCCCGTTTCTATTCGTATCTCAGGTCAGGATCTGAATGAACTGCAAACCCTTGCCCAGAAGGCAAAGGAGCAGATCGCGACAGTAGAAGGCACAACAGGCATCGTGGATGATATAGGAATTGAACGATATGCATTGGAGCTTGAGGTCAACAAACAAGCGATGGATCAGTACCTGGTAAGCTACACAGATTTGACTCGCACCCTGCTTCTATTAAAAGAAGGAGCCCAAGTCAGCCAATTTGATACTGGAAACAGTCTGGTAGATATTAAAATGTATTTGAATCACAGCGACGAGGAGCCAAGTAAGCTTTTCCAACAATTAAGTGTAGTTAATGCAGCTGGTAAGCAAATTCCATTAAACCAGCTTGTCCAGATTAAGCCGTCATTTGCTATTCAGCAAATCAAGCATTACAATATGGAGCGGACGATTACGGTGGAAGCCGATTTGAACGGACGAACTGCAAGCGAAGCGATGATTGATGTTGAAAGTAAGCTGGCACAAATGAAGTTCCCAGAAGGCTACAAATGGGAGGTTGGTGGGGAAACCTCTGACCAATCGACCATATTCAAGGACTTAGGACAGCTGGCGATCGTTGTAGTCTTGCTCATTTTACTCTTGATTACTATGCAATTTTATTCTCTCTCCATTCCTATTATTATTATGACGACCGTGTACCTGGCAGCAGCCGGCGGGATTATTGGTATTTTCTTGACCGGTATGCCTATTGGTTTTATGAGCATCATGGGAATTATTGCACTCGCGGGCATTGTTGTGCGGAATGGGATTGTGTTAATTGAATTTATCGAGGATGCACGACATGAAGGAATGGAATTAAAGGAAGCCGTAATACAGGCGGCTGCTGCTCGCTTCAGACCGATTTTATTGACATCTTTGGCAGCTATTGTAGGTATGATTCCATTAGCACTATTGGGAAGCCTGCTCTTTAAGCCACTGGCGTTTACCGTCATTTTCGGTTTGTTATTCTCGACCTTGTTAACCTTGTTTGTCGTGCCGTCCTTGTATATGATCATGGCCAAGTACAAGATGCGCCGTCAACTCAAAAAACAGCAGCACACAGTTATCACACGTGACCAACCTTTGTGATGTATGAAGTGAATTCGATGCTGTCGAGTTGGCCGGTCCCTAGGGGGAAGTATGTATGGAAAGTAAAAAAAATGATATTTTACAGGCGGCCATTCGGCTGTTCTCCAGAAAAGGCTATTATTCAACATCTGTTGAAGAAATAGCCAAAGAAAGTGGGATGGCGAAAGCATCCTTCTATAAATATTTTCAAGGAAAAGAAGAACTCCCTCTAGAAATGTGTATCATTCTGGAAAATAACATTGAACAAGACATCCGGGCTCTCTACAGCAAACCTAATCTTTCTAAGCACGATAAACTGCACGGTTTTATTGTACTTTACTTGAAAAATCTCGTTGAAAACAAAGTGTATCTCATGATGGATCTTCCTGAGCCTTCCATGCTTATTTTTCAGAATGAACAACTCAATTACGCATTCGAGAATCATGAATACAAATTGTACAGATGGGTTCGCGACTGCCTGATTGATATTTTTGGACCGAGCATTGAAGATCATGCATGGGATATGACCTTTGTACTTAAAAGCATTGTGTTTGAATATATTCGCTTCTTTGCCGATCGGATGGATGATGAAACGATTGAACATCTAACACAGTTTATTATCTTCTTATCCAGTTCCTTGGCAACCAGCCTGAACAATGCTGATTCAGCTCCACATTTATTCTGGAGCAAGCAAGGCTGGTTACCTGAAAGTGCTCTAAGTAATCCCTTTGACCAAGGCCGTCAAATTAACAGCCTTCTCCACTCCTTGGAAGACAGTATACTGCTGTCTTCGTGGAGTTCAGAGGAGAAACAGGAGTGTCAGCAAATCTACACTCATTTAAAGGAAGAGGCTCTGAAATCGAACCCGCAAAAAGGCCTCCTCAAAGCCCTTTTTGCGTATTTGGAGCAGTACAAGGAACTGCAAAAGGTTTGTCGTTTACTTAAAAATTTATTGGACCATGCTCCGATATCCGAGTAGTCACTCAGTATTCGGTACTTAGGTGCAAATTCAACTTAACAGCGAAACACATCAAAAAAAGACTGTTCATGCAAAGCATGAAACAGTCTTTTTGGGTTATTGCTTTTATTTTGATAATATACGAGGAATTACAGCCCCGCTTGTTCTTTTAGAATTTCTGCTTTATCTACGCTCTCCCATGGTACATCCAAATCTGTACGGCCAAAGTGACCGTAGGCAGCAGTTTGCTTATAAATTGGACGACGCAGATCCAACATGCGAATGATGCCTGTTGGGCGCAGATCAAAGTTATTTCGGATCAATTCAACTAGCTTCTCATCGCTTACTTTACCCGTACCGTATGTATCGACGTTAATCGAAACAGGCGTAGCTACACCAATGGCATAAGCAAGCTGAATTTCCACTTTGTCTGCCAATCCAGCTGCCACGAGGTTTTTCGCTACATAACGAGCAGCGTAAGCAGCGGAACGGTCCACCTTGGTCGGATCTTTACCGGAGAATGCTCCCCCGCCGTGACGCGCATAACCACCATACGTATCCACAATAATTTTACGGCCTGTCAGACCTGCATCTCCTTGAGGACCACCGATAACAAAGCGTCCTGTCGGATTAATGTAATATTTGGTTTGCTCATCCAGTAATTCGGCAGGAACAACTGGCAAAATAACTTTTTCTTTGATGTCTGCTTGAATTTGCTCCAAAGTAGTATCTTCCGCATGCTGCGTAGAAACCACAATAGCATCAATACGAACAGGTTTACCATTTTCATACTCTACCGTTACTTGAGTTTTACCGTCTGGACGAAGGTAATTCAGTGTTCCATCCTTACGCACTTCAGACAAGCGTCGTGCAATACGGTGAGACATAGCGATAGGCAAAGGCATCAACTCAGGTGTCTCGTTCGTAGCAAAACCAAACATCAAACCTTGATCCCCAGCCCCAATGTTTTCCGTTTCTTTATCTACTTCAGCAGGATCACGGCTTTCCAAGGCAGCATTAACCCCTTGAGCAATGTCCGGCGACTGTTCATTCAAAGAAGTCAATACAGCGCAAGTATTATAATCGAAACCGTATTTCGCACGTGTATAGCCAATTTCCTTAATCGTATTACGTACAATGGATGGAATATCCACGTATTCCGATTTAGAGCTGATTTCACCAATGACGAGAACGAGACCAGTAGCTACCGATACTTCACATGCTACCCGTGCATTAGGGTCATTAGCCAGAAAGGCGTCCAATACAGCATCGGATATCTGATCACAGATTTTATCCGGATGGCCTTCTGTTACAGACTCGGACGTGAACAAATGGCGGCCTTTTACAGACATGAATTTCAACCTCCCACAATTAAAATACATGAGGATTTATTAAAAAATCCTGACATGGCAATGGCATTATTCAGATACCTTCAAGCCAACAAATGGCGGGAGATATCTTGTTACCTTATTAATAAAAAATGAACCTTTTCCGGTAGGAAAAGGTTGCGTACAAGCCTCAAATGCCATGATATCCTATTTAAAACAAGGTGTCAATTCATGCAGCCTAATTACAACCTTCGAAATTGAGGTAAGTTTACATGCAAATCATTTTCGATTCACATGTAAATAACCCCAGTTTATACGCTACTATATGATCAAAAACTGTAGAAATTATTGCTATTTACAATGTACCAAATTCAGATAAGCTACGTTCAGCAGATTGTATCAGTCGCTTAGTAATTTCACCACCAACTGAACCGTTCTGTCTTGAAGTCAAATCACGCCATGCTACATTTTGGCCTCCCGCAAACTCCCCCAATTCTGCAGCAAATTCACTGTCAGCATTGGGATGTATATGAGTATATTGAGGATTATAAACTGGTAGCCCAAACTCAGCAGCGATCTCATACTTCAAATCATCTAACCTGGCACGGCTTTCGGGAATTAATCGTCTTTGACCTCTTGACGCCATCGTATACACCCTCCACTAAACATATTGTCTTTCATGGAGTTAGTGTGCAGCGATTAGGTTCAATTTAGCCAAGAACAATTTGCTATCCCAAGCAGTATTTAAGAAAAAGGGCCACCGGAAGCAGCTTATATACAAAAACAGTTTACTGAACAGTGTAACCGCCTCGTACCATAACGACCAGACCAAACTTCTGACCTTCTTTTACTTGAATACCTCTTCCTTCTCTAGGAAAGGATAATAAATGATTTTTTTCGACAGTCTGATTATGGACAATTTCCGTTCCAGAAGTAATATCAATAGCACCACTGGCATCCATACTATACACAACAGCATAACCATTACGTAAAATAAGTTCCGAGCCTGCTTTGGCAATCAGTTTTTGACCAGGCTTTACATCAACTACCTTTAAAGCCTCTGTCTGCTCTGGTGTGGAAGTTTTTCCTGCACCAGAAGTTCCTGACGCCGATGGGTTAGAAGTAGCGTTTGTTGCTGGAGTAGTCGAGCTAGTTGCTTTACTACTAGTACTGCTTGCAGTTCCCCCACCTTTGATGGCCTGAGCAATTTTTTGATCAACATAGCTTTTGGTTACGACTGGATCATCAGCTGTGCCAGGTTGTCCAGAACTGGAGGCACCATTAACTGAATTGTTCATTAAGGAACCAGTAACAATTCCTCCTCCAAGTAAAACAGCAGCCAACGATACTTTATAGCGTGATTTCATGAAGTCCTCCTACAGCAGGTTATAGCAAGTATAGTTAAGTTTTAATTATTGTGCGCTAGCTCCAGAAGAACCCTGCATAGCCCAAGGCTTATCAAAAGCCAACTTCAAAGTATCAATATTTGAAACTATATCTTCGGCCTGTTGCTCAGCAGTAGTGACTTTCAAATTAGCTTCATAAACCTGAAGCTCTGTAGCCAACCCAACATCAAATTGCTTCTTAGCCATATCTGCCGCACTTCTAGCACTCACCAAGCCAGCTTGAATCTGTGAATATTGGCTTTCCAATGCTTTGATGTTGTTATAGATTGTTCTTACTGCTTCTTCGAGTTGTCTCTTTGTACCCTCTGTTGCATACTGAGCTTTCTCAACATTAAGCTGTTCGGCTTCGTAAGGTGTATTACCTGGCGTACTAAAATTGTAGAGCTTCAAGCTTAATTCAGCCAAATCCACTTTTTGCTCACTCAGCCAAATAGCCGTGCTGCTGGTAAGTACTTGGCTTACTTTAGTTTCCACATTATCTTTAAACTCCGAATATACAGGTTTATCCTTTAATTCATAACGTTGCTCCGGTTTGTAGCCAATCACTTGGTTCAAAGATACATATGCACTATCTAGATCTTTTTTTGCCTTCTCTAAAGCAGCTTGATTTTGAGTCAACTGATTAGTTGCCTGCGTAACCTCATAATCACTTGACATTTGGTTATCTCTTTTAATTTGTGCAACTTTCAGCTTGCGCTCAGCATCTTCAATATTCAATGCAGCCAGTTTAACGGCATTCTGCTTTTGAAGAAGCTTATTGTAAAGATCCTTCACATTGTACTCAATGCCTTCTTTGGTCATATCCAAGTTCTTTTTAGCAGCCTCATAATTAAGGTTCGTTTGAGCATAACCTTTAAAAGCCTTATCTTGACCTTCATCACCTGCTTCTGCTGGAACAAAGTCAATATTCTTGCCTGCTTCTTTCATGATTTTTCCAGCCTGATCGATATTCGTTGCCGCTGTTTTTACTGAAGTACTATCAGCTACAGCCAATTTAACGGCATCATTATAGGTCAAAGAATCATTATAGTAGGTATCATAAGTAACTCGGGTCACAGGAGTTGCTAGAGGCTTACTAGACAAACTATTGGTTTGGTCGTCAGTAGTACTACCATTAGCTTGATTGGAAATGGTCACTGTTCGTGTAGCCTGATCCCAATTTACTTTGGCGCCTAATGATTGGCTCACAAAACGTAAAGGAACGAGTACTTGACCCTTTTGAATTTGAGTTGCTGCATCGAGTTGTACAGGATTACTATTTTTATAAGCAAGCTTGGAACCAACATTCAAAGCCAATGTATCTTCATTTTTAGAAGCAGTTACTTTTTTAGCTTTGCTGTCCCAATCGACTTTCGCACCCAAGCTTTCAAAAACACCACGGAGAGGCACCAAGGTTGTATTTTGACTAACAACTGGGGACTGGGTATATTGCTGTGTTACACCGTTAATAATAACCTTTATATCACCTGCTTGAGCTCCTGCAAGACTGGCGAACGCAGAAGAAAGAACCAATGTGGACAGTACTGCCACTCCAAAACGTTTCATAATTTCTCTCCTTTGTCAATAAGACTAATAAAAGAAAAGGGCTCCAAAAGGAACCCTCTTCTAATCTAATTCAGTTAACTCAAAAGAGTTGCTCTTAAATTAGTTGTTGTTTTCAACAGTTACTGTTTTAGCAGTTGCATCATAGTTGATGGATGCATCCAGCGCTCTGCTCACCCAGAAGATAGGCAGTACAGTACGGTTTTTGTTAGTTACAGCTTTAACGTCCATACGAACCACAGAACCGTTAATAGTCAACAGGTTTGTGTTCAGTTTGATTTGAGCAACGCGGTCACCTTTAATCAGGGTAACTGTGGAAGTTGCTTTGTCAAACAGGATGTTTTGTGGGGATACACCCAAAGCTTCAGCTGCATAACGTACTGGCAAGTAAGTGCGTCCGTTTTCAGCATAAGCAGCTACATCAGAAGTTTTACTTTCGCCGTTCACAGTGTAGGAAGTGCTTCCCAGTGTGAAGACAGCTTTAGTTTTAGTAGCACCTGGAGCTGGAGTTCCAACAGTTGCGATTGCTACTTCAGCAGCTGCAGTGTTGTTGTCTTTCCAGTTTTGAGTGTTGTCAGTTGCGCCTTTGTATGCAGTGTAAGAAACTGCGCTACCTTTCAGCTTAGCAACGATGTCGCCTTGAGCTACAGTACGGTCAACAGTCAGCTTAGGAGCCGAGATTGTGATTGTACTTGGAGTAGCAGATTCGCTGTCGATGTAGAAGCTCAGACGGCCTTTGTTGCTTTCTCCGTAAGTATCAGTAGATACGCTCTTCACTTTAACGTCACCAGCTGTAACTTTTACTTCTGGAGTAGAAGCAAAACGTACGCCTGTTGGCAATTCCAAGATTACTTCACGGCTACCGTCTTTCTTAACGAAAGCTTCTTTAGCAGCTTCAGTGATTGTGATATCGCCAACTTGTTGATCGCCCAGACCGATTGTCAGGGTTGGTTTGGAAGCAGCAGCCAGAGTAACTGCTTGTTTCACAGTAGCAACCTTAACAGTACCGCTCAGACCTTGGCTACCAGCAACATCAACGTTCAGATCGCCGGAGAAACCTGGTTGCGTAGCAACTTCAACGTTTTTCAATTTCAAACTACCAGCATCAGTTGTGCTGTTAGCGTTGTTGAAAGTCAATTTCAAAGTACGTTTGTCAGAGTCAGTATAGGAAACCTCTGCTCCACCCAAACCATTAGTGTTCTCCATAGAACCGGAGAAGTTGCTTCCTGGGTTATTACTTTCAAAAGTTGACTGCCAACGAGCACCTTCAGGCAGACGCAAAGTTACAGTACGTCCTTTTACGAAAGAACCAGCAACAGTTTCTTTAATTACGATATCGCCAACTTTTTGCTCGTCGTGACCAGCAAGAATTGTTGATGGAGTAGCAACGGAAACGCCACCACCGATTTGACCATAGCTACCAACTACAAGGGAGCTAACGTCAGTCGTTGCGTTACCAGAGATGCTAACAGTAACGTCGCCTTCTTTTGCACTGTTTTCATCGTCAACATAGAATCCTACAGGCAATTGGAAAGAAGTTTCGGCATCACTTACTGTTTTCAAAGATAAAGTAAGTGTATCGCCATCAACAGAATAATTCACATCTGATGGCTTAATTGCTTTGTCTGTCTTAGAAGTAAACAAAATAGTGGCTGGGCTTTTAGGAGCGGAATCCCATTTGAAACCACTAGGCAATTTCAACTTAATGTTGTTATTACCCAAAGAACCAGCTGTTTGTTCTTTAACTTTCAATGTTGCAGTAAAGTTTTCTTCGCTAGAAACAGTATCAAGTGCCGACAAAGCTATCTGACCGGAAGATACTACGTTTGCAATTGTTGCTTCACCGCTAGTAAAACCACTTGCAGAAGGTGCAGAAATAGTAACTTTCACAGGTCCATTGCTAGGTCCGTTTACATTGATTTTACCAAAGTTCATGTACAGATTAACGCTATCTTTAGAGTTAGTGAAGTTGAAGGTCACTCTTGCAGAGTTATTAGTCAGCTTTTCTACAGACACACCTTCACCAGGTACATATCCAGTTTCAGCACGAGCAGCAGCATTTTCGTCGTTATCACCTGGATCAATGTAAACACCCAAGCCATAAGTAGCATCAGAAGCAGAAGTAACAATTCCAGGATCTTTACCGAATTCAAAGCCTTTAGGCAATGAAACAGTGAAAGAATCACCTTTACCAACGGAAGCTTGGCTCACGTCAACTTTAACTCTACCCAGAGTAGAATTTGTAGTTTGGCCTGAACCAATACTAGGTGTATTACTGGAAGTATAGCTGGAAGATGCATGGATTGCAGTTGGTGCAGTCAATGCTGCGATTGGAGCTGCTACACCAGCAACCAATGTTGCTGTTGCCAGCACGTTAATCATTTTTTTATTAAACTTTGTCATAACCTTTTTTTCTCCTCCTTGAATATAACCAGAAATATTATTTTTGTCTTTTTGTCGGATCTTGTCACTCATCAGTCGTTACACCTCCTTTCCGAGCTTTATGAGAACCCTTATAAAATGATATCTGTGACAATATCACAGAAGCTTGGAATCTAGTTGAAAGAAAGCGTCCATTTATGACGTACTCCAGTATTATACAATGTGATAACAATGCAGTAAAGATTTTTTTTAGCGAATTTTGTCTTTACGCTTTTGTACCCCTTTGTTTCATACTCACCCAATTAGACGTAGCATGGGTTCAAAAAGTTGCGTCCGTTTCAAAAAAATTTTTTTTATTTTTTTGATTATGTATTCCGCTTTCCACAGTCATAATTATACTATTGAACCTGTTCCTCCGTCATCCTACAACTTTTACCTTCTCCACCTTAAATGTACAAGGATTATTTTCGTACATTTAAGTCGGTCTTTAATGGAGTATATTCGTTAAGAATTATCCATAGAATATATAAAGCACATAAAGTCTATAGATTCTCTTGAAATCTAATACTCTAATACACTTTAAGTAGTAGGAATGACGGAGAAACAGTGATTTACGGTATATATAACCGAGACAAATTACTTCACTACATTAATCTTCGCGCCATCCGTAAGCAGACTAACGCCCTTAACGACAACATTTTGTCCTTCAGCAAGCCCCTTGGTTACCTCAACCTGTTTGGCACTTTCCTGGCCTGTTTGCACTTCTACCCGCTTAGCAACAGTTCCCTCCACTACATAAGCATACTTCTTCCCTGCCTGCTCCGTAATGGCATCCTGCGATACCAAAATATTTTTAGGAGCTTCTGATTTCATGTATACAGTTACAACCATCCCTGATTTTAATTCACCTGAACCATTAGGAACCGAAATCTCGACAGGATATGCCTTGAGATCATTATCCATTACCGGATTGACGGCCGATACTCTGGCCTCAATTCGCTTGTCTAAGGAGTCCACACCTACAGTCACAGATGAACCCACCTGCAACTTAAGAAGCTCAGATTCAGAAACGTTAACTTTAGCAATAATAGGATTGGTATTCGCTATTGTAGCAACCGCAGATTGTGCACTAACCATTTGCCCCTGGGTTCCTGTTACTACCGATATCGTGCCGGAAATTGGAGCTTTGACTACAGCATCCACTAATTGACTACGAGCTGTGTCTAAACTGGACTTAGCCTGATTGACAGAAGCACGAGCTACGTCAATGCCCGTTTTCTGTTGGGCAAGACGTAATGATTTTTGAGCATTATTATATGTTGTTTGCGCACTTTCCTTAGACGTTTGTGCATTATGAAGTGTGATCTGTGCATTCTCCACCGCAGTTAAAGCCCTTCTATGCGCTATTTGAGACTGCTCTAACTCGGATTGAGAAAGAGCACCCGCACTAAACAGCTGTTGGTTGCGATTGAGCGTATTTTGGGCATCACGCACGGAACTCTGAGCATCTATCAGACTGGTCTGAGCTTGAGTGATGGTGTTGTCTTGCTGGACAAGCGCACTTTTGGCTTGATCCACGCTGGATTCTGCCTGCTGCACCGATTGCGCTGCACCTGACTCTGCCTGCTTTAAATTGGCCAGGGCAACCTGGTACGATTCCTGAGATTGCTTAATCGAGTCCTGGATATCCTTTTGGTCTATAGTAAACAATGTGTCGCCTTTGCTTACCTTTTGCCCCACTGTAAGGTTAATATTTTGAATCTTACCACTAATTTTTGGAGATACCTGAGCTGTCTCTTTGGGAGTAAAGCTTCCAATAATCCCTGTTGAATCCTTAATGCTACCTTTAGTCACTTTTGCCACTTGAACTGGGATTGCCTTCTGCACTGAAGCTGGTGCAGCAGGGGCCTCGCCCCCACCGCAACCCGCTAATGCAACTGATAAAAGCAAAGTTGTAGCAATCAGAGCACTTTTTTTATTCATTATGTTTCTCCACCTCACCTTATATATGAACACTTTTTTGTAGTTTCGCTTCTTTTTTTAATTCTCTCTTCGCTTGTCTTTTTAATTTCCGATTCTTACGTTTTTGTATCATATTATCCATGATGACGTAGACTACCGGAATAAGAATCAATGTAATAACAGCTGCGAAGGATAACCCGAATACAACAACAACAGCCATCGGCGCTTGTGTTTCGTTACCCTCTCCTGTAGCGAATGCCATTGGGAGCAAAGCTAGTACAGTAGCCAGCGTGGTCATCAAAATCGGACGCAACCGCTCAGACGCTCCATGAATAATAGCTTCATCTCGATCTTCACCTTCTTTTCGAAGCTGAATAATGAAATCAATCATAACAATAGCATTGTTGACGACCAAACCAACGAGCATGATGTAACCGGTAAAAGCTGAAACACTTAGGCTCGCTCCCGTTACCACTAAACCGATAAGAACACCAATTAACGTAGGTGGAATCGAAAACATAATAACAAACGGGGTAAGCAACGATTCAAACTGTCCTGCCATAACCATATAAATCAGAACTACAGATAGCAGAATAGCTATCGCCAAGTTCATAAAAGACTCCAACATTTGCTCATTTGCCCCGCCACCCGTATCTGCACTATAGCCTTCTGGGAAGTGGGTATTTTTAAGAAGAGCTTCTATTTTTTGATTGACGGTTAGAATGTCCCCTGATCCATCAATGTCAGCAGTAATCTGTACTTGACGCGTCTGATCTTCACGAGTGACACTATCCGGTACAGCACGTTTATCAATACTTGCTACTGAAGATAAAGGTACATCAATCCCTTGTGAAGTGGTGATACGTAATGCATTCAAATAGGACCAGTCATGGCGATCCTGCTCTGGCAAAGATATTTTAACGTCGATTTGATCATCGCCTGTGCGATAGCTTGTTGCAACAGATCCATTAAAGGAAGTGTTCACAGCAGATAGAACTTGGGTTGCAGATAAACCATATTGACTAGCAAGTTCTCGATTAACGGTAATCTCATATTCTTCTCGAACCGCATTCAAAGAACTTTTTACATTGACCGTTCCCGGTATGTTCTTTACACCAGCAACGAGATTGTCCGAGAGCTCTCGCAGGACGTC
Organism: Paenibacillus sp. Lou8.1; assembly: GCF_024213565.1. Lineage (NCBI taxonomy): Bacteria > Bacillati > Bacillota > Bacilli > Caryophanales > Paenibacillaceae > Paenibacillus > Paenibacillus sp. Lou8.1. The sequence goes on from NZ_JANAVN010000007.1 coordinate 143,100, forward strand.
CATATCGTCGCCTTTCAGATTAATGTTAACAGCCTTTCCACTCGAAAGACCCGTTGCAGACGCCAATGTAATCTCTGCATCCGGAATGCTATCGAATTTTTTGCGAAGGCCCTCAACTACAGTATCTGTTGGCTGATGCCCATCCTTCAGCGTTACACTTAGTTCTGCTGAATTGGATGGAGCCGCCCCTGAATACCCAGAAAGACCACCAGAACCAACAGTCACTGTCATTTTGTCCAGATCAGGTACTTTCAGAATTTCTTTTTCTATACCTTGAACAACTCTTTCAGTTTCCTCCAGAATTGTTCCGTTAGGAAGTTTCACTGTAACTGAGAATTCCCCAGTGTCAGATTCTGGAATAAATTCAGCCTTAACCATAGGAATCAGAGCACCAGCTGCCACAAACATTAATAACGTAATGATTAAAACAGATTTTCTATGATTAATGCCCCACTTCAGTACACGTCGATAGCCACCCTTAAATTTTTCAAATCCGATATTAAACCACACAATAGGGTTAATACCTTTATAAGTACCTGAAGAATATATGGATTCATCCGGTACTGTAGGCATCCAACGTGAGCCGAGCATTGGCACAATCATAAGGGATACCAGCAAGGCTGCTATATGAGAAAAGATAACTGTTAATGCCAACGGTTTAAACATAACTCCTGCAATTCCGTCAACAAAAACAACTGGTAAAAATACTACAATCTGTGCAAGTGCAGATGCCATAACCGCATTGCCCACTTGCTTGGAACCATCAATAGCCCCTTGTAGCATACTTTTCCCTTCATGTCGCTGTCTAAAAATGTTCTCAATAATAACAACGGCAAAGTCGACAAAGGATCCTAACCCCAGAAGCAAACCACTCAGTGAAATAATATTAATGGTTTGTCCGGTAAAATACATCATCATAAACGTTGCTACGAAAGAAATTGGGATAACGATCGCAGCGATAATAGTAGAACGTATACTATTCAAAAATAACAGCAACACAATGGCTGCAATAATAAGCCCCAATATAGCATGCTCTATTAGTGAGTGTACGGAATCGCTAATGGGTTTGGAAGCATCAGTTACCATCTCCAGTTGAGTTCCCGGGGGCAGATCCTTCCGTATCGACTCTAAACTTTCCTTCACAGAATTGGCGATTGAAAGAGTATTTCCTCCCGTAGCTTTCGTTACAGATATATTAATACTCGGCTTTCCATTAAAGGTAGAAATGGTGGTGACTTCCTCCACGGAGTCTTCAACCGTTGCGATATCTTTTAATTTCACACTTCCCTTGCCTGCAGGGATTGGTGTTTCGCCCATTTCTGAAACAGCCTTATATTCACCTTGAACGCGAAGTTGGATTTGTGTATTACCACGATATACAGAACCAGCAGAGCCAGCAACATTATTAGCCGATAGCGCTTGTCGGATTTGATCCAGCGTAATGCCATAGCTTTGAAGCTTAGCCTGATCTACTGTGATCTTAACGAGCCGTTCTTGACCGCCTGACATGTTGGCTCCGGCTACTCCCGCAATTCTTTCAAGCCGTGGCTCGATAATATCTTCAGCAATAGGCTTCAACTTGTTAATATCCTGGTCTCCTGTAAAAGCGAGGGTAATAACTGGTGTTGCATTGAGATCCACTTTAAGGACACGCGGCGAATTTGCTGAATCTGGAAGAGAACCTCTAATTGTATCAACTTTATCCCTCATGTCGAGGGTGGCCTGGTTCATATCTACTCCCCAGTTAAATTGAATCATGACCATAGATGATCCTTCTGAAGACTCGGACGTGATTGTATCCACGTTCTCAATAGAAGCCAGACTCTTTTCAATAGGTTTAGTAACCAATTCCTCAACCTCAGTAGGCGTTGCATTTGGAATACTAGTCACCACTGCAGCGTAAGGCAGCTTCATATCCGGCATATACTCGACAGGAAGCCTTAACGCAAAAATACCGCCCCCGATTAACAAAGCAACAATTAACATAAATACTGTTACAGGACGGCGTATTGAAAACTGAGACATCTCATCACTCCCCACTCACTTCTCTATGTAATATTTAAGCACACACATCCTCTACTACGATGAAATAGGCGTAAAGTTTCAGATAAATGTGCAAAAAAAACATATAAAAAAATAATAAACACATTTTGAGATAAACACTTAAAAAAAACAGTTAATTACATACGTTTAATGTGAATCGAAAATAAAAAACGTTGTAATGCTTAGCCAATGTTTTCATCTCATTGATATTATGGCATAGGCCCTTAATCCCAGTCAAATAGCTGATTTATAAAAAACATCCCTCTCATGTATATGAAAGGGAATTACCATTTCGCATGGAGGGATGTTTAATAAATTCAGGTGTTTTGTTGATTAGATTTTAGGAAGCAGTTTTTTATCAGCCATAACTTTAGCTACAATAATCGCTGCATCTCCGCGCAAGGTCAAGGAAGTAGGATTAAACATATATCCTTTTTTCAGATCACTTGCATCCACAGGTGACCCTGTGATAAAGCCTTTCTTGGCGATAGCCAATATAGATGCTTGCGCATAGTAATCAATCTTGTCCGCATCTTTAAAGGTCTTAGACAGGTTCTTCATGATCTTGTCATGATCTGTTTCCAGCTTCAAATTCAATGCCTTGGCAATAATGACTGCTGCATCTTGACGCGTGATTACATCTTCCGGCATAAAGATTCTTGGTTGTGAACCTTTGACAATACCGGCACGCGCAGCTGTTTCAATATAACGATAATCGTATAGAGCATCTGCTGATATCGTATTTGGAATAGACACGTCGTCGAAATGCTTCGCTCCACTGAAATTAAGCGGAATTTGCAGACCTTTGACAATCATAGACGTGAATTCGCCTCTTTTAATGTAGCTGTCAGGTCCAAAGCTATTAATTGGATCCATTGGGTTCATGACACCTTTGGCCAAGATAGCCTCAATGTAATCTCTAGCGTATTTGTGCTTAATGACATCACTATACGTTTCTCCAACCTTAGCAACTACATAGTAGCCAAAACGATCAAACGGTACCTTAATGGTATGTTTTTTCGGATCCACCACACCACCAATGTTCTGCCAATCTTTAAGATCAGAATCGAAATAGAACACTGTCATTTGTTTCCCTGCATCCTGAGCAATACTGCTATCATACGTCAGCGTCAATGTAGCACGCTTGGATGGTACTAACTCGTTAGATGGGTCGCGCCAGTAGAAGTTTTTGATCTTGCTACTGTCATTTTGCGACTTGTTAGCCAATTGATAAGGATCAGCACCATAAGTTACCGGATCGTAATCATCCGTTTTAATGTCATCTGCTGTACCTGGATCAATCCAGAATACCGGACTCGACATATTAAAGCGGGCCGGAAAATCTCTGTTGAAGTATCTACTTCCATCTGCAATCAAGCTCTGCATATCGGACAATGCTTTTTCAGTTTCAAATTCATGACGGTCAACCACACCATCTTCGCTATTTGCTATTGCAAAGTACAAATTGTGACCAGAGAAAACCTGGTTTTTGAACTGTTGCGGTTGATCGTAGTCCCGACGAATCAGACTCGTTCCCTTTGCAAAAGCAAGTGTAAGATTACCATCGAACACTTTGTGCGATGTTTTCATTGCTTCCATGTACTGCTCGCCAGGGATATTAGTAGGCACATATTTAACAGTAATGGTCTGTTTCAGTTTTTCTTTGCCTACAGTAACCACTACATCAATTTTATTATCTTTGTTGGCTTTTAGACCTGTAACGATGGCTTTGTAAGTTGATGGATAATCAATGGTGCCATCATAATCAGAGTCGAAACCCTCTTGAACTGCTGTTTCTTTACCTACCGTAACACTATCTGCATTACCTGCATTTACAACAACTTGCACAAAGTTTTGATTCACGATTCTCTTTTCAGGGAGTGGACGCAAAATATCAAAAGATGTGGACTGACCGGATACTTGCAGTCGGAAAGTAGCAAATGGTCCGCCCTTGCCGCTATTGTACAAGGTAATGTTATAAGCTACTGGTGTTCCATCTTGCGAAATAGTTTGGTTTTTCAACACAAAGCTGAAATACTTTTTGTCCGGATGGTAGTACACAAGCAGGTCTTTTAAATCTTTATTAGTAAATTTATCTGTAGTAGAACCGGAATTGTATGTTGTCTTAGCATCTTCTGCTGAGAAAAACTCGTTACTCAACGTCCAGTTGACTTCACTATCATCCGATCCCTTAATCTCCAAAATATATTGATCTTTATTAGCAATATCACTTAACGAACCATTTACCTGATCTGCTTTACCCAAATCAGCAATACTGAAAGTACCAAATACATTGATATTTTTCAGAGATGTATTGTAGTTGGTGTCATCCACTTTGGTGAAATTAGCATCTTTTGATTTCGGAGCAATTTCGCTATATTTCGGCGTATTGCTCAAGCCGCTAACTGGTGTAAAAGGGATGATTCCTTGTGTGTTGGGAACAGGGATCACTGGAATATTCGTCTGTGTAAAGTTTACTTTTACCGTATTGCTGTACTCAATACCTGGCTTGTATACAAACTTGATTTCATTATTCCCGTTCGCCAAGGCATTGGCTGCGGCTGTGTCCGAGGAAGCAGCAAGCTTGAAGTCCGCTCCTGAACCATCCAAATCAACCAATACATTATTAATATACAGGAATACATTTCGGTTACTTCCAGTGTAATGAATATCTGCTGCATTGCTCACATCAAGCAATTTACCTTTAAAGTTGCCCAGTTGAGTCAATTTATAGGTATTCAAGTTTGAGCTGGATGTATTCAACGGAATTTGTTGCCCATCATAAATCGTATCGTATTTCATGAACGGACCCTGTAACAGATTCACCGTTGCTTTAATTAATTTGGTCGAGTCGCCATTCAGGTAAAAATTCAGTACGTTTTGTCCTTCTTTAGGCAAAGTGTCTACATAAGCAACGATTTTCTTCACTTGTGTTGACTTACCATTGATTGTCCGAATTACATCTTGCGACCCTACAGTATGAACCGTTACTCCGGAAAGCTCACTAATCGAAGTAGGTGCACCATTAACAACGATAAACTCCATACCTACAGGTACAGATGCAGCATCTGTAGTCTTGTTCTTCATAGAGCTACCTGTTAATTTCATAGCTTCATCTAGGGCAGCTGCCTGATCAGACCCACTTCCTTTAGTTCTGTTCAACAATTGAGTATTAAAATCAGGAAGATAGTTAACATCATCAATATACGGCTGAGTGCTGCTGCGCAATGTAAATTGGACAGCCGATGGAGCCGGTGGTGTACTGCTATCCGTATAAGTTATGCCCAGGGATGCTCTGGTCAAGTGATCAAGTACAGCTTCCGAAGGTACAGTCACCTGAAATGGATATACTTTATAACCATTTGATGTAACTACATTTGCAGTATCAATTGTGGCATCAACCCCAGTCGCACTACCCACAGCACTACCATTGTTACTCACATCGGTAAAACGTGCATTGATTGTGGCCACTCCTGGATCAGTTGCACCGCCTGGCACCAAAACATTACCTTTTAAAACCACACCACTTGTAGACGATACGGTAAAGTCAGGCGAAGTGGTCAAATCAGCAGAAACATTCCCATCCTTATTCAGGGTCAAATCAGAAAATTCCGGTTTACCCGTATAAATCGTAATTTCACGTGTAACTGTAAGAGCCTGAGTTCCGTTATTCACTTTAATGGTCACTATATTTTTACCCGGACTCAGTACAACACTACCCGTTAGTTTATAGCCAGTGTAAGAGTTAACTGTATACGTATTACTGCTTTTTGCAGACGTGAGCGTTACACTGTCAGCATTAGGAGCCGTACCTTGAATGACTACTTTCACATCATCCGTACCGCTATTGCGTGCGTCTGTCAGCACCGCTGTCTGATTCTCAAGCAACTGCTCGGTTTCACCATTCAACGTAGCAGATAGATCATAAAGCTTAGGCCCATCCTGATACTCAATGTAAATGGAGTCCTTCATATCAGCCGAATTTTGGCTACTTTGAAATGTAATCCGGTTCAAACCAGGAAACAGTTTAATGTCTGTAACTTTAAGCGTAGAGCCACTGACTGTAATTCCGCCTTTTTGACTCTCGTTCTTGTTAACCACGTTAAGGTTTGTTCCATTTTTAGAGAGTTGGAATACACTATAAGATATAGTACTTCCGTTCACTCCGTTAATCGTACCGTTAACTGTAACTCGGTCAGTGTTTACCATTCTAGCCGAATCCACATCATATTTTTCACTTGGAAAAATAAAATAAGTTCCCGTCGCAGCATGAGCCGTACCTACCAGGGCCGCCGGCACCAAGCCAATGATGAGACCAACCGTCAGCAACATGGATAGCAATCGTTTCAAATCATTGTCCTCCTTTGATTCTGTCGCACCTTGGGGTACGTAATCATTCAATACTTTTTTTATCGGTAGTAAACATACAAAAAATTAGTAAATTCTCAAAAAAGGAGGGAGTTTTTTTACAGAAAACATCAAAAAAGCCTTCAAACCCGCGGTATACCGCCAAGCTTGAAGGCTTACTTTTAAATTAAAATTATAATTTCGAACGCGTTTGGGAATCTGGCTTAGCCAGCAACCGAATCAGTGTGTTAATAACTGGGCGTTTGGTTTTGCCAACAAGACCAATAACCTCTGCACCAATCTGTAGGAAGAACATCATAATACAAATCACGACAAAGGTGACCCAGTTCGCTTCATTAAGCGCAGCAGACGATTGAATCACGGCCAATACACCGAAAAACGCAGCAATACCGTAGATAATCAACACCGTCTGTCTGTGACTGAAACCTAGTTCGCGTAAGCAGTGATGCAAATGACCTTTATCCGGAGAGAAAATCGGTTTTTTCTGCAACTTTCGACGAATGATAGCAAAGAATGTATCTGACAAAGGTACACCGATAATAATCAATGGCGTAATAAAAGATACGATAGCAATTTGCTTAAAACCAAGCATGGATAGCATGGCCAGACAGAAACCTAAAAATAATGACCCTGTATCACCCATGAATATTTTCGCAGGATGAAAGTTAAAAAATAAGAATCCGATAATACTGCCCAGCAGCACAAGACAAAGCATAGCTACCATGTAATTGCCCATCAGTACCGACATCACAAAGATAGTCCCAATCGCAATTCCTGAGACACCTGCAGCCAGTCCATCCAGACCGTCAATCAAATTAATGGCATTCGTCACACCTACGATCCAGAAAATCGTAAGCGGAATGGAAATCCAGCTTTCCAAAGATGAGTATGCATCCTGAAAAGGTACATTTACAAAATCTACACGAATATCAAAAGCAAACACGACCATACACGCAACGGCAATTTGAGCCAAAAATTTCAATTTTGCATTGAGATCAAAACGATCATCGAGAGCACCAATCAGTGTAATCAGCGTACCGCCAATCAGAAAGGCTGCGATAAAGTTAATATCCCGAGAGGACAGCATTCCGTCAGGCACAAAAGGTAACACCGCCAATAAGGACAACAGAAATGCCAAGAAAATCCCCAGTCCGCCAAGACGCGGCATAATTCGGGTATGTACTTTTCGGGCATTCGGTACATCGACGGCTCCAACCTTCACAGCGAATTTCTTGACGAGCGGTGTCAGTAACAGCGCAAGTCCCAGTGCCATGATGAACCCAATAATATAGATCAATAACATTTGATCATTCGACCCCCAATTTTAAAGCAATCCCTTTTCAGATGTAACCGCATTGAATTATACTCTGATCAAAAATAAATACCAAGCTTCATATTCTGGCAAATTAGCGGGTTTTGAAGGCAGATTCAAGCTATTTATCACACTTTTGTGACGTTTTCTTTTTCGCGCATCACTTTCGCGGCGAATTTCGGCAGCGCAAGCATTCTTTTGTATCGGCTTGGCTCTTTGAGGAGTCTATATAACCATTCAGCCCGTAGCTTTTGGAACAATTTAGGTGCGCGTTTGGTTCTGCCTGATATAACATCGAAGCTACCGCCAACCCCCATCATCACCGGTACACCCAGTTGTTCCTTATATTTACCAATCCAGGGTTCCTGTGTGTCCGCTCCACGTGCTACAAACAACAAATCGGGATTTGCTTCACGAATGGCTGCAATCACCGCTTCATCCTCTTTAGGTCCAAAAAAGCCATCACGCTTGCCACAAACCGTAATCCGGGGATAAAGCTCATGTACCCGCTTTGCGGTCGCTTGAATCACCTCAGATGTTGATCCCAGTAAATAAACCTTCCAATGATAGTTTTCTCCAGCTGCAAGTAATTCATGTAACAAGTCAAAGCCCGCTACCCGCTCAGGTACAGGATGTCCTACATAGTTTGCAGCCCAGACCACGCCAGTCCCATCTGGAACAATCAACTCTGCCTGTTTCATCACGTCCATGTACACTGGATCTTCCAATGCAGCCATTACCATAATCGGATTGGCAGTGATCACTTGATGGGGCCGGCGAGACTCCACTGCTTGAATTAATACATTTAATGTATCTTTCATATTAAGCCTTGATACCGGAACACCGAAAATCGGGACGGTAGGCACATTCGTAACCTTATCAACTGTCACTGTATCCATCATCCTTTGCGACACAAGTAATTAACGATATGCTGTGCCGGTAAGCGAGCCTCACTTTTTAACAAAGCAATGGCCGCTCCCTGGCTCTCGATCCATTGACTTCGCTGATCCAGCAACCGCATAGACTCATTAGCCAGCTTTTGTCCATCCAGTGCCTCTGTAGTGCCTACAGGCTGGCTACCGACACGGCTGAGGAAATGATCAATTTTGGGATCGTAGGATATCCCCAACGGAGGCACCTGGTGGGATGCTGCATAGATCAAGCTGTGTAATCGCATCCCGATCATCAAACTGCAACGACTGACTTCCAAAAGCATCTGTTGAGGATCGGTGACTTGATCGCACATGCTGACAAGGCTTCCTGTCCCCCTAATATCCCCCAACAAATCCATTACCATCCTTGAAGCCTGCTCGTCATCAGGCAGATGGAAAGGTAAAAAGCGTAAGTGTACACGGCGCTCAGCAGCTAATTTTTTCAAGCCGTCCGCAATAGCCGTTAAATCGCGACGCTCCTTATCCCAGTAACGTACAGATACACCAACGATCGGAAGTTTATCCTTATCCGTTTCAGTTGGTGCTTTATGCAGCTCGGAACCCGAGGGCAATGGAAGCCCCATTACCGGATCAGGAACAACTTCGACAACCGGGTTCTTTAGTTTCATAGTACCCAGTAGTGCGGCAGACTGCTCATCTCTTACAGAAACATATTCACAGCGCTGAAACACAGAACGGATCATAGGATAAAATATCTTCCGTTGTACCGGACCAATGCCCTGAGCATATACAAACGTCGGTTTTCCAGCCCATTGGGCCAGTTTCAGAATCGCCAGATAATACGGAATACTTTTAGGGCTTGTTGCATCCTGGAGCAAACTCCCGCCGCCACTTATTAGCCCATCGCTGTTTTTAATCGCTCTACGAACTTCCCCCAGACTCATCCGTGGTACAGCTTCTACTCCGTACATTTTCTGTGTCCAAGCGGGGTCAGAAGACAGAACAACAGGCTTGATTGTAATCCCCGCCTGACGACTCTCCTCCTCTAAAGCTGTCAAAATCGACTTAAGCACCGCCTCATCTCCACTATTGTTAAAGCCGTAATAACCCGAGATGATTATCGTTTGAGCTGTGGTGACCATTTCTTCCAACACCCTTCCAGCACTTGCCACACGACAATTGCGATGATTCCCAGCACCAGGCCCAAGCCCAATCCTAACAGCCCGCGACTAAGCGACAATGCCGCTGGAGAGTGAATGTGAGCAAAGGTATCCACCATAGAGGCTTGACCAATAGCAGCTATAATCAGCAAATAGATTGCTTTGCGATATTTCAAAGCCAGGAATGCCCCTGCAATAAACAGTGGGTGAGCCATCAAAAATTCCTTATTGCGCGGACGTACACCAAACGCATTTTCAAGGAAGTTCCGGAAGACCAACTCCGTGTTCGACACCGTACCCGCATTTCCGGTACGAGTCAAATAGTAATAACCTGCGGCTGCGATAACAGCCAGTGCGATAACCCACAATACAGTAATCGGCGTACGTAGCAGCTTGGAAATTTCCTCCCGTATAGAAACGCCACGATAAAAGAAAATATATATCGCTGCCAAGAAGATCGGCAGAATGTGAAGCAAGCTTACACCTCTAAATTGATTCAGCACAAGGCTGTAGGCAATACTGTTCAACAGCGCAATAACGAAAGGCACCGCAGCCAGCGACAAAATCGCCGTCTGCACGTACAGTATAAACGTTTGAATCAAACGCTGACCTACAGAAAGTTCAGCACCCTGTTCACGTTTAATTCTAATCGTACGCACAGCGATGATCATTGCAACCGTAGGTCCGCTAATCGCTGCGAGTAGGGCCAGGCCTTGCTCCATCAAGCTAGAGTTCAAAACATAAAGTCCTGCTGAACCTACCAAGCCAAGTGCAAATGCCAGCAAAGTCAATGCCGGGACGAAATAGGACATCATAATGGAGAAGAATGCCAGTGCACCTAGTAAGACAATCATTTTCAGATAGCGCTGAATGGACGAATCCACGACTTGGAACGGTTCAGCCTGTCCGAGTTCAAACCCCTTTTTCTCCATCCGTTGTACAGCGTTACCCGGCTTGTCCAAGCTGTGGATTAGGTTATCTACCGAATCCTTCACCTTGGCTTCAGCAATACTACGGCTAGGCGCGGTATTCAGATACAACATGCGAATATTACGGTCCTTGGTGGCCAATGCAAAACGATCGGCCAACGTTTCAACATCGAGCGTTGAATCTTTATCGCTCAATGAGTATAAACGCACAACGTTATAGTGGATATCGTAAGCGAGCTTATTGAAGCCTGCTTGCGGTTTTTTTAAGTTTTCGATAGCAGCTAGGCCAATATCGTATTTGTTCAGCAATTTAGCAAATGCCGCTAAGCTATGCTCTTTCTCGTTATCGGTGAAGCCTTTGACTGAATCACCTTCAAACAAAATGCGTTTTACACCATTTTGCTGAAAGGAAGCAAGCATCTCTTCCGTCAACTCCTGGTTGTAAGGAAGACTGTCGCTCATCCGTGGAACAATAAAAAATCCTTTGCTCCGAAGCTGCTTCATCGCAATCGGGTCAGGCTGCATGGGCTTGAGATACGCATCCTCTGGAGATGTTTCCACAACTAACCCTTCCTGTCCCTGATAAGTCCAAGGTTTTACATTGATGTCCAGGCTTGTAAACGTACGTAAAATTAACGGCTTTAATGCCTCGGCATTTTCTTTATCAGCGAAAACAATATACGTAAAATTCTCATTTGCAGGTGAAAGCCGTTTTTCCATATCGGCAACGTTCTGAGTCGTATAGGTTACGACGCGACCCGCTTTACGGAAATCATCCAACGTACTTTCATACATCGCCATGCTGTTCACACCCGCTTGCTGTAAGCGGTCAAGTTGCTCATTCAGATAGTCCTGCGGGTGAGCCTGATACGAGGCTGCCTCTGTCAAATCCCGATAATCGAATACAATCTCTACTTTTTTACTCGAGGATTCTGTCTTCACACGATCGGCGATGACTGGAATGGAAGCCAGCAAGCCGACAGCCACCAAAACCCATAACCATTTTCGAGAAGCCGTATTCCAATACTGCCATTTCTGATACACCAAAGAACCTCCTTAATATTCGGGATTTTGCAAAATTCAATGCTGCCCACCTCGCCATACTCAGCCTTTTGGTAGGTCACTCATTGAATTTTGCAAAATCCTCCGTTGCCGGAATAAGCCTATTTTCCCAAAGCCTCTTCCAGGTTATTCTGCAATACAGAAATGACCTCCACGGCGTACTGCCCTTTGCCGTGAGAGGTCACCGATTACTATATCTTATCCAATTACCTTAACCTATTCTATTATAAAGGGATTTTTCTCAAGCGTCTACGCGAGCCATAACAGCATCGACCAGATGGCTGATTCTTTGCTCCGCGTCTGCCAGCGAGGAACCGCGTACCGCAAAGTATACTTTGATTTTCGGCTCTGTGCCCGAAGGGCGCAGGCAAAACCACGAACCGTCCTCCAGTAAGAATTTGAGTACATTTTCCTGTGGAAGTCCGTCCAGACCTTGTGAGTAGTCCAGTACCTTGTCTACCTTCACGCCTGCAATCTCTTGAGGCGCGTTGCTACGCCAATCGGTCATTTTGCCCTGAATTTGTGCCACTCCATCCTTACCCTTAAGGGTACGAGACTCCAGCTTCTCAAGGAAGTAGCCAAACTGCTCGTACAGCTCTTGCAAAACATCATAAAGCGTCTTACCTTGTGTGCTGTAATAAGCAGCAGCTTCAGCGATCAGCATAGCCGCCAAGACAGCATCCTTATCGCGAGCATAATTCCCTGCCAAATAACCATAGCTCTCTTCATAGCCAAACAGGTAGGCGTACTCGCCAGTTTGGTCAAATTGGTTCATTTTCTCGCCAATATACTTGAAGCCAGTTAGCGTGTTAAACACGGTTGCTCCAAAATGTTCGGCAATGACTGCACCCATTTCGCTGGTTACGATGGTTTTGATAACAGCCCCATTATTCGGAAGCTTGCCTGTTTCTTTCAGTTGATTCAACAAGTAGTAAACCATGATCGCGCCAGACTGATTACCGGACAATACCACATATTCGCCATCACGGTTTTTCACAACTGCACCCATACGGTCAGCATCAGGGTCTGTTCCGATCAACAGATCTGCACCAATGTTCTCACCCAGCGCAATCGCCAGCTTAAACGCATCACGTTCTTCTGGGTTTGGCGACTTGACAGTCGAAAATTCAGCATCTGGCAACTCTTGCTCAGGCACAATATGCACCTGTTCAAAACCGATTTTCTCCAGCACACGGCGAACCGGTACATTTCCAGTTCCATGGAGAGGTGTAAACACAACTTTGAAGTTTTTGCCTGGTCCGGCTGCAATCAGCTCACGGTTCACACTCACACTGGCTACCGTATCTACAAACGCTTCATCTTCCTCTTCTCCAAGCCAAACCAACAATCCCTGTGCCTCTGCTTCCTCACGTGTCAGACTGCGAATGTCGGCAAACGAAGGAACCTCGCGGATATAACCAATTACCTGTTCAGCCTGATCTGGAACAAGCTGACCCCCTTCATCGTTGTATACCTTGTATCCATTATACTCAGGAGGATTGTGACTCGCTGTCACAACAATCCCTCCACTGGCTCCCAAATGACGTACACTAAACGAAAGCTGTGGCGTTGGACGCAAGGAAGGGAACAACTTAGCTACGATACCATTGCCCGCCAGCACCAAAGCTGCATCCAGAGCAAATTCTGGTGAAAAATGACGCGAATCATGTGCAATGACAACCGAAGGCTTGCCTTCTTTACCAGCATGCTGTTCTAAAATATAGCGAGCCAGCCCTTGAGTCGCACGTCCAATGACGTAACGGTTCATCCGGTTACTTCCTGCCCCGATCACTCCACGCAGACCGCCTGTACCAAATTCCAGCTCTTTGTAAAAGCGATCCTCCAGTTCCTGCTCGTTGCCTTCCAATGCGCGCAACTCCTGTTTGGTCTCTTCATCAATATAAGGGTCTTGCAGCCAGCTCTCAATGCCTTCTAGTGCTTTTTTACTCAACTGCGTCATACGGAATTTCCCCTCTCCATTTTTGGGTTGTCAAAACAGGATTTCTATGTACACATGCACTCGGTTCAGACGTCGTGCTTATGTCGGCAGAGCTTTATTTATTGGGGAGGGTCAGATAAAGCAAACATAATTTCGCCCTCAGCTACTACCGTATCGCCTACTTTAGCCGTAGCTTTCCCTTTGCCAAATGCGCCTTTGGAACGAGTGATTTCCACTTCAAGCGTCAGCGTATCCCCAGGAACCACCTGCCCACGGAAACGGAAACCATCCAACCCTGCCAAGAACCCGATTTTGCCACGATTGCTCTCTAGATGCAGTAATGCAACAGCCCCAACTTGAGCCAGTGCTTCGGTGATCAACACACCAGGCATAACAGGATACCCCGGAAAATGTCCAATGAAATGAGGCTCATTCATCGTTACATTTTTAATGCCTACTGCTCTTTTCCCTTCCTCCAGCTCAATAATACGATCCACCAATAAAAATGGCGCTCGATGTGGGATAATCTCCTGAATTTGATTAACATCCAATTGCAATTTGTCCATTTACCTTAATAACTCCTCCCGCTTGCAGGTTTGACTCTATATCAGTCATGAGTTACTGCAAGCATAATATTACCCCGCTTACGCTGCATAAAAACAGCTCATAACGGCAACAATGTTAGATATCCTTCACCTACTGCAGAAGTGGAGGTTGAGATAAGGGGCTTTTTCCGCCGGTTATGCAACCTGAGGCGCGAAGAAGCCCTTTTGCCCGTGCTTGGTTTTACCCCGCAGTGTTATAAACTTCCCCATCATTATACAGTTATCAGATGCAAAAAGAAAATTACGCGGAAGTACCATATTGGGTGCTCCTATTATGGGGTGAAGCGGAGATTCAATTGAGCCAAGGGGGGAAGGGCTACGTGATTTATTTGATCTTCCGATCGCTGTTGCCCCTAAATTTTTTCATTTTATAAAACCTGCAAGGTTAAAATTTAGGGGCAAAGGCGAACGCTATCGCTTCTCCAGATTCAAATAAACCCCTCCGCCGAGTTACTTTTGGCTCAAAAAGAAAGCTCGCTTCAATAATGCTCGCTTGTCGTGAAGGGTGAAACAAAACCGAAGGCCTCTGCGATGGCCTTCATTGGCCACAATCCATGCGTGCTACGCTGGAGGCCCCTCCCTTAAAAGCATAACAAAACCCTGCGCCACTGGCACAGGGTTTTGTTATATACTATCCACACAAATTGCGGGTGGTTTATTTTAATAAAAGTGACCCTGATGGCGGGTAGCAGCGGAGCGGGCAGAATTGTTCTGAAGAAGCGCAGCGTTTGCCTTTATCCCCGGATTCAAACCTCCAATGTTTTAAAACCAAAAGGAATCTGGGGATAACAGCAATCGGAAGAACAATCTGCACGCGGAGCGGTCTTTTCCCGCCACCCCACTCTTTTAAAGTAAACTAAGGCGCAAATATAAGATCAATGACATGCTGCCAGGTTTTCCACTCGAACACGCCTGACAGCCCTTGCTTACCTACAATTACATATCCTGCAATTAAGCCGCCTAACAGCGATAACAGGAGCAGCAACGGAACTATGAAATAACGAGCAGTACGCCAGCGGGACTTCGTCTTTTCAGGCACCGGACGGGAATCAGATTGTTCTTCTTTCATCACCAAATCCTTATGCCCTCAGATTATTGGCCAGGTTCATCATCGTATCGCTAGAAGTTAGTGCCCGTGCCGCCATTTGATACATCCGCTGAACTTGCATCATATCCGTCATTTCGCCCGCTAAATCCACATTAGATTCCTCAAGATAACCGGAACGCACAGATACGTCCGCTGGAACAGCACCTGCCACACCTGCAGCTCCGAATACATTTGCCTCTGTTACACCATTCAACAACACGAACAGGTTATCATCCCGCTGTTCCAGTCCTTCTGGACGCTGTACATCCATTAGCTTGATTCTCTGACCAACTGTCGGGTCCCCAATTCCATTAGCACGAATCAGCAATTCGCCATCCGAGTTAATAGCCACCTTGGAACCCGCTGGAGCAGTCACAGGAACATCATTGTTATCTAGCACGGAGTAACCTTCGGCAGTGGTCAACATCATCGTCGCACTATCATTCGGATCAGGAACAAAATGAAAGCTACCGTCACGGGTCCAAGCTTTTTGCCCATTTCCCTGGACTTCAAACATGGCATTACCTTGAATCGCCAGATCGGTAGGAAGTCCCGTCTCCTTGAGCGGACCTTGTTCCATATTTTTCATGATTGCGGCCGTTTTAACTCCATAGCCCAAATTATAGCCGAGCGGCATGGCTCGTCCATTTTGGAGATACGTTGAAGGCTGTTGCTGCACATTGGCCAATACATCTTCAAAGGAACCCTGTTTACTCTTATAACCAACTGTATTGATATTAGCAATATTATCGGCAATTAAATCCAAACGCTGCTGCACACTGGCCATAGATACCATTGCGCCAATCATGGAGTTGTTCATCACTTACCCCCTGTTATACACGGCCTACTTCATTAACGGCCTTGTCCAAGCTTTTATCATAAAATTGAATTACCTTCTGATTCGCCTCATACGCTCTTAACGCAGCCATCATATCCACCATCGACTGTGAAGCATCTACATTAGATACCTCCAGATAACCTTGACGAACGGATACAGCGTCATTAGCGGTCATCATTCTAGCTGTAGCACCGTCCGTATCATTCAGGCGGAAATTTCCATTGCCCTCACGAACGAGCTGGTACGGACGATCAATGACACTAATACCGAGCGTCGTCCCTAACGTCTGGTTGGACTGGCTATCTACCAATTCGCCCCGCTCATTTACTTTAAGCGCTGAGACAGCCCCCGTCAATTGAATTGGCTTTCCATTCGTATCCAGCACCGCTGAGCCAGTCGATGAAAGCAATGCTCCTGCTCCATTTACTTGAAAATGTCCATCACGTGTATAACGAACGTTACCATTACTGTCCCGCACCGTAAAAAACGCTTCTGGACGGTAGGTGACTTCACCGTTAGCATTGATGAATTTCCCTGACTGATCAAAAGCCATAGGTTGACCAGTAGCTGGGTCGTTCACATTAATATTGGACTGTATCGCGAAATCCGTCGCTTGTCCACTGTCCTTTAATGCTCCCTGAATGTAAGGGGAGAGGCTTTCCTCAGCAAAAACGCCAGTATTGAGCTTGCCGACCGTACGGTCCGGGTTATCAGGGTTACCACCCGTCATGGAAATAAGCATTTCGGGGAAAGAACGCTGAACACTGTTCTCCTGTTTGTATCCCGTCGTATTCATATTAGCAATATTTTGCGTCACGGTGTCATGGCGTCGTTGTTGTGTCATCAATCCGGCGGCCGCAGTATATAAACCTCTCAACATGTATCGTGCACCCCAATCCTATACTCTGCTAAAATCATATGCTCGCGCGGAGGCACGAAAGCCCAAATGCTAGGCAACCTGTCTGACCGCACACGAGTCTCTTATAGTCACTATCGGCAGATTAGAACTTTTTCTTAACCACATGATCTAAATTATCCAGCATAATTCCTGTACCTTTAACGACACAATGCATCGGATCTTCGGCAACCAGTACCGGAACACGCAGCTCTTCAGCAAGCAGCTCGTCCAATCCACTAAGCAAGGCACCGCCACCAGTCAAAATAACACCACGGTCAATAATATCAGCTGACAGTTCCGGTGGGGTCTGCTCCAATACAAACTTGGCCGCAGCAACAATCGCCGACACAGGATCTCTAAGCGCATCCTGCACTTCATCCGCAGAAATACTTAACGTTTTGGGCAATCCGGATACCATATCCCGTCCACGGATGTCCATTTCTGCACGCCGTCCGCTCGGATGCACGGTTCCGATAGCAATCTTGATATCCTCAGCCGTACGTTCCCCGATCAAAAGCTTGTACTTCGTTTTTACATATTTCATGATGGCTGTATCAAATTTGTCCCCTGCCATTTTAATGGAAGAAGCTGTTACGACATCCCCCATAGAGAGGACTGCAACGTCAGTCGTTCCGCCACCAATATCCACTACCATGTTGCCGCTAGGCTCAAAAATATCCATTCCTGCCCCGATGGCAGCCGCTTTTGGTTCTTCCTCCAAAAATACTTCCTTGGCCCCGCTACG
Organism: Paenibacillus sp. Lou8.1; assembly: GCF_024213565.1. Taxonomy (NCBI): domain Bacteria; kingdom Bacillati; phylum Bacillota; class Bacilli; order Caryophanales; family Paenibacillaceae; genus Paenibacillus; species Paenibacillus sp. Lou8.1. Next base: position 160,979 of record NZ_JANAVN010000007.1, read on the forward strand.
CTCCGCCGCTTCACGAATCGCTTTTTGCTCCACTGAGGTAATGTTCGTCGGCGCACAAATTAGAATACGAGGGTGGCTGTACCAGCTTTTTCCCCCTACCCGATTGATAAAATATTTTAACATCGCTTCTGTTACTTCAAAATCGGCGATGACACCATCACGTAATGGACGGATGGCTATGATATTACCAGGAGTACGTCCCACCATACGGCGCGCTTCCTCTCCGACAGCCAGAACTCTTTTTGTATCGCTTTCTATCGCGACAACGGAAGGTTCGTCAAGAACAACCCCCTTCCCTTTGACGTGGATAAGCACGTTGGCCGTACCGAGGTCGATACCGATATCATTACTGAACATATTAAAAAGGCCCCCAAAGTGATATTTTAAAAGCTAAGATTCGACAAGAAGCGGCAAATATATGTATAAACCTACGGTTACATGTCATTTTTCGTCTTGTACCATCTTTTAACATATCATACTTCAGGGGGTTGATTCAATGGCTTTGCCAGCCAATTCAGTATATATTTTTAGGACTTACCGGAAACGAGGATCTCCCTTCGTTTGCCACTCGTTTTTTTGTACTTAATTTTCGTCGCTTCTCCTCCCCTCAGATGGCGGATGGATTTATGGTATTCGAGAATGTGCTTCACCTGATCGGCAAGATCCGGGTTGATTTCAGGCAGCCGTTCGGTCAGATCTTTATGCACCGTGCTCTTGGAGACACCAAATTCCTTGGCAATCGTACGGACCGTATTCCTTGTTTCCACGATACAGCGACCGATTTTGATGGTCCGTTCCTTGATGTAATCGTGCACGCTCCCGCCTCCCTACTGTGGATAGTTTGGTACATTATATGAGGAGCGTGCCTATATATTCGCGGTTTGGCGGGAAGACATGCTTCGGAAGGCCTATTTATTTGGCAAAAGCAGCTTATGTTTACCTTATGCACAAAAACTACAAAAGAAAAAAGCAGGGAATATGGATTCCCCGCTTTGCATGCAAAGCCATGACCAAATTTATTTTTTAGGAAGCAGACCTGCTGGATTCACCGGCTTGTCATCCTGATACACTTCAAAATGCAGATGTGTTTTCAAATCCTTCTCAAGCTCGTTACGACCCGCTAAAGCAATCACATCGTTTTGTTTCACTTGATCGCCTTCTTTTACTTTCAGATCACTCAAGCTTTGGTACACCGTTTTGAGATTATTATCATGCGTGATTTCTACGACATTACCTACCAGCGGATGTTGTTCTACACGAGATACTTTGCCACTCAGGGCGGCTCTCACTTCAAACGCCTGATCGTCGGCCCGGGAAAGATCAATTCCAGTGTTAGCGGTAAATGTTTTATCGTACTCTACCATAGCTGCCGCCTGCTCATCAGCTGTTGCGTTCTCATCAAAGAACGGCTTTACGACCTGTACTGCGCCAGCTTCTGCCACTGGCCATGCGATATTTTCCGACTGGGCAACTACTTCCACGCTTTCTGGCTGTTGTCCGTTAACATCGGTATTCACTGCACTTGTGCTTTGTACCGATGGACTAGCTGGGTCAGGTTTGAAAGACTTCTGGCTGGCATCCTGATAGACCCACACTAAGGTTAGTATAATGGCTGCTGCGGCAATGTAGGCTGCCGGGTATGCCCACCTTTTGGACAACAGCTTTTTCCACGAAGACGGCCGTGAAGCTCTTCCACCCTGAAAGGTTTTGGGTGTTTCTTCATGGTTTTGGTTCTGGTTTTTATTTTGTTCATTCATTTGCTCATCACCTCAGTAACCAGTGTTACCGGGTGCAACTCTTTTATACTTCAAAGTTTCGAAATATTTACTAACTTAGAATACGAGAGGCTTGCGCAAAAGAAATGCCAGTATAATAGTGAAGGAGAATTTGAGTGGCAGTATGACCTTCCTTGGCCATTCCATTGGCTCCCCACTGACTCATACCAACACCGTGACCATAACCATAGGTTGTTATAGCAATCCGATCCCCTTCAGCCTTCCACGTAAACTCAGCCGAACGTAACCCCAGTTTGTTACGGATTTCCGGCCCTGTAAAGATTGAGCCACCAACCTCAATCTTCTTGATGCGATGTCCTTCCGTCTTGGAGAGTATACGAATCTCTGGCATACTTCCTCCTCCAGTAGAGGCGGCAATTGCAGTACGACTCAATCCCAATCTATCGAACACACTCTGACGGCTCAGTGTGACGGTATCTGTATAACGCGGGGCCAACTGCTTGTCCCATGGACTTGACACACTTCGTAAATAGGGTACTGGCTTCGCCCATACATCCTCTGAATTTTCGGTATAGCCGTTGCTAGTAGAAAAAAAAGAAGCGGTAATGGGCTTACCCTCATATACCATGATGGTATCCTTGGTGTCGCGTACGGCCTGCTGAATTTTAGCCAGCTCTGCGGATTTACCAGAACGCCCCCATTCTCTAGTAAGTTTGGCTTTGGAGATATAAGCCTGATGTTTAACAGTATCCGTCACATCTGCTCCCGCCGGCGCACCGCTAGTGTCATCAGCAAGCAAACGTCGGGCAATGAAGGTACGCGCGGCAATAGCCTGTGCTTTTAGTGCCTCGCCCTCGAAGCTGGACGGCATTTCGGCGGCTACTACGCCGACAATGTATTGCTCCAGCGGTAACGTCTCCGTGCGACCGGTAGACGTGACGTACACGCGCACGTCCGGCTCTGCCGCCACCAGCACGCTGCGCGCTGGAGCAGCCGGCACCGCCGGTATCGGCGGAACGCCCGGCAAGCGCGTGACGGGCGTCTCGCCCTTTGCCGTCACGCTAGGCGCGGCTGGCGCTGCCGTGCGACTGCTCGGCGGCAACAGCTGCGCCGTCTGGCGAGGCCACGCCATTAGCGCGGGCACAGCCATGGCAAGCACCAGCACCCCTGCCATGGCAGCGAATGGCAGCCATGGGCGTCTGCTGCCCCAGCGCGGGGTACGCCCGGCGGATGGACGCAGGTGCGGCAGCGTCACTTGCAGCGGGGTTGCAGCGCGTGTGTCATGGGCCGTTGCTCCAGCGATAGGCAGAGCCGTATCAACGGAGTTCACAGCGGAAGGCACGGCTGTTGTACGCCGATTGAGCTTGACGCCAGTCGGCAATGTACCTCTTGTGTCCGGCTGCTGTTGCATAAGCTTATTTTTCTGTAACGAAGTAGCTATAGAGCCAGAGCGTTCCTCCGCAAGTGAAGTCTGGCAATGTTCCTTAGGATGATGAATGGGTATACGGATGCGAACCTGTGAATCTTTCATAGGCTGAAACCTCCATCAAAGGGCTAAGTGTCCGGCTGGAAGTACAGATATACTCCAGCAGATATTTTCAATCATATGAAGTCGTCCACTTTGATAGAACCATTTTAAGAGAACTGAAAGAACGAAAAAGACTGACTGTAAACAACAAAAAACCAAGCCCTCTCGGACTTGGTTCCTTATTGTTCAAGAATATACTTATGCAACATGAAGCTACATACGTTAAGGCTTAGGCGAGGGAAGGCTGGATTTTCTTAAACAGATTCCCCGACGTCTCTTCCGGCATTACGCGCTCTGTACTGGGTGAATGATCCAGTTTGGACTCTTCCACGGTCACTCTGTAAATGTCCGCTCCCAATCCAGTCAGCTTCTCAGCCAAATGAACGTAACCGCGATCGATGTGATGTACGCCGGATACCTCCGTTGTACCTTCCGCAATGAGTCCGGTCAGAATTAACGCAGCACCTGCACGCAAATCTGTAGAGGTTACTTTCGCACCTGTCAGCTTAGCATTACCAGTTACAATGGCGGAACGACCTTCGACCTTAATTTCGGCATTCATGAGATGAAATTCATCCACATGCATGAAACGATTTTCAAACACGGTTTCCGTAATAATGCTCGTTCCTTCAGCGGCAAGTTGAAGTGCCATCATCTGAGACTGCATATCGGTAGGAAAACCAGGATAAGGCAATGTTTTAACATCAACAGCCTTTAACGGCTTATCTGCAATGACACGAATTCCGTTCTCATCAGGTTGAATGGTTACACCCATTTCTTCCATCTTGGAAATAACCGGTCCCAAATGATCGGATATTGCGCCTTCTACATATACGTTCCCGCCTGTGATCGCAGCAGCAACCATATAAGTACCTGCTTCTACCCGGTCGGGAATGACGGTATGTTTTACACCATGCAGCTTCTCGACGCCTTCAATACGAATAACGCCCGTGCCCGCACCGCGTACTTTGGCACCCATTCCATTCAGGAAATTTGCGAGATCAACAATCTCAGGTTCCTTAGCAGCATTCTCGATGGTAGTTACGCCCTCAGCAAGAGTAGCGGCCATCATAATATTCTCGGTTGCTCCTACGCTGGCTACATCCAAATAAACTTTAGCTCCACGCAGACGCCCGTTACTTTTAGCTTCAATAAAACCTTGGCCCAGGCTAATCTCCGCGCCCAATGCCTCAAACCCCTTTAAATGCTGATCAATTGGTCGCGTTCCGATTGCACATCCCCCTGGAAGCGAGATTCTTGTACGTCCCAAACGTGTAAGCAGCGGTCCCATAACCAAGAATGATGCGCGCATTTTCCTAACCCACTCGTAAGGGGCTTCACAGGAAATTATCTTCCGCGCGTCAACACGAATGACCTCATCTTGGTATGTAACGCCTGCTCCTAAGGACTCCAGCACTTTGTTAATGGTCATCACATCGTCTAGAGGAGGTGCATCAATAATAACACTTTCTCCTTCTTCTCCTAGCAGAGAAGCGGCGATGATCGGCAGAACTGAGTTTTTGGCTCCGCTGACTTTGACACTCCCGGTCAATCTGTTGCCACCGCGGACGATAAATTTGCTCATCTATGGTTCCCTCCGCGCGTCATTTCCCTTTTCCATTCTGGAAAAAAAGAACATATTCCGCTATTTTCATGCCTTGCTTTTTCATTACATAAAAAACAAGGTTTAACTAATACCCTAACTGCCATCATACCACTGATTAAAACAAGTATACAAGCGTTTTTTGTACTTGATGACCATTGTACTCTAACTGATTCAGCCAGCTATACATGTATGGTTCTTTTGTTTACCATTGTTAACAATATGACGCGATGTTATTCGACAATTCCCGCAGAGACACAGTCATAAGGTCATATAACCCGCCTACTTCATGTTAAAACAAATTCTAGAGCATCTGGCTCCAAGAGATGTAGCTCAACAGGAACCCAGAAACCAACTGTCCCAAGATTATAGCAAGAAACAAGTGCAGCAATCTGCCCTGCGGTCCTTTGGGTTGCCGAATTAACAAATCCAGCTTTAAGCTCTGTAAAGCCCACCAAGCTAACGCTATACAGATAAGCGACACGATCATGGAGATCAGCGCGGTCATACTCGCCGATTGACTTAGCTGTTCAGCCAATTGCTGTTTCCCGTTCAACCATAATTCCTCCCATCTGCGTCACAGACTTCTTTATAATACTCGGCGAACGCCTAATATGCCAGTGCTATTTCTGCTTTTAGGACATTTATTTCGACAAAATGTGATTAATCACTTCTGTTTCGTGAATTTAAAAGGTACTAAATACCTAGCAACCGGGCAAGAAATAGGACTGTACATTTGGTAATAACAGCTAAAAAAGGGCCCGATCACAGTGATCGAAGGAAGCAAGGTTCTCCCTCACCTTCTACCGGACATTCTTTGGCAGAAGTTATGAAGTGGTCTCCTTGTCGTTCCATCCGTATACTATGCCGAACCCTTTTAAAATTCCACTTAAAATCCAATATTAATTCTTATTGGTTCTGATGCTTGTAGCATTTAAACGGTTAAGCGCCCGTTGCAGAGCTACTTCCGCCCGATGGTGATCTATCTGTTCCTGTTTGCTCTGGAGCCGCAGTTCTGCCCGCTCCCTTGCCGCACGGGCACGCTCCACATCAATTTCTTCGGAACGTTCCGCACTCTCAGCCAAAATGACCACTTTATCCTTGCGGACTTCAAGAAAGCCCCCATTGACCGCGATCACTTCGGTTTGACCACCGATTTTAATGCGTATCGGTGCAATCTTCAAGGGAGTGACCAAGGGAAGGTGTCCGGGTAAAATCCCAAGATCGCCTTCCGAGCCGCGAACACTGATGCTGTTTACCTGTTCTGTATAGACCAGGCGCTCCGGCGTCACAATCTCTAGTAAATACGTGCTCACTTGAATCCCTCCTGGAAGCTGTCCGCAGACAGCTCACTTCGTAAGGCTCGGCTATTCTTTGCCTGTTGTTTACAACGTTTTAGCTTTTTCAACTGCTTCTTCGATGGCTCCTACAAAAAGGAAAGCCGCTTCTGGAAGATGGTCATACTTGCCTTCCAAAATTTCTTTGAAGCTTCGTACAGTTTCTTTAACTGGCACATATTTACCTGGGAAGCCGTTAAATGCTTCGGCAACGTGGAAAGGTTGAGAAAGGAAACGCTGGATTTTACGTGCACGTGCTACCAACATTTTATCTTCTTCACTCAGCTCGTCCATACCCAGGATCGCAATGATATCCTGAAGCTCATTGTAGCGGGCCAAAATTTGTTTTACCCCTTGCGCTACATTGTAATGCTCTTCACCCACAACGTCTGGAGCCAAAATACGGGAGCTTGATGCGAGTGGATCAACCGCCGGATAAATACCCATTTCGGAAATTTTACGTTCCAGATTCGTTGTAGCATCCAAATGGGCAAACGTCGTAGCAGGAGCCGGGTCAGTGTAGTCATCCGCAGGCACATAGATCGCCTGAATGGAAGTAACAGAACCTTTTTTAGTAGAAGTAATCCGTTCTTGCAATTGACCCATCTCAGTAGCCAGCGTAGGCTGGTAACCTACTGCTGAAGGCATACGTCCCAACAGGGCTGAAACCTCAGAACCCGCTTGAGTAAAGCGGAAAATGTTATCAATAAAGAGCAACACGTCACGGCCTTCTTGGTCACGGAAGTATTCCGCCATCGTCAGACCTGTGAGAGCTACACGCAAACGTGCACCCGGAGGCTCGTTCATTTGTCCGAACACCATCGCTGTTTTGTTGATAACGCCGGAATCTCTCATTTCATGATACAAGTCATTTCCTTCACGTGTGCGTTCACCTACACCCGCAAATACAGAAATACCACCATGCTCCTGAGCGATATTGTTAATCAATTCTTGAATGGTTACGGTTTTACCTACACCAGCACCACCAAACAATCCGACTTTACCACCTTTGGCATAAGGAGCTAGCAAGTCGATAACTTTAATACCTGTTTCGAGCATCTCTGCTTGAGTTGTCAGCTCATCGAAAGAAGGAGCTTGACGGTGAATCGGATTTCTAGCCGTTTCACTCATATCAGCACCATTATCAATTGGCGTTCCAAGTACGTTAAATACGCGTCCAAGAGTAGCTTCGCCGACAGGTACTGAAATAGGCGCTCCCAGATCTATGGCTTCAGCTCCACGAACCAGACCATCTGTGGAAGACATGGCAATACAACGCACACGGTTGTCACCTAGATGTTTTGAAGCTTCGAGCGTCAGGTCAATTTTGACTCCGCTCTCCAGCACAGTCCCAATATGAATGGCATTCAGGATTTCCGGAAGCTGTCCACGTTCGAACTCAACGTCAACAACCGGACCCATGATGCTCACTACGCGTCCTTTGTTCATCTTTTGGTTTCCCTCCTACAAGCTTGCACAGCCGCAAATCCAAACCACTCTGATTTGTTTTGCGCCCGCAATTTATCATAATAGTGTAGACATGCTATAAAACAGTCGCAACAAGCCTGATTAAGACTGAGCGCTTGCCCCTGCAACGATCTCCGTAATTTCCTGGGTAATAGCCGCTTGACGAGCACGGTTATAGGTCAAGGAAAGCTCACCAATTAACTTGGAAGCATTCTTCGTAGCAGATCCCATCGCCGTCATCTTCGCTCCCAGTTCACTAGCTTTACCATCCAGCAAAGCGCCGTAAATGAGCGTTTCCGCGTAACGCGGCAGCAATACTTCCAGCACTCCTTCTGGTGAAGGCTCATACTCATAGTTAATTGAGGATGAAGCTGTAGCTGAATCCGGTGTTGCCATTGGTAACAGACGGTCAACTGTTGGAATTTGAGTCAATGCGTTGACAAAGCGGTTATAGCATAGATAAAGCTCATCAAATTCTTTAAGTTCAAAGCCTTGTACAGCCTTGCTTGCAATTGTTTTGATATCTGCAAAAGCAGGTGTATCTGACAGATCTGTTACCGATTCAGCGATAGGGAATTCACGACGTCTGAAATAATCCCGCCCTTTTCGCCCAATGATGAAAATCACAAATTCATCCTGTGAATGGTGACGTTCAGCAATCGTCTGCGTAACCTGTCGCAAAATATTGGCGTTATAACCACCAGCCAGACCACGATCTGATGTAATGATGAGATAAGCAGTCTTTTTAACCGGACGCGTTTCCAGCATTGGATGCTTGATGTTATTCGCTCCAGAAGCAATGCTACTCACAACTTCCTTAAGCTTTTCCGAGTAAGGACGAGCCGACTCCGCTTTCTCCTGAGCTTTTCTCAGCTTGGATGCAGCGACCATTTCCATCGCTTTCGTGATCTGTTTCGTACTCTGCACACTTTTAATCTGACGTTTAATCTCGCGCATACCTTTTGCCATGATTTCACCACCTTCAAGCTTCGGCAAAGCCAAAGCTAACTTCGTAAGCAATCCCTTAGCTTGGGCCAAATCCAAGCACTTCGTAAGATTCAAATCCAGTCGGACATATGTTAAAGGGCCTGTTATTGAAGGTAAAACATGCCAAGGAAGCCAAAACCCGGAGGGCACGCTTCCTTAGGACATCTTTCATCATAAACAGGCAAATTCCAATGTATTAAACCGACGTGGCGAATGATTTTTTGAATTTCTCGATAGCCGCCTTCAAAGCCGCTTCGTTATCAGCCACCAAGTCTTTCGTGTCGCGGATAGATTGAAGCACGTCCTGATGGTCAGACACCATGAAAGACAGGAAGTCTTTTTCAAAACGTTTTACATCCGCTACAGGGATATCATCAAGGAAGCCTTTTACAGCAGTATACAAGCTCACTACTTGTTGCTCTACAGCAAGCGGTTGGTTAACACCCTGTTTCAGAATTTCCATCATGCGTGCGCCGCGATCCAGACGGGCTTTTGTGGATTTATCCAAGTCGGACCCGAATTGGGAGAACGCTTGAAGCTCACGATATTGAGCAAGATCCAGACGCAGGGAACCTGCTACCTTTTTCATTGCTTTAATCTGAGCAGAACCACCTACACGAGATACGGAAATACCTACGTTGATCGCTGGACGTTGCCCTGCATAGAACAAGTCAGCTTCCAGGAAGATCTGTCCATCCGTGATGGAAATAACGTTAGTTGGGATATATGCAGAAACGTCGGAAGCCTGTGTCTCGATGAACGGCAATGCGGTAAGTGATCCGCCGCCCAACTCATCATTCAGCTTCGCTGCACGTTCCAGCAAGCGAGAGTGAAGATAGAAAACGTCACCCGGATAAGCTTCACGACCCGGTGGACGACGCAGCAACAGGGACAGTTCCCGGTAAGCAGACGCTTGTTTAGTCAAGTCATCATAAACAACAAGGACATGCTCGCCTTTGTACATGAAATACTCACCCATGGCGCAGCCAGAGTAAGGAGCAATGTACAGCAACGGTGATGGTTCGGAAGCAGATGCCGTAACGACAATCGTGTATTCCAACGCACCGTGACGACGCAATGTTTCAACAACTTGAGCTACCGTGGATTGTTTTTGACCAATAGCGACATAAATACATTTCATGCCATTGCCTTTTTGGTTCAAAATTGCATCGATTGCGATAGAAGTTTTACCTGTTTGACGGTCACCGATGATCAACTCACGTTGACCACGACCAATCGGAACCATCGCATCAATAGCTTTAATCCCCGTCTGCATAGGCTCATGTACCGATTTACGGGCCATAACACCTGGAGCCTGACTTTCAACCGGACGGAATTCTGTTGTAGCAATCGGTCCTTTACCGTCTACCGGTTGTCCCAGTGGGTTAACTACACGTCCGATCAGTGCTTCCCCTACAGGGACCTGCATGATCTGACCTGTACGTTTTACTTGACCGCCTTCACGAATGTCGGAGAATTGACCCAAAATAACAACACCGACATTACTTTCTTCCACGTTGAGCGCCAAGCCCAATACGCCAGTGTCGAATTCAACCAATTCACCGGCCATAACTTTTTCCAGTCCGTAGACGCGGGCAATACCGTCGCCGACTTCAACAACAGTGCCGACTTCAACGACCTCGATATCATTTTTATATTGTTCAATCTGACTTTTAATCAATGAACTGATTTCCTCAGGTTTGATACTCAAGTGTGTTCACCCCTATCTTCTATACTCGTCTGTTAAAGGATTTCTCGAGACGATCCAGCTTGCCGGCCAGACTGCCGTCGTACAGTGTATCGCCGATAACCACTTTCAATCCGCCCAGCAGACTCGGGTCCACTATATTTTCCACACGGATTGTTTTATGTTCACGGGCTCCGAATTGCTCGGCTACCGCTGTTTTTTCCTGATCACTTAAAGCATAAGTCGAATAAACCTTTGCATGAGCAAGTCCCAGCTTATATTCCTGAATATCGAGGTATCCGGCAAGGAGAGATTCGAACAAATCTGCTCTACTACGCTGAATCAACAGCTTGATCGTGTTAATTAGCGAGGCAGACAACTTGCCTTCAAAACTGTTAGCTAGAACTTGAAGCTTGACCGTTTCCGTAATGTTAGGAGAATTAATGAATTTACGGATTTCAGCATCCCCCGATACAGCCTCTACAAAAGCACGTAGCTCCTGCTCGGTTTCCATAATGGTCTGTTCTTGCTCTGCCACTTCAAACAAAGCTTTCGCATACCGTTTGGCAACTACCGTATCCCGGCTCATGCTTTGCCTCCTACCTCTTTAAGGTATTGGTCGACAAGCTCTCCTTGGACTTGGTCTTCCTTGATTTCCTTTTGAATCAGTTTGGAAGCAATTTGTACCGAAGCTTTACCCACTTCGCTGCGCAGTTCGGCAACCGCCTTATTACGCTCGCTTGTGATTTCACGAACAGCTTCGTCTTTCAGGCGGACAGCTTCGTCTTTAGCCTGAACAATAATTTGCTCCGCTTGCTTGTTACCTGTTTGTTTTGACTGCTCAATAATGTCGTACGCTTCCTTACGTGCCTGCTGGAGAGCCTGCTTTTGCTCCTCAACATAAGCAGCAGCCTGTTCACGCGTCTGTGCCGCTTCATTCATTTGCTGCAATACAAGCTGACGGCGCTTCTCCATAACGGAAAAGAGAGGGCCGAATGCATAACGCGTCAGTAACCAGTACAAGATCAAAAATGCAATGATAGTGAAAACGATACTTGTCCAATTAAAACTCAATTGAAGTCACTCCTTTCCGGTGAACGTCGGTTCTGGATCTTTCATGTTCAAACGAACAAAGAAGGCGCGGATGGCTGTGCCTTCCCCGCCAAACCTTGCTTCCATTCAATTAAGCACCTGCGTAGAAAATGAATGCCAGAACGACCCCGATGATTGGCAGGGCTTCGACCAGACCTACACCGATAAACATTACCGTTTGCAACGTTGCTTTTGCTTCAGGCTGACGAGCGATACCTTCAACTGTTTTACTTACGATCAGACCGTTACCAATACCTGCGCCCAAAGCGCCCAAACCTACTGCGATTGCAGCTGCGATATATGCCCAAACTCCCATTTTAAAAATCCTCCTTAGTGATGTGTATTTGTATTGTACATGTATTTGCAGTTAAGAGCGAAGCGTACTCCTGAACTTAACTAAAAACCGGAAAACAAGCTTGTCTAATGCTCTTCTTCATGCGTGTCAATGGACTGCGAAATGTATACAAACGTCAGAATGGTGAAGACGAACGCTTGAATACTGCCGACAAAAATACTGAATCCTTGCCAGACCACGAGTCCCAATACGGAAGCAACCATACCTCCCACACCAAGTGCTGTCATTTTCAGCAGAACACTGATCAAAACTTCGCCGGCAAAAATATTACCGAACAGACGCATACCATGTGTCAACAGTTTTGAGAACTGCTCAATCAAGTTAATTGGCAAAAAGAATGGAAATGGCTGAACGTAATGCTTGAAGTAAGCTTTGGTATTGCGGAAGATCCCCAGGAAATGAACCAGGACAAAGATCATCAAAGCGAGTCCAATAGATACCCCTGCATCTGCCGTAGGTGATTTCCACCAGCTGATGCCTACATGGGCAGCTTCGCCCGGGTGAGACGCCTGTGCTTGTTCTAATGCTTCTTTGACTGGAATGATTTCATGTCCAAATACTTGGGCACTTTGCACATTATCGAATTCGGTCACAATCCCGAACGGTAAGCCCAGCATATTCCCCACGAAAATGAACATGATCAGCGTCATCCCCAAGGAGAGGAATGGCTTCCCTTTTTTCAAATCCATCGTGCTGGTAATCAGTCCTTGAACGAATTCTACGACCCATTCCATAAAATTTTGCAGCTTGCTTGGATTGTCCACAGACAAATTGCGCGTTGCAGCAAATGCCAGTCCAAATACAATCGCACAAGTCACAATAAGCATAATAATGACGGACAAGTCAATGTTAAACCCGCCCAATTGGATAATCGGTGATTCATGCAACATGTTTTCTCACCCCTTTCTCAGTTGAGCCATCATTTTTCCTGAAGCGCGAATATGATGCCTATAATTAACAGAAGAAATTGCCCAGTCACCAGGCTTGCCATTACAGCGATCTCATGGAAATAGGCCGGAAATTCTATCGCCAGCACCACTGCCAAAATTGAGGTCCCTAATCGAACGCCAAAGCCAATACCAAACACTCTCTTCTTTCTTTCACCGGCGGCCGCACTCGCAACCTGTCGAATTTTGTAGGCCATATACAGCACATTTAGACAGCTTACTCCCGTTCCCAGAATGATTCCGTGAGCAATGTCACGATGTTGGGGCATGAAGGCGGAGACCAGGAAACACAGAGCCATAATACCAAGCGCTACGATCCATAACATTTTTTGCATACGGGTCATCTCATTCATGGTTATCCCTCAATACCTTTCCGATCACAAGGGCAATACTTAATGCGCCTACAACCAAGCCTGCGAGAACGCTTACGCCAATCCAAATTCCGGAGCCACCAAGTTTGGCATCAAGCCATTTTCCGGCATAAAAACCACCCAGTGTGCATATCGTCAAATCAATGCCGATCGCGCTCACCAGTCCTATAGCCTTAAAGGCATTTCCGGTGTTGTTTCGGTTGTTGTTTTGCTTGGAAGGTTTGACCACTTTTCCATGTCACCCCTGCAATTCCAGTCCATTTTACTTAAATATAAGATGCTTTGTCAATTGAGATATTTTAGCGTCCTAAAGTATAAAATCAAACGACAAAGCATCTTAAATTGCTGTATCCCTTGGTAACCGTACAGTTTAACTGTATGCTTGCCTTGTAAAGAATAATTATATCGGACGAACACCTTTTGTGAACATTGTGTGAAATTCTTCGGGACGTGCGGTTTGAACACCATAATGGTGCAAAATCGCATTGACAATTCTTACTGATGCTTGTCCATCGCCGTAAGGATTCGCTGCCTGGCTCATAGATTCGTACAACGCGGAATCTGTCAAAAGTGCCTTGGTCCGATTGTACACGTTCTCTTCACTCGTACCCACCAGTTCCAAGGTGCCCGCTTCAATTCCTTCCGGTCTTTCAGTCGTATCACGCAGCACCAGAACAGGTACTCCGAACGAAGGTGCTTCTTCCTGAAGCCCACCGGAATCCGTAAGGATCAGATGTGTATGTGGATAAAAATTGTGAAGATCCACGACATCCAGCGGATCAATCAGCTTAATACGCGGATGATTGCCTAAAATCTCAAATGCAGGTTCCTTCACAGCGGGACTCGGATGAACCGGATAAACAATAGCGATATCCTCAAACTCATCCGCAATTCGCTTAACCGCATTAAAAATCTGACGATGCGGTTCCCCTTGGGATTCCCGGCGATGTGCTGTCATGAGAATCAGGCGTTTGCCCTGAGCCCAATCCAGTACAGGGTGCTCGTAATCCTGGCGAACCGTATACTGAAATACATCAGTTACTGTATTGCCTGTAACATATATTCGCGATTCAGGCTTGTTTTCCTTCCGCAAATTTCCAGCCGATAAAGAAGTAGGCGAGAAATGCAGATCAGACAGCACGCCTGTGAGCTGACGGTTCATTTCTTCAGGATATGGAGAAAGCTTGTTCCACGTCCGCAAACCCGCTTCCACATGCCCTACTTCAATCTGCTGCATAAAGGCTGCATAGCTGGCCAGGAAAGTCGTCAGCGTATCACCGTGAACTAACACGATATCGGGCTTGGCCTCACGCAATACAGGCTCCAGACCTTGAAGTACCCGCATCGAGATTTCATTTAGTGTCTGGCGATCCTTCATTACGTCCAGATCATAGTCGGGGTGAATATTGAAAACTTCCAGAACCTGATCAAGCATCTGGCGATGTTGAGCCGTAACGCATACCACGGACTCGATATGCTCCGGGTGACGCTGAAGCTCCAAAATAAGAGGAGCCATCTTAATCGCCTCCGGACGCACACCAAAAATTGTCATCACTTTGATTTTGGACATTTTCTGTTGAACTCCTTTTCATAATAAATGTCCGCTTCACAGGTCTTCCATTATTCAGAAAAACGACCTGTCATAACGTCCATAGATTTTGCCGAACCGCCATGGGCAGTCTACTTGGTTCCGTACAAGCGGTCTCCCGCGTCGCCAAGACCCGGAATGATGTATCCATGATCATCCAGACGCTCGTCCAATGCAGCGACATAGATGTCTACATCAGGATGCGCATCCTGCACAGCTTTGACTCCTTCAGGAGCAGCAATCAGATTCATCATTTTAATTTGAGTACAGCCTCTCTTTTTCAATACATCAATCGCCGCAATTGCCGAGCCACCCGTTGCAAGCATCGGATCAATCACGATCAATTCGCGCTCAGTTACATCTGTAGGCAGCTTCGTATAGTATTCTACGGGTTGCAGCGTCTCAGGATCGCGGAACAGTCCCACATGGCCTACCTTTGCTGCAGGCAGCAGCTTTACTACGCCATCCAGCATACCCAAGCCTGCACGCAGAATCGGAATAAGACCCAGCATACGTCCTGAAATCACTTTTCCTTCTGTCTCAGCAACCGGTGTCTGCACCGTAATGCTTTCCAGCGGGATATCCCGTGTAATTTCATAAGCCATCAATGTTGCTACTTCATCCACCAGCTCGCGGAAATCCTTGGTGTTGGTCCGCACATCGCGGATAAATGTAAGCTTGTGTTGGATCAAAGGGTGATCGCAAACCACCAGTTTCGCCATAATATATTCCCTCCGGTATTATCGTCACGTTCTTTCGCGCCAGTATATCGAACTATCCTGAGTCGAAAGGATCTATGTAACCTATTTGCACAAACCAAATAAGCACAGATGCAATGCGTGCCTGTAAATCCTGTTTATTATAACATTCCCTTGATTGATTTAACACCTGCCACCGTAACCTTTTGTCAAGGGAAAGATATGACATGTAAAATACTTAATAGGACCGCTTCACGTGTGACTTTCATCACATAAAACCACATCAAAAAGGCCCTGACGGCACTTGACCGTCAAAGCCTGCTGGCTTTAAACTTCCTGCCCATGCTATAGCCTTTGCTTCCTCATGCAGCGGTATTCTTTTATCTATACTTCAAATTATCCCACGCTCCCTGAAATTGCTGAAGCATTTCGTCCTTCGTGATAACCCCTGCAATATAGGCTTGCATACTACTGCTTAAATCCTGATTTAGCCCTTTCGGAAAGCGTTGAAAGTTCCAACTCCATATCTTGCCTTCCCTCACATGTCGAGATATTTCTGCACCTAGATCACCTGTCGTCTCGTCACTGGACGTGATACTTTTGAAGGCAGGAACAAACTTAAACTCCTTGGTAATATAATGCTTGCCTGTTTCTGATGTGACCAACCAATTGAGGAATTCTTTTGCCTCCTGCTTCACAGGCGAATTTTTATTGATCACCCAGTTCGAGGCCACTCCCACCGCGAGTCTACCTCCTGTGGAGGGATCATTGTCTATAGGCGTAGGCAGAATACCCAAATTCAAGTTAGGATTAATTCCATCCATTTGCGGTTGCGTCCAGTTCCCCTGGTGCATCATAGCAGCCTTACCTGTCGAAAACAGTGTCACTTGTGTATTGTAATCCGTCGTGAGTGGGTTGCGGTTCCCATATTTTATAGTCAGGTCAAGCAACTTCACCCACTGATCGAACACGGGGTTACCGGGGATGCGAGCCGTTCCTTTGTTTAAATCCTCAACATAACTTTCCGGGTTCGGCTGTCTGGCAAACGGGATATTGATAAAATGGTTCCCCAGAACCCACCATTCCGCATACCCGTTAGCAAAAGGTATAATCCCTGCCGCTTTCAGTCGCTTGGCTGCTTCCTCAAGTTCATCTATCGTCTGAGGCAGTTTGGTTATGCCCGCTTTCTTAAACAAATCCTTGTTATAAACAAATCCAAATCCTTCTAGGTTCATAGGCTGTCCATAAATCTTACCGTTAACCGTCATCGGCTTACGAGCGAAATCGTCCAGATCCTTCACCCATGGCTGATCCGACAAATCCTCCAAGTACTCCAACCACGTATCCCGATCCTGGTAGCCCTCATTTGTAAAAATGTCCGGCTGATCGCCTGATGCGAATTTAGCCTTCAACGAAGCACCGTAGTCCGTACCACCACCGACAGATTGGATATCCAGCTTGATGCCAGGGTGGGTCTTTTCATATTCAGCCTTCAGCTTGTTTAACGGTTCCGATATCTCTACTTTGAATTGATAAATGTGTATCGTTTTCGTCTCACTCTGTTGAGCCTTCGTATTTCCACAACCTGCAAGTGTACATGCGAGCAGCACCATCAAGGAGATGACAAGTAACGCTGTTTTTTTCATCGATTATTCTCCCTTCAGCCTTTGACCGCACCGGCTGCAATGCCAGAAACGATGTATTTTTGCATCACCAGAAAAAACACAACAATTGGCGTGATCCCCAACACCAGTGCTGGCAGCGCCAAGTCCCATTGCTTGGTGTACTGACCAAACAACATATAGGTTGCAATCGGAATGGTACGCAGCTCAGGATCATTCAAAATGAGCGAAGGCAACAGATAGTCATTCCAGATCCATAAGGTATTCAAGATAAGCACGGTT
This sequence comes from Paenibacillus sp. Lou8.1, assembly GCF_024213565.1. NCBI lineage: Bacteria > Bacillati > Bacillota > Bacilli > Caryophanales > Paenibacillaceae > Paenibacillus > Paenibacillus sp. Lou8.1. The sequence goes on from NZ_JANAVN010000007.1 coordinate 178,279, forward strand.
ACGAACATAGGCAGCAGCAGCGGACAAACGATGCGAAAGAACACCCCGTACCGGGATGAACCGTCCACCCTTGCCGCCTGCTCGATCTCAATAGGTACCGTTTTAATAAAGCCATGAAAAAGAAAAACGGATAAAGGCGCTCCAAAACCCAGATAACATAAGATCAGTCCCGGTATACTGTTGTTCAAGCTCAATACGTTGGACACTTCCATAAGCGGCAACATAATCGATTGAAAGGGAACCACCATCGCAGCCACAAGCAAACCGAACAGGAATCGGTTAAAACGAGTGTCATGCCGAACCATCTGGTAAGCGGCCATCGAGCTGATTAGTAGCAAAAGCGCATTACTGACGATCGTGACAATCAGTGAATTCCCCAGTGCTGTGGGAAAGTTTATTTTATTCCAGGCGTTAGAGTAGTTTTCAAAACGGAAGGTTGTCGGCCACGAAGCGGAATGGGCCAAAATGTCGCCAAAGGATTTAACGGAGTTTACGAGCAAAAAATAAAACGGAACCAGAAAGATTAACCCGATCACAATTAGCATTATTTCAGCAGCCCATGTGCCCAAACGATAGTTTGACGTTTTTCCCATTACATTTCGACCTCCTTTTTCTTCGTGAGACGCACCTGAATGCTGGTTATGATTGCAACGACCACAAAGAAAATCATAGCTTTGGCAGTCCCCAATCCAAGTCGATTATTTGTAAACGCTTCATTATATATGTCCAACGCTACAGACTCCGTCGACTTGAAAGGTCCCCCCTTCGTGAGAGCCAAATTCAACTCAAATACTTTAAAGGACCAGGATATCGCCAGGAACAAGCAGACGGTCACCGCTGGCATAATAAGTGGCACTACAATATGACGCAGAATCTGTCTTCGGCTCGCACCGTCGATTTGTGCCGATTCAATAAGGGCATGCGGGACATTATTTAACGACGATATGTAAATAACCATGAGATAACCTGCATATTGCCACACAAACACAATGACAGTTCCCCAAAAAGCAGTTGGCCCATCACCCAGCCACGGCAGTTTAAAAAAAGAAAGCCCTGTCGCCTCACCTACTGCAGAAAAGCCGCGTACAAATATAAATTGCCAGATAAAGCCGAGCAGCAAGCCGCCAATCATATTGGGCATAAAAAATACAGTTCGCAGTGCATTACGGGTACGCAACGGTTTGGTAAGTGCATAGGCTAGGAAAAAGCCAATCAGGTTCGTCAGAACGACACCACATACGGTAAACCGGACCGTAAACCAGAATGCATTACGAAAATCTGGATCATCCCTAAAAATATGAATGTAATTCCCCAGTCCGAGCCATCGGATATTTTCAGATACTCCATCCCAGTTGGTCATAGAATAATACAGCCCCAGCAGGAACGGAATGACCATAATCAAGACAAAAAACAACACCATCGGTCCTACAAATACGAGTTGCTGCAAAAATTGCGCGGATTTTCTTTGACTCAATGCAATCACTCCTTTGTCGTCGATCATGAAGGATAGCGCGCATAAACCCTTACTGTAATCGCTTATTACCCAAAAATGTATGTTTCGAGTCGTTCGGAAGCAAAAAAAAAGACTGTTCTCCTCCGGCTTACGGAAGGAAAACAGCCTATAACATAAATATTATGAATGTCGATGAATTAGTATTGAGTTCCTGGATAAATCGGGAACTTATCTGTCAACTCGCCAACCGCTTGGCTTGCTTTGGACAATACAGTATCATCTTTCGGGTTTTTAAGGGTTTCAGCAATGATTTTACCGATTTTGACCATAGCCTCTTCATCCATACCACGAGATGTTGCAGCAGGTGTACCAATACGAATTCCGCTTGTTACGAATGGACTGGTCGGGTCAAAAGGAATCGCATTTTTATTAACCGTGATGCCCACCGAATCCAATACATGCTCCGCTTCTTTACCTGTGATATTCAAATTGCGCGTATCCAACAGCATCAGATGGTTATCCGTACCACCGGATACAATGTTAATCCCCTCAGCCAGCAGTGTTTCAGCCAGCACCTGTGCGTTGCGAACTACGTTTTGCGCATAGGTTTTGAACGATGGCTGGAGCGCTTCACCCAAAGCAACCGCTTTAGACGCGATCACATGCATCAGTGGCCCCCCTTGAGTACCAGGGAAAATAGCTTTATCAATCGCTTGCGCCCATGCTTTGCGAGTCAGAATCAGACCCCCACGCGGACCACGCAGCGTTTTGTGTGTTGTTGTTGTTACAAATTGGGCATGCGGAACTGGACTTGGGTGAATTCCCGCTGCCACGAGACCTGCGATATGTGCCATATCCACCATGAACAGAGCGCCTACATCATTGGCAATGGAAGCAAAAGCTTCAAAATCAATAGTACGCGGATATGCACTCGCGCCAGCTACAATCAGACGAGGACGGTGCTTAAAGGCTGCCTTGCGCACTTCATCGTAGTCGATGCGGAAGTTGTCTTCGCGTACACCGTAAGCAGCAAAGTTATACAACAAGCCGGAAGCGTTAACCGGACTTCCGTGTGTTAAATGGCCACCATGCGCCAGATTCATACCCAGTACAGTATCTCCAGGTTTGAGAGCTGCCAGATACACCGCCATGTTGGCTTGTGCTCCAGAGTGAGGCTGCACGTTAGCATGCTCGGCGCCGAACAATTCTTTTGCGCGGTCACGTGCGATGTCTTCAACGATATCTACATGTTCACAGCCACCATAGTAGCGTTTGTTCGGATAACCTTCAGCATATTTATTCGTCAGCACGGAGCCCATGGCTTCCATTACTGCTTCACTGACAATGTTCTCGGATGCGATTAGCTCGATATTGTGGCGTTGTCGTTTCAGTTCAAGTCCCATTGCTTCCATCACTGCCGGGTCACTTTTACGTAGGTGTTCCATCATGATTGATTACTCCCTCTCCATAGTCAATTGTTGGGTATACAAGCAAACGCCTGCTCCTCTGTTGGGTACCTCATCATCAATGCAAAAAAGATTAGTACAAACATGCCGCCATGCCAAATGCTAATCGCAGTTTCCGCCGACTTCTTGCTCCAGACTATACACTGCCCGTTGTCCACCAATAAGTGGAGGACGGGTGAATGCCGCTGTCACACGTGCTTCGCCAATCCAGCGAAGACTTGGGCGAAATGGAACAGCAATGGGTCGCAGATGCATGCCAATCAGCGTTTCGCCGATGTCTATCCCGGCATGGGCCTGCACGTTCGCCGCCAAACACGCGTCACTCATAGAACGATAGGCGACGGTGGCCATAGAGCCTCCTGCTGTACGAACAGGAACAGCTGCAACCTCCATCAGTCCCAATCGCTCCAGCACAGCCCGTTCAACGACCAGCGCTCGGTTCAAATGCTCGCAGCATTGAAACGCCACATCAAAGCCATACTCCCTGCGAACGTACTCTACTCCAGTCAACAGTTGCTGAGCCACATCGAGCGCTCCCGCCGTACCAATCCGACTTCCAGCCACTTCACTTGTGCTAACGCCAATAACCAGCAGGCGGCCAGCCTTGAGACTGGCTGCTTCTGCGATTTCCCGCACGACAGAAGTGGTCTGTGCTTCTAGCGAAATCTCATGATCCAATTGTCCCACTATTGGAACCTCCTTTGGTTGAACAGCCTCTCAGAGACTAGGCACGGTCTCATGCCCCAAGTTCAACACACTCTCTCCTGATCACAATCTGACTATATTATAGCCGATGTTTCAGATTTCGAGCAGAAAAAATGGAAGAACCTTTAAAGGAATCAACTCTCAGCTAACAATCTGGCTCAACTTGTATATGAAAAAAAGAGCAGTCCACACCTATGTGGAATTGCTCTTTTGCCCAGGCGACCGGCCGTATATCCGATGCTCCATCGTGGTTAATCCCACTTTTGTCGCCAGTTACATCGGATTCTCATTTTTCCACCTTATCTTAACGGATTAGCCGCCGAAAATCAACAGATTCCGTACAAAACAGATGAGTAATACCAATTTTATTCGGAAGAAGCCTTTACCTTGTCCAGCAGCTTATGCAGCGCCGTACGGATTTCTGCAGCTGTGACATCGTAGTCTTCTCGCGAACCGCCAAACGGATCTGAAATATCAAAGCCCGGAATCCGTTGGTGTAATTCAATCATTCGTTCACGCTCCTGCGCCGATAGCTCTTGTCCGAGTGAAGCCATCAACTGCTGTGAAGCATATAACCCATCCAACTCCTGTAGATCATTCAACACCGCATCCCGGTTCTCCACATATTCCTTAAGTGTAAATACTTTGCCCGCCGTTTGGGGAAAGCGCTGAATGACGTGCTGTTTATGTCCTTGCGTCAAGGTTAAGATCAGATGCGCCCACCCGGCAAGCCCGTCGCTCAAAGGGGTTGAAGTGATCTGATCGGATATATCGTGATCACGTAGAACCGCCTCTGCATGTCGGGATATCGGCGTGCCTTCCATCGCGGCTACTCCCGCAGAACGCACTTCCAGTTCTAGCCCCTGCTCAGCAGCCAACTTACGCAGCATCCCTTCAGCCATTGGACTGCGACAGGTATTCCCTGTGCATACGAATAAGATATTCTTCAACGTTTTCACCCCCCGTATGTTAAAAAAATATATAAACAGAGGATTACTATAATCCTAATCCTTTACGATAACCCTGCATTTATTTTACACTGTCTACGCTAAAATCAAAACATAAACATAAAGCCGAATGCCAACAAAATGGCACCACCCACTGCTTCTCCATAATCTCCTAGATTGCGGCTGACCTTGCGACCCAGCAGCAGACCCAACATCGCCATTGCCCCCCCGCAAAAACCAAACGCCAGAACGGACAGCACCAAATCACTCTGGAACATACCTAGTGACACTCCTACAGAAAATGAGTCAACGCTCACCCCAAGTGCAAACAGCAAAAGGCCTAAAGGCGAACGATGATCCAATACCTTTACGCCGTCCCCTTTAAAGGAATTATACACCATATGCCCGCCCAAAAGGATGAGTAGACCCCCTGCGAAGTAGGCCGTCACATGACCTAATAAAGAACTCATATAATGGCCTGTGAACATTCCCAGTAATGGCATCAGAATATGAAAAAAGCCAATGACAGTACTGATGCGCAGCACGTCTCGCAGGCGTATCCCCTTCATGCCGATCCCTACGCCCAGCGATAACGCATCCATTCCTAGCGCTACCGCCATGATCAGAATCGTTACAACCTGCCCGGCATGGGCAGAGGCTGCCAGCATACTCCATCCCTCCATTATCCGTCTGTTCTTGTACACGTTATGCGGACAAGGGGCAAATCAGTACAAGCATGTACTGAAAGTACCCAATACCGAGACGAGGAGGGAGGAAAATTTAATATAAGAGGCTCTGATTCGACAGAAGCTACAAGCGAACGATTCGGTGACCTGCCGCTTTAAGCAGGCGGTTCATGACGGCGTCTCCCAATCCCTTCGGCGGACAGGATTCCGCCAAAATGTAGGTGACGCCGTCCTCGTCGCAGCGACGCAGCACGCCGTACAGGCGCTGCGCCGCCTCATGGAGCGCGTCCAGCTTGCCTAGCGTGTAGACGCGTTCTCCGGCGTAACCGGCGGCATGCTCGTCGAACGCGAGCACTGCCGTGCGCTCCCCGCGCGCGGAAGCCTCCGCCAGCGAAGCGCGAATCCAGCCCGTCACCTCAACGGACGACGGGCCTTGTACCACGCTCAAGCGGCCTCGCGGCGCGTAGTGCGTGTACTTCATGCCCGGCGAGCGCGGCGCTGGGCTGTCCGCGTCTTCCCCGGGCGTAGCGGCCAACGCCGGGTCCAGCACGACGGCGCGAGCAACCGCAGCGAGCTGCTCAGCCGTCACGCCGCCGGGGCGCAGGATGGTGACGGTTCCGTCGTCACCCGCCTGCACCACCGTGGACTCCAGCCCCACCCCAGTGGGACCTCCGTCCAAAATGCCGCCGATGCGGCCCTCCAGATCCTCTCGCACATGCTGTGCAAGGGTGGGACTGGGCCTTCCCGACCGGTTGGCGCTTGGCGCAGCCAGTGGACAACCCGCTTCAGCGATCAAACGAAGGGCTATCGGATGATCCGGCATGCGCACTCCGACTGTATCCAGCCCGGCTGTCACACGCGATGACAGTGCCTGCGGCACTACCGGCAATACGAGAGTCAGCGGTCCCGGCCAGAACATATTCATCAGCGCTCGGGCCGTATCGTTTATTTCTGCTACCATACCCTCTAATTGATCAGCATCAGAAATATGTACAATGAGCGGGTTATCGGAGGGACGTCCTTTGGCAGCGAATACCGCCTCCACCGCTTTTGTACTACGAGCATCGGCCCCCAGGCCGTACACGGTCTCCGTAGGAAAGGCTACCGTCTCTCCAGCTTGGAGGAGTACGCCGGCCTCCCGTATGCCCTTTTCCGCCGCGATCCGAGTCTGTTCAGCCCAAACTTCGTCAGAAACATCCCCGTCAATGTTGCTCACAGGAACCAAACATCTTACATCCCACCATTGGGTATGGGAAGACCTCAACGCCTGCTTCAGCTCGCAATTTTCCTGTTCGTCCAGCTTTTGCTCCGATTTTTCCCTTTGCACAAAATCTCCGCGCAAGTCTTGCATTTGATTCGATTTATCACTCATATCAGATCATCCCATATCTTATTGTCATATACAGGCCAGTGATTTCGCTTGATCCTATAAGGCTACTTTGAAAGATCAGTTTATTTGGCTCTGCCATGTGTATATCTATCGTAAGCTCCATTATAGCATATGGGGAAACTTACACTCCTCAACGTTTAGGCAAACAAGCCACTCACCCAGCTACACAGTCCCGCAAGTGCATCCCACAGAAAAAAACGTACTTCCGGCTCCTTGTCAGCGGCATTCGTCCGACTTTCTCCGTGATCCGTTTTTGCTGATACCGTTTGTGCCGCTGCTTCCCCGCTGCCTGCATCAATAAAGCACAGCGGAGGAAACAGCACGCACCACCAATTTTGCCCTTTTCCTTGCCCCAGCGTAACCCGAAGCGCTTCATAATTCCCTGCTGGGTAGACCAGACCACCGTACATTTTCGTCGGGAAAGGTACGCTCGCCAGTTCCACCTGATGATCATATGCAATGCCGCGACGAGCCAGTTCCGTACCTACCAAACGGTCAATTTCAGGTAAATGAGCACCAATCAATGATCTAGCTTGATCTAAGCTTTGCGGGTTTTCCAGCTCACCCACCCAGGCATTCATCTGCTGTACAATAGCGTCCCGTATTTCGCGTTTAACCAGCTGATCCTCCGGACGATCCGAGTTGGCCAAAATACGCAGTCGAATGGAGTCATGTGGAATCACATTCAGCCCTGTTGTAGCTACTCCTGATGCTAAGGTTCCTCTTGTTCCAGTGGTCATAGCAGCATCCGTCTTTTGACCTTCCCAAGACATCATTAATATCGAAATACAAAATAGTATCATTGCAGCTTGCTTGATCCAATTTTTCATCTTCGTCTCCCCCAAACCCAAACTCTATCATGTCTATCAGTCTGTCCGGTTTGGGAGAGTCTAAACCTATGAATCTTGTAAAAGATTCAGGAACACTTTACAGATTTTCTTCAATACACCCTCAAATCATGCTACACCAAGCTTCTGACCCTCACCGAGGAATATAAAAAAGCCCAGATTTCACAATCTGGACTCTCTCGTTGCACCGTTCAACTCACACAAATACCAATCAGTTTCAAGCCAAATCCACCTGCACTAGGCTTTTTTCGCCTTCGTCAAGCTTACTCTGGAAGGCTGCGGCAGATCGTCCTCCAGCTCTTGGCCGTGCACCTTAATACTCATAACCAAGCCGATACTAGCCATGTTAATAAGCAACGAGGTACCACCATAACTTATGAACGGGAGCGTAATCCCCGTAAGCGGCATAATGCCCAGAAACGCACCAATATTCTCAAAAATCTGGTACAGCAACATGGACACAATCCCGACAATAATATACGGTCCGGCGCGATCCCGGCATTCCAGCGAAATCAGGATCATTCGGTGAATCAAAATAAAATATAACAATAGCAGCACTGAAGAGCCTACAAAGCCAAATTCCTCCGCTACGACCACAAAAATAGAATCTGCGTACGTATAAGGAACACGCCCGGACTGTACCGAGGTTCCTTGCAAAAAGCCCTTGCCCATCATCCCGCCAGAGGCTATCGCCAGCTTGGCATTTTTGGTATGATAAGACGCCTTCGCGGTTGCCTCTTCCGGTACCAACCAAGGGTCCAAACGCTCAACCCAGTGACTACGGCCAATCCCCTTCATAAAGGAATCAATCTCATCGTGAAACGAAATATAAGCTTTGATCCCGCCACCAACGGCGACTGCAAATACGATGAATCCGATTAACGCATGGGATGCCTTCACATTACCAATCCATAGCATACCAATGACGATGACAATGTAACCGAGCGCATTACCCAAGTCATTTTGTGCCATAACCATGGCAAACGGGACAAAGCTCACCAGAGCGACTGGAAGAACATCCTGAATGAAATACAGCTTGCTCTTGCGCTTTTTGATCAGCATATAAGTCAGAAAAATGATAAGGACCAGCTTGAATACCTCAGCAGGCTGAAGATTCAAGCCACCAACTTTCAGAAAGCCCTGAGAGTTGTTAACCGTCCCGCCAAAAAATCCGAGACCCAACAGGAATATTCCGCCTCCATATACGTACAGGGCCTTTTTAATGAATATCCGAAAATCGACTATCGCTAAACCCAAGATCGCCAAAAAACCCAATATATAATACCCGATCATCTTTTGATAGTCATTGCCGTGCTCTGCCAAGTTCGTAGGGCCCCTACCTGCGCTGTATACCGTTATGATACTAATCGCCATGAGCAAAACCAGAATAAAGATAACCGGACCGTCAATTTTTTTCAATTTCTGAAGCATGATTTCCCCCTGAGCCGTTTCTCGGTCATACCCCTCTTATTCTAAAGGAAAGACTCGCAAAAAGAAAATGCAGCACTACTCCGAGACGCCTAGGACATGTCGTTCGATCCCAGCAAGGTCAGGAACGATTATAATGTTCTTCCAATGACCCGCCTGTTCCAGCAGGTCAGCCACGTCTCTGGCCTGTCCCATCCCCAATTCAAACCCGATTAGCCGGGGCGGAGCCTGAAGGAGTCCGAGCTGCTCCAGCATTGCCCGATACGGGCCGAGCCCGTCAGGACCACCATCCAACGCCATCCGCGGCTCATGGTCGCGGACCTCCGGCTGTAAGCCAGCGATGTCAGCAGCCGGGATGTACGGCGGGTTGGACACGAGAATGTCCATCGCCGTTCCCGCGAACGGCGCCAGCAGATCGCCCTCGCGGAATTCTACGGCTGCGCCGTTCGCAGCGGCGTTATGAGCCGCTACTTTTAACGCGGCAGCCGAAATATCCCCTGCCGCAACGCGCCAGCTCGGTCGCTCAGCCGCCAGCGTCACGGCAATCGCACCGCTGCCCGCGCCGATGTCGAGCGCCTGCGGAGCGCCGCTTGGCCACAGACGATCGCCGTGCTGGAGTATCGCCTCGACGAGCAGTTCTGTCTCGGGACGTGGGATCAGCACCGACGGCGAAACCATGAACGGGCGGCCATAAAATTCCTGCCGTCCGATAATATACTGCGCCGGTTCACCCGCAGCTTTGCGGGCTATGATCCGTTCCCACGCCTCCTTGGCGGAGGAAGGGAACGGATCACCCAGAGCGGCGTAAAACGCCGTACCTTCCAACCCAAGCACATGCTCCAGCAGCAAACGGGCATTATGCTGCGGCTCCAGAACGCCACAGCTTCCTAAAAAAGAAGAAGCCTCAACTAAGGCTTCTCTGACACTCATGTTCCGTTCCGGCGACATCCGATACACACAATCGCGTTCGTTCCCCAAAACTTAAACCTCTTGTTCCATCAAATCAGCCTGCTCTGCAATCGTGAGCGCCGATACGATTTCTTCGATCTCCCCGTTCATCACCTGATCCAGCTTATGCATAGTTAGGCCAATACGATGATCCGTTACACGGCTTTGCGGGAAATTGTAGGTACGTATACGCTCACTGCGGTCTCCAGTACCTACTTTGCTCTTACGCTCGCCTGCATATTTGGCTTCCTCTTCCTGACGCAGCATATCCGAAATACGGGCACGCAAAACTTGCAGCGCCTTCTCCTTATTGGAGTTCTGGGATTTTCCGTCCTGACAGGTTGCCATAATACCTGTTGGCATATGCGTTACACGCACCGCCGACTTGGTCGTATTAACGGACTGTCCGCCCGCACCGCTGGAACAGAACGTATCCACGCGAATATCCTTATCGGAAATTTCAATATCCACTTCTTCTGCCTCAGGCATAACGGATACTGTAGATGTCGACGTATGAATACGCCCACCTGATTCCGTCGTCGGAATCCGCTGTACGCGGTGTGCGCCGCTTTCGAATTTCATTTTGCTGTATGCACCACGACCGTTAATCATGAAAATAACCTCTTTAAAGCCCCCGAGATCATTCATGTTCGCGTCCATCAGCTCTACACGCCAGCCTTGGGTATCGGCATAACGAGTATACATCCGATACAAGTCAGCTGCGAACAGTGCCGCTTCGTCACCACCCGCTGCACCACGAATCTCAATAATAACGTTCTTATCATCATTCGGGTCCTTTGGCAGCAGCAAAATACGGATTTTTTCATCCAGCTCCCGCTTGCGAACACTCAGTTCTTCAATCTCCATTTTAACCATTTCACGCATCTCGTCGTCCAGCTTTTCACCCTGCATGGTTTTTGCAGCTTCCAGCTCTTCAACGACATTTTTATATTCGGTATATGCTTCATAAGCAGGCTGTAAATCAGACTGTTCTTTGGAATAATCTCTAAGTTTTTTGCTATCGTTCGCTACATCCGGATCGCAGAGCAGTTCGCTCAGTTTATCGTAGCGGTCCGCCAATGATTGCAATCGGTCCAACAAGCGATTCACCTCTTCAGTTAAATTAATATGAAACCAGCTTCAATTTCACTGGCTACAGCTCTTTATTATACCAACTAATTCATGAATTAGCTACAAGAAATACTGACCTAATTTAGGATTTTGCAAAAATCCACACAACATGCAATACAATAAAAAAAGTCGCCGCCCTAATATAGGCAGCGACCACGTAATCTAGCACCTTTCAGAACACACATACATTAGTCATCGTCTTTTATATATCCGAATCGAGTATTGTACTCTCGAGATTATATATTAAACATTAAAACGGAAATGCATAACGTCTCCGTCCTGCACTACATATTCCTTACCTTCCAGACGAAGCTGACCACGTTCCTTAGCCCCGTTCATCGAACCAGCAGCGACCAAATCGTTGTAGGATACAACCTCTGCACGAATAAATCCGCGTTCAAAATCCGTATGAATTACGCCCGCAGCACCCGGTGCTTTCGTTCCTTTGTGAATCGTCCAAGCGCGTACTTCCTGCACGCCTGCTGTGAAATACGTATACAGGCCCAGCAAGCGATAAGCTGCTTTAATCAGACGGTTCAATCCGGATTCAGCTAATCCTAGCTCCTCGAGGAACATCGCCTTGTCTTCGCCTTCAAGCTCAGCAATCTCAGATTCTACCTTGGCGCTGATCGGCACCACTTCTGCATTTTCCTCCACGGCAAAATCGCGTACCTTTTGCACATATGGATTGCTATCCGCTTCCGTTACGCCATCTTCGCTAACATTAGCTGCGTAGAGTACAGGCTTCATCGTAAGCAAATGAAGATCGCGTACAATCAACCGTTCTTCATCCGACAGTTCTAAGCTACGCGCAGGTTTATCAGCATACAGCGATTCCTTGATCCGCTCCAGCACTTCAACCTCTTGGGTGTACTGTTTGTTGCCACCCTTCATGTTTTTGCGGGAACGTTCAATACGCTTGTCTACACTTTCGATATCCGCCAGAATCAGTTCCAGATTAATGGTCTGAATGTCGCTGATCGGGTCAATTTTGCCGTCCACATGGGTAATGTTCTCATCTTCAAAGCAACGTACCACATGTACAATCGCATCCACTTCACGAATATGAGCCAGAAATTTGTTACCCAGACCCTCGCCCTTGCTCGCACCGCGCACAAGTCCTGCAATATCAACAAATTCAAATGCCGTTGGCACCGTTTTGTTCGGCACAACCAGTTCGGTCAGCTTATCCAGCCGCTCGTCTGGTACTTCAACGACGCCTACATTGGGGTCAATCGTACAAAATGGATAGTTTGCGGATTCCGCACCCGCCTGCGTTATTGCGTTAAAAAGTGTTGATTTGCCCACGTTCGGCAAGCCCACAATCCCCGCTTTTAAAGCCATAATCAGAACAACTCCCGTTTATATAAAATATGCGTTATGCCATCCGTTAGTTTACCAACCCACATTATATATGAGAACCTATACACGCGGCAAGCATACGGTTATGAAATTCAGGATATTGCTATATCCCTATTTAGATTTCTTTGCTCATCTGGATATCCGTAATCCGATAGCCCGACTTGCGATATACATGCAAAGCTCGCTCATTATGCCCAAATACATGCAAACCGATGCGTACAGCTCCCAGCCTGCGAGCCTCCTGTTCCAAAGCCTCCATCGCAAGCGTGCCTAGACCCCTCCCCTGGTATGAATCGTATACAAGAATATCCAGTAGAAAAGCTTCTTTTCCTTGCACGCCGTCCGTAATATTGAACCAGATGTAGCCAGCTTCCTCCTGACTCTGCCCCCCGGCATCGGAAAACATCAACATATACAGGTGAGCATGAGGTGTGTCTAGTCTCTGTGGCAGGTATCGAGCAAAACTTTCTGCCGCACGTTCTGGTGCTTCTTCTACCGTCCATGTACCTGCTTGGATCTTCTCATCCGCATAGTCGGCAAGCGAGCGTTGTTCAAATCGATCATATTGCTCCGCATTCATCGGAACCAATGTAATAAGTCCGCTCATCCGTTTACCTTCTTTCTTAGTCGAGTCGTATCTTTGAGTCCTTCTATTCCTTCTACCCCAATACCAAACATAACTGTGCGGAGTTCCAGTTCGACCTGCTCCAAACGTGCCTCCAGCGCTTCACTAGAGGCAACCGCAGAACCGAGCAAAGAACGCCCGAAGCCTGCCATGTCAGCTCCCAAAGCGAGCGCCTTCGCTGCATCGACACCGTCTCTCAGTCCACCGCTGCCGATCAGAGCACCATGTGGCTGAGCGGCTCTGACTTCCACGATGCAATCAGCGGTCGAGTTGCCCCAATCCGCAAACGCCTCTGCCGCCGCACGACGCACGGGATCAGGATTGCGAAATTTCTCCACTTGGCTCCAGCTTGTCCCGCCTGCACCAGCAACATCAATAAAGGCTGCACCCGCATCATACAGTCTCGATGCCGTCTCGCCATCTATGCCCCAACCTACTTCCTTCACTCCTACAGGCACTGAAAGCTGACGACACAACTCCTCAATGCGCTTAAGCAGGCCGCTAAAATCCAAATTCCCTTCGGGTTGAAAAATCTCCTGCAATCCGTTCAAATGCAGCACCAACATATCTGCTCCGGCAATTTCCACTGCACGGCGACAATCGTCCACGCCAAATCCGTAGTTCAGCTGCACCGCACCCAGATTGGCAAGGATCGGGATACTGGGTGCCAGACGGCGAACCGCAAAGGTTGAAGCCAGTTCTTCCCTTTCCACCGCAGCCCGTACCGAACCGACGCCCAGCGCCCAGCCGCGTCTCTCCGCTGTCTCTGCTAATCGCTCATTAATCGCTCCTGTCTCGGCGCTGCCGCCTGTCATGGAGCTAATAAGTAGCGGCGTTCGTACAACTCGTCCTAAAAAAGTAGTATCCAGACGAACCTCGTCAAAATGCAACTCCGGCAGAGCGCAGTGCTTAAAGGCATACCGTTCCAGCCCGCTGGTGATGCCTTGTCCGACCACATCTTCTTGCAAACAAAGGCGGACGTGCTCAATCTTCCGTTCGCCTGTCCGCGCGGCAGGCAACAAAGAGCCAGATCTGTTAAAACCGTCAGATGCTCCTTTTCCATTCTCCGTACTACTCATCTATGTCCCACCTCATCCAAAGTCACTATGTTATTGCATCAAGTTCAAGAAGCACAAATAAGACCGTTCCCGAACACGGTAACCGATCTATTTATCGTCTCTTATATTCAATATCGTATCCCTTAAAGTGGCTGTTTTAAGATACTTTCATTGTATCATGGATGGAAAAATATATACACGATCGTGAACATTTTTTCTTACCCATGGCCACGTTCAAAATTCGCAATAAACCAGTTATTTCGAAAACTCTACAGAAAAACCGCTCCTAATTGAGCAGCGGCTTTTCTGCAAAATGCCTACTCGAAAGGACGATCCCTATCCCAGCAAGATAAAGGTCATTACAATCTCCTTCATCCCTTCATCGAATCAGGTACAGATGAAATGTTTTCCGCTTGCTCCTTCGTACGCCCATGTCCAAATTTGAATACCAGAATACCACCGATAATGACCAATACTCCGATCAACTTGTTAAAGGTAAACGGAATCTTTTCTAATCCCAGCCATCCTAACGAATCCCACAACAGGGCCGTACCTAATTGCGCCGTCAATACAATGGAGATCGCATAGGTCGGGCCAAGTCGCTTCATTCCTTGCACCAGACAGAACACAACACCGACACCAATCATGCCACTGAACCAGTACCACGGCTGCATATGCTGTAAAGTAAAAGTATTTTTCCCTTCAAAAATAAGACTTCCGAGTAAGGAAGCCACGAACCCTGTTCCCAGCACCAATGTTGTTGTAGCCCACGATCCTGTCCGTTCATTCACCTTGTTATTGAATATCGTTTGCAGACTGACCAAGGCACCTGCGATAATCGCCAATACAATTCCTAATAACATATGTTAACTCTCCCTTGATGATCCTTGATATTCTTCTGCTTTTATAAAAGCCCATATTACAATGATTCATAAATATTATGTCCTGCCAGTTCACTCAAACCTTTTCTGTCCCGAATGACAATGTAGCCTTTTGTCCGTTCAACCCATCCATCTTCAATCATTTTGCGAATAACACGGTTGAGATGTCTGTAGCTGGTTCCGATCAAATTCGCCACATCTACCAGACTGGATGCACGTAATTCCTCATGAAAAGCCGTATTCGATTCGTCAAAAGAAACCGATAGCAGGTAGCTCGCCAGCCTGACTTCCACCGGATACATGAGATTGAAACTGGAAAAGTCGGAGTCCAGGCAAAACTTTCGCGTGACAATATCCAATAGAAATTGCAGCAAAGGAGCATAGTCTCTGCCGTATTTGTTCATCCATTGGTGGTGAATACCGATCACATAGATCGGAGACACTGCCTCTACTGTGTTGATGACGTGACTACTCCGAATATATTCAACATCTCCTATAACCTCGATCGGTGTTTTGAAGCAAAGGATCAGGGTTTTCCCTTCTGTAGAGCTGGTATAAATCTTGACCTTGCCCTGCACCAGTATATATAGATGCTCGATGGGGTCCCCCTGTAAACAGAGCTTTTCCCCTTGCTCCAAACGATGCAACGACAAATAAGGATGTAGTGGCTCGTAGAGTATGGATTCCAACTCATGCAGCTGCAAAAAATATTTTAGCTGCTCTTGATCCTGAATTTCTCTCATTCCTAAGCTCACCTTCAATTTCTACATTCTAAGCTTTCTTTACAAATTAAAGTTTTATTTTAGAGCTTCAGAATAATTACACCCGCGATCATCATACCAATACCTATAAATTGTGGCAGCTTCATCTTTTGCTTTACTATACCGAACCATCCCTTAATATCTACCAGGAAGGTTAAACACAACTGCGCAATCAACAACGCCGAGATCGTGAACGTAACCCCAATATGTTGGATTGCCGTGACTTCACTAAATATAATAATTGCTGCAAAGGCACCGCCCCAAAGATACATCGGCTTTACCTGTTTCAGTTCAGCCACATTGCCATCCCTTGTAAACATCCAGACTAATGCTGCCAAAATAAAGCCTATTAGCTGAGTAACAGTGGCCGCCTGCCATGTACCGATATCCTGACTAATCCGTGTATTCGCTACCCCCTGTAGCGTAATACACGCTCCTCCCAGAAAAGCAAACAAGATTCCTCTCATAAATCGTTATTCTCCCCATGTAAATGACTTTTCTATATATTAAATTATAGGGCAGACTTTCTATAAAGGACATATGTCCTCAACGAATAGTAAAACATCTTCCATTTCATTCCATTTAGTATCCGCGTCAATCCTGCACACTTGCGTTAATAACTTGACAGTATCCCATCATAAAACTGCATGTTCCGGCACGATAAAATGGAATGCAGCATTCAATTGAGGAGTTGATCGTCATATGACTACACGTGATCCGCTGCATTCTGTGCCGGAATATCAAAGAAGAACTGAGAAAAAGGGTCGGGCTTTTAAAATCGCCATTCTGGTACTTATCCTCTGGCTGATTGCCGTCATGCTGTATCAGACCCATAAACCATTGCCTCCGTTCGTCTCTTATGAGAGTCAGGAGTATTCGACCCATGAGGTAAACTTCTGGACAGATTTGACCTATCCCACCGGGGATGGAAGCACTGCACAGCATGAAGGTCAAATTTTGAATCGTATGCTCGGGATCATTGATGAAGCCCAACAATTTATTGTCATCGACCTATTTCTGTTCAATGACTATAAGCATAAAGGTCAGCACTTCCCCCAAGTCAGCGCACAAATGACCGATTATCTTATTGCCAAAAAGAAAGCTCATCCGGATATGCCTATCTTTTTCATTACAGATGAAGTCAATACCAACTACAATTCTGCCCCCAATCCTTTGTTGGAGAATATGAAGCGAGCAGGGATTCAAGTCGTGCAGACCGATGTAGACCCGTTGCGGGACTCCACCCCCATCTATTCGGCAGTGTGGCGTACCTTTTTCCAATGGTTCGGGCAGCAGGGCACAGGTTGGATTCCCAACCTGATGGCCAGTGACGGACCTGATGTTACGGCTCGCTCCTATCTTAAGCTGTTGAACGTCAAGGCCAATCACCGAAAATTGGTTGCCAACGAACAGACAGCGCTCATTTCTACAGGCAACGTGCACGACGCGAGCGCCTATCACTCCAATGTAGCGCTGGAGGTGAAGGGGCCTATCATCGGAGACATTTTACAAACAGAGCAGGCGGTATTGGACTTTTCTGGCGGTGGACAGCTTCCTGCCTATACACCACAGGCGGAACCCAAAGTTCCATCGAGTAAGGACAGCTATCGGATCAAATATCTAACTGAGGCCAAGGTGTACACCTCAGTTCTGGATGGCATTGCGCAGACGAAGAAAGGTGACAGCATTCATATGGGCATGTTTTATTTGGCTGACCGTAAAGTATTGAACAGCCTGCTGGATGCCTCTGCGCGCGGTGTAAACATCCAATTGCTGCTGGACCCCAATGAAAACGCGTTTGGTCAGGAAAAAATCGGCATCCCCAATCGTCCGGTTGCCCAGGAGTTGTCCGATAAATCGGGCGGGAACATTCAAATTCGCTGGTATCATACCACCCATGAGCAGTTCCATACCAAACTGATTTATATCGCCAAGGCGCAAGGAGAGCATATCATTTGGGGTGGCTCTACCAATCTGACCCCCCGTAATCTGGATGATTTGAATCTGGAAAATGAATTGTGGGTGGCCGCTCCGGCGGACAGCAAGCTGACCCGACAGGTTGCGGCCTATTTTGATAAGCTATGGAATAATCAGGGGGCTGAATACAGTTTGGACCTAGCAGCTTACGAGGATCATTCAACATTTTGGAAAGATATTATATACCGTCTACAGGATATATTAGGCTTTACTACATTTTAACTACGGGATACTGCTGTAGTGAATTCGTTTATGCTTACAGCAGCGGTGAAAGCAGCCGCGCGAGCGATTCCATCAAACGTTTGAACAGACGTTTTTTCATGAATTCTTCGCGTACGATCAGACTGGCTGAGTGCAAATCTCGTTCGTAGTCTGTTACCATCTGCTGCACACTGTGCGTTTGAATTAACAGAGCGTTAACTTCAAAATTCAAATGAAAGCTACGCATATCCATATTGGCTGTCCCGATCGTCGCAACTTCCCCGTCAATGATGAGGAGCTTGGAGTGGAGGAACCCCTTTTCATATTCATATACCTTGACTCCAACCTCCAGTAACGACTGGAAGTACGAATGAGACGCGAGAAACGGTAGCCATTTATCCGGTTTTGCGGGAAACAGAATACGCACGTCCAACCCGGACAAGGCAGCCATCCGTAAGGCAGTCAGGATATCTTCATCCGGGATAAAATAAGGAGTGGCAATCCAGACTGATTTTCGGGCGGACGTGATCATGGAGAAAAAGAGATTTTTGAGCACTCTCCGCTCATTATCCGGGCCACTGGCAATAATCTGCACGCCTCCGTCCGTAATTGGTTCAATATTGGGAGACAGATATTCGCTATCGAGCACTGACTCACCCGTCATGTGAAGCCAATCTTGTAGAAATATAAGCTGCAACGTCCGTACAGCTTCGCCCTTCACAATCATATGCGTATCACGCCAAAAGCCATAGGCTTTGTTGCGGCTGAGATACTCATCTCCCACATTTAGACCGCCAATTAATCCAATATTACCGTCGATGACTACAATTTTACGGTGATTACGATAGTTTACCCGGCTGGAGAAGAACAATATCCGAGCGCCGCCGTACGCAACAACCTCTACTCCTGCATCTCTCATTTCCTTCAAAAATGACTTCGACAACTGAATACTGCCCACCGCATCGTACATAAACCGAACCTTAACACCCGCTTTAGCCTTTTCGATCAGAATTTTTTGAATGCTGGTACCGATATCATCCGACCGGAAAATGTAATATTCCATATGGATATGATGCTGCGCCTTGCGCAGTTCTTCCAGCAAAGTGGAGAAGGTTTCATCTCCATTGTTCAGAATTTGAGTTTCTGTCGCAAAATAAATCGGGGAGCGGGCCAGTCTGCGGGCCAAACGCATTAACTGCTGCTGCTCACCTGTAAAGCAGGTCAGATCTCGTTTGACTCGCAAAGCATCCTTTTCTATGCGGTCGTAAGCCTGTTGGTCACGCAATGCCTTTTTATCATACTTGCGACGCTTGAATACATTTTGCCCAAACAGAAAATAAAGAGGAAGTCCAACGACTGGCAGCAATGCCAGCAGCAAAATCCAGGACATCGTAGTGGAGGGATTACGATTCTCCGTAAAAATAATCAGACTGATGGAGATCACTGTCAGGGTGGAAAAAATACTGATGACAGTTCCTTCATTTTTGCCGATGTAATTAAACAAGCCAAAATAATAAATAATAAACACCATAGCCGCGATCAATACGGCCAGTAAGCTTCGCCTCATAACTAACCTCACTTCCAGTGGACTGCATTTGACAAGTATTCTTCATTATATTGTACATGAGCCCCTTATTTCTTCCCACTTTTTTATTAAAATGTTGATAAAAAAAATCCAAAGAAAAGCTTTATACAAAACGCAAGGATGCTGGGTTGACACTTACTTTTTTTCGTGCAAGAATAAACTAACGAACGTTAGGTAGGTGAAAATAATGGGAATGGAAGAGATTCGAAAGGCCGCTCTTTTTCAATTTGCCACCAATGGGTATGAGGGAGCCTCCTTGAGCTGTATTGCCGCTGAGGTTGGTATCCGAAAACCGTCTATATACGCGCATTTCCAAGGCAAGGAGGATCTGTTTCTACAGGTGGCTAGGTACGCTTTTCAAGAGCAGAATTTACGTATTTTCGAATACTTTACGGAACGTAAAGATCAGCCGCTTAAGCATACCCTGCATGACTTCTTGTTTTGGATGGGACAGGAATATGAGAGCAACGACTCAGCCAAGTTTATGCTTCGCTTTTCCTTCTTTCCGCCTGTATCGTTGTATCACGAGGTGCTGGATATTGTTAATCCTTTTCTGGATAAAATGGAGCGAAAATTAACTCGCCGCCTCCGGAATACACGGGATCGGGAACCCTTTGGGCATATGGAGCCAGTGGATGTGGCTTTGGCTTACATGACCCTGGTGGACGGGATCATGGTGGAGCTCCTGTACAGTGGAAGCATCAACTACCACCGAAGGCTGAACGCTGCATGGCCTATTTTTTGGCGTGGGATTACGTTAACCTCACCTCATGAAGCGTGAAGCCGTCGAACTTATAAAATTTATTTTTAAGGAGAACATTCATCATGAATCGCAGTTGGATTTACGTTTTTGTTGGAGGTCTGATTGAGGTTGTATGGGTATCGGGTTTGAAGCATGCGGACTCTATACTCGCCTGGATTGTAACCGTGCTGGCCGTGGTGGCCAGCTTTTATTTAATCATGAAGGCTGCGAACCGACTGCCTGTAGGCACAGTGTATGCTGTATTCACCGGACTAGGGACGGGGGGAACAGTCGTAGGCGAAATGCTGCTATTCGGAGAACCGTTTCAATGGTCCAAAACGCTATTAATCGCCCTTTTGCTGGCAGGTGTGGTCGGCCTGAAGTTAGTTACCGACCGTGATGTTCAGGAAGGGAGTGGCGCATAATGGCTTGGATTGCATTGGTTATCGCGGGGTGCTCGGAAGTGTTAGGAGTCATTGGTATGAAGGGAGTTACGGTGGGCAAAGGCTGGAAGTCCTTAGTGCTTATGGTCCTATCCTTTGTTCTTAGCTTCTCTCTACTCAGCTATGCCATGAAAAGTTTGCCTATGGGCACCTCCTATGCCGTATGGACAGGCATCGGAACGGTTGGCAGCACAATTACAGGCATGTTCTTGTACGGTGAACAAAAAAGCGTACTGCGTGTTTTATTCATCGCCATGATTCTTGCCGCAGCATTGGGATTAAAGCTAATATCTTAGCATGAGCGAATGGCATCAAATGTTGCAAATTGCTGATCTTAAAGGAGTGATGCCTTGTGATTACCACCGTAACGCTTAACGCGGCTGTGGATAAAATCTACACGGTTGCAGGCTTCGGTTTGAATGCCGTCCACCGCATGGAAGGCGGCCTGACGGTGCCGGGCGGCAAGGGCGTGAATGCCGCCCGCGTCATTCGCACGCTAGGTGAGCCTGTACGAGCGACCGGGTTTGCTGCCGGACACACGGGACGGCTGCTCATTGACGGGTTGAGCGCAGAAGGCGTAAGTGCCGATTTCATTGAAACGGCACATGGGGAAACCCGTCTCGCCATTACCGTGCTCGACCCGTCCGCGCGCACGCAGACCGAGCTGATTGAGAGCGGACCGACCATTGGGCCACTTGAATTAGCCGCACTGCGGCGCAAAATCGAGACCCTTGCCGAGGATTCGGCTTGGGTCGTATTCTCCGGCAGCCTGCCACCCGGCTGCCCGCCCGATCTGTACGCCGAGCTGTGCACACTGGCGAAGGCACGCGGCGCGCGGGTGGCGCTGGACGCGAGCGGTGAGGCGCTGCGCTTGGGGCTGCGCGGAAAGCCCGACCTCGTGAAGCCTAACGAGGACGAGGCTGCTCGCTTCGCGGGAATTGACGCCGCGCGCCCGGATGCCGCTGAAGCAGCGGCAGCAAAGCTGCTGGAAGCCGGAGCGCAGCTGGCCGTCATCTCGCTCGGAGCGCGCGGGGCGCTGGCGGTAACGCACGATGCGCGCTACCGCGTGAGCCTGCCAGACGCGGACATTGTCAGCGCGCTCGGCAGCGGTGACGCTATGGTCGCCGGGCTGGTCACCGGCGCAGCGACGGGGCTGGATCTCCCTGCCATGCTACGGCAGGGAGCGGCCTGCGGCACAGCGGCAGCTCTGCACGCCATGGCCGGGAAGATCGAGCTCCAGGACGTGAAGCGTCTGGAGCAGGGCATTACGGTGACGCTGTTGTAATTCAGCGTCACTTTTTTTATTTCATCCAAGCATTCGTTTATCTTCATTTCACAAATACAGTTATTCCGAATGAGATAATTAAATTCCCCACTGATGCGAAATAAATCGGTGACTTCCTTCGCCTCTCTACAAAATTCAACCAACTCTTAATGTGGATGAAATATATCAAAAAGCCCTTGCCCACGGAGCAAGAACCTTTGTGGAACCCAATCAGCTTACACTTGGTGAACCTCCTCTAGTTGTAACAAATGCATTAGTCCACAGCCCCAATGGTGAGGTTATCGAATTTATCGAGGATGTTGATTTTGATATGTCCTTATCTAGCAATAAGTAATTCTCATAGCTATTAAACGGTTCCTAAAAAACATCCGATATATTGATTATCGCTTTGTTTAAAGGAGTGGATTATCATCTCAATTGATTTCAATGTATATTGGTTTCATTTTAGTTCCGATTTGCTGATGCCATTGTTCAGCTTGATTGGACTGCTACTCATCTATTTTGGATTCAGAACGATCCGTCGTCATCGTTATCGCAAACGCCACTGGGTCCGTACCAAGGGGCAAATCGTTGATGCGCATATCGAAGTAGACATTGATGTCGTTCCCTTTGACCGAGATGATCCGGTAGATACTAGCTACACCCGCCGATTAAAGGTGCGCTTCTATACAGCTTCAGGTGAAGCCGTAGAATTCTGGAATCCTTATAGCACCAACCTAAGCCTCAACCGGGTTGGCAGCAAGATTAAGGTATTATACAATCCATCTAACCCTCGGGACGCCCGAATTGCAGGCGGTGTAAATGGTGCAGGCTGTCTGGCCTTTATGCTGTTTTTGATCGGTGTTCCCTTTGCTTTGAGCGGGGTATTCGCTGTATTGAAATTTTTCTTCTAACCAGGTTTGGATCACATACTGGTAATAAAATTTATCGCCATATACATTGCCAGGCCTAAAATAATCAGTGCCGATATTTTGTTGAGCACAGTCCCAAACTTCCCTTCTGAATCCATACGTCCCACGAGACGCCCTGCCGTTGCCAGACCGATAAACCATATCCAAGATACGGACACGGCAGCCAGACCAAAGGCCCAGCGTTCCCCGCCGTCATATTGGAGGGAGCTGGTTCCAATTACGCCAACCGTGTCGAGTATGGCATGTGGATTCAATAGCGATACCGAAGCGGCAAAAATCATCTGGCGTTTCGGCCGCATCGCCTGACTTTCTCCCGAGGAAGCTGCCTTCGATCTCCATAAAGTCCAGGCCATATACAGCAGAAACAAACAGCCCGCCGCATAGAGTACGTTCGTGAGCCATAGAAATTGCTGCAAAATAAGAGACACACCCCCAACCGCAAGCGTGATCAGGATTGTATCACAGACACCCGCTGTAATGACAGCAGGCAGTGCATTGCGAAACCGCGACTGGGACGCCCCCTGATTAAACACAAATACATTTTGTACCCCCAAAGGCAAAATCAATCCCAATGCCAATAAAACGGCATGTATAATAGCTTCCAGCATAATTATATTCCCCCAAATTTAGTCCATCATATTTCTCTAGTATTTGCTCTCCTAAATAGTCCTCGCGCAGGAAGCTTGTACGTTTCTAATCCTCTCGTATTTCCTTTAAATTCTTCACGTTCTGCGTGTTCTGTTGTACACTATGCTTCAACTGCTCTAACGCAAGCTCGTAGTCCCGCGGATTATTCATATTGAACGCGGCCTTATACCACATGTCTTCACTCACCCGCGGCAAATCCTCTACCGTCGCATAACGAACGTTCAGCTTGTTCAACCAATCGGTGAGACGAAGCTGTCTATTGCGCAAACATTCCTCGGCAGACGGCAGCACGCTCCGATGGTACACAGCCAGCAACGGATGTATACGTCCATCCATAGAAGGTATTACTGCTTGCAATGTTGGTTCCGTCGTTCCATGCAACTCCGTCCATTTCTCAGTTACAACGAGCAGGTCTTGCAGCACCTCTAGCTGTATAAAAGGCATATCACAAGCGACAACCATTCCCCACTCCGTAGTAGATGCAGATAATCCCGCATGGATACCGCTTAGAGGTCCCATACCTGGAAAAACATCAGACACAGTTTCCATACCACTCAGACCATATCCTTGGTTGTCACGAGTGACTACGACAACCCGCTGGGCAGCCTGCTGCAATGTAGTATACGTCCGTTCAAGCATAGTGGCTCCATTGATCTCAAGCAAAGCCTTATCCTGTCCCATTCGGCTGGAACGTCCTCCTGCGACGATAATACCAGTCACTTTCACAAATAAATCCTCCTTTTTTTTTAGTAAAACAATTGCAAATATGCATATGAATTTTTGAACAAAATTTAATTATTACATAATTGTTAATTTATTGGTTTGTTAACCCTTTCAACACATGATACATTGGAATAAAGAACCTCCCCACAGATCGGCATCGATGCGCAGTTCTCTATCGGGCTAAGAAAGGAATGGCTTGTCTTGCAAAAGAGAGAAATTCAAGAGACTCCTCTATATTCCTTAAAACTGTATAATTTTTTTCTATATGGAGCTATGGTCATTTTCTCCAGCTTCTTCCCGTTGTATCTGCAAGATATCGGCATGGACAAGCTGGAGATCGGGAGTCTGATGGCCATCGGGCCTTTTGTATCCGTATTCGCGAACCCTTTTTGGGGCTATACAAGCGACCGGAGCCGTAACCTCCGACGTATTCTGCTATTTATGATTATAGGTACCTTGTTATTGCTACAAGCTTTGTTTCATGTCCATACGTATATCATGATTTATGTGTCGATGATTGGTTTTTATTTTTTCCAAAGCCCTTTATTTGCGCAAAGCAACAGCCTAATTCTCAGCTATATTGAGGGCACAGACCGGAAATTTGGTGCATTCCGTATATGGGGCTCCTTCGGTTGGGCTGTGACAGCAGCAGTTGCCGGCATAGTTATTGACCAAACGGGGATATCCAGCATATCCACCATCTTTACGGTACTTCTTCTGGCTGCATTGATCTGCACCTTGTCGATTCCACCACTGAAAAGCACTGTGGAGACAGCGACCATCCATTTGCGCGGCTTTGGCAGTGTTTTAATGAACGGATACTTTATATCCTTTATTTTATTGGGCATCCTTGTATCCATCCCGAATTCGATCAACAGCGCCTTTATGTCCCTGTACATCACCGAGCTGGGTGGGTCCAAACAGATGCTTGGTTTTGCTGTTTTTATGTCATCGGTATTCGAAATTATTGTATTTTTGCTGTTTGATCGCTTCTTGAAGAAAAGAATGACCGTGATGGTCGGCTGTTTGGCACTCGTCAGTTTGCTGTTTGCCTTACGTTGGGAACTGATGGCTCTGGCCACAGACCCGATTCAGATTGTGTTCATTCAGGCACTTCATTGCGTCACCTTCGGTGGATACTTCTATGTAGGCACCCAGTTGACCGTCCTATTTACCCCTGCAGCATACCGATCATCCGGACAGGCTGTATATACCTTGACCTGGAGTGGTATATCCGGTATCGTAGCAGGTTTTGCGGGAGGATGGCTATTCCAGAACTTTGGTGGAGAAATGATGTACCATGCAGGGGTGTTCTTCGCCCTACTTGGATCTGCGGGATTCGCTATCATGTGGTATATGCTGTACAAGAACGGTTATCAGCCAGGACTGCCAGCGGGCACAAACGAATAGAAGAAGCCCCTTAACAACACTAGAGGAATGAGCTATCCCCTCTTCCCTTCTGGCTTGTTAGCAAAGACAATAGAGTATCGTCAAGTCAATGATCATGTATAAAGAGTGTGCATGCGTAAAATAAAGGAGTCTGCCGACGGCAGACTCCTTTTCAACTTGGTCGCACGAAGCTACCATCTCTCCCACACTTTCCACCAGCCTATTGCTTAGGCAATTGGAAAGAGCTTTTCAACGATACAACACGGTTAAATACAGGCTGACCCGGTTGGGAAAGCTTCGGATCGACACTGAAATAACCATGACGGAAAAATTGGAACTTGTCCTGCGATTGAGCTTCTTTCATGTTCGGCTCGACATAGCCATGAGCAATTTCCAAAGAGTTCGGGTTCAATTGGTCAAGGAATGTTTTTTCCGATGCATCCTCTTCAATCTCTTCCGTGTCCTCTGCGTTAATCAAAGGCTCATACAAACGGAATTCGGCAGGTACAGCCTGAGTAGCCTCTACCCAGTGGATCGTGCCTTTCACTTTACGTCCAGTAAAGCCTGATCCGCTCTTGGTTTCTACATCATAGGTACAGTGGATTTCCGTTACATTTCCGTCTGCGTCCTTAATCACATCGTTACATTTAATGAAGTAAGCATGCTTGAGACGTACTTCATTACCAGGGAACAAACGGAAGTATTTGCTCGGCGGATTTTCCATGAAGTCCTCACGCTCGATATAAATCTCACGGGAAAACGGAATTTGACGTGTACCGAGTTCCGGATTTTCAGTATTGTTTTCCGCCTCCAGCATTTCAACTTGTCCTTCAGGATAGTTTGTGATAACTACCTTCAACGGATCTATGACTGCCATGGTGCGGGGTGCCTTAAGCTTCAAATCCTCACGTACAAAATGCTCCAGTACCTGCAAATCGATGACTCCGTAGGCTTTGGAAATGCCTGTCTCATATACGAAGTTGCGGATGGCTTCCGGCGTGTAGCCGCGACGACGTAAACCGGAAATCGTCGGCATACGCGGATCATCCCAACCATCTACGTGCTTTTCATCGACCAGAAGCTTGAGCTTACGCTTGCTGGTTACGGTTTGAGCCAGGTTCAGCCGTCCAAATTCGTATTGGTGCGGTACCTTTTCCATCTCACATTCAGCTACAACCCAATCATACAGCGGGCGCTGATCTTCGAATTCCAGCGAACAGAGCGAGTGCGTTACTCCCTCAATCGCATCTTCCAGCGGATGAGCATAGGAGTACATTGGATAGATACACCATGTGTCGCCTGTATTGTGATGTGCTGTGTGTGAAATGCGGTAAATAACTGGATCACGTAAATTAATGTTTCCTGAAGCCATATCAATTTTGGCACGCAGCACCTTTTCACCATTTTGGTATTTGCCTGCACGCATCTCTTCAAACAGCTTCAGATTGTCTTCCACACTGCGATCCCGATAAGGGCTATTTTGCCCCGGTTCGGTCAATGTGCCACGAGTTTGACGGATTTGGTCCGCGCTTTGATCATCCACGTAGGCTTTACCCTTTTGGATCAGCAGGATGGCACGCTTGTACATTTCTTCGAAATAGTTGGAGGCAAAATGTTTTTCCTCCCATTCATAACCGAGCCACTTCACGTCCTCCTGAATGGAGTTCACGTATTCCGTGTCTTCCTTCGCCGGATTGGTGTCGTCAAAACGCAGGTTGGTGCGTCCTCCGAATTCATCTCCCAGCGAGAAATTGATCCAGATAGCTTTGGCATGTCCAATATGCAAATATCCGTTTGGTTCAGGCGGAAATCGTGTAACGACCTCCTTTACCTTACCCGTACGTAGATCCTCTTCAATAACATTTTTAATAAAATTGGGGGGAGTGATCGGCTTCTCCACGCTAATCAACCTTTCTTCCGTATAATCTGTGTAAAACCTGTTCCCTTAAATATACCCTTTCACACCGCATAACTCAATAAAATGAAAATCCTTATGCTCTCTTCAGCAAAAAAAGTGACAAGTTATGAAAAAGAGTTAACATTTTCGGCAAATAAATTCGTTATAGTGTATATATCTTTTATTTTGCCCGGAAAAGGAGACCCACCCGTGTTTAAGCTGCTCATTGTGATCCTGCTGTCTATGCTTTCGTCCTCTTCCGTCATGACTTCCGGCCATCCTTCATCGGACCCAGTGAACGAAACTGTACAATCTCAGCCGCTAGCCAGCGCTCCAGAAGACTCATCCGTCCGCTTATATGCCGTTAATCCGTCACAGGGATTATTCCAATCAGCTGTACTGGAAATCGGCCAGCAACGCCGCACATTCCGATGGTCAGGCTCGGCGGATATCTCCACCGCACCACAATTATTTTATAGGGATGTGAACGGGGATGGTGTCCGTGAAGCCGTCGTGATCCTCACGCGTGCCTCAGGAACGGGTGTCGAATTGCAGGAATTGCATATTGTTAACGCACGCACGATGGAAGAATATGCGGTCGAATCGGCAGTAGATGCTGTGTCCCAGCGCGTACATAGCTCAGTGGAGCTACGTGACCACAACCGCCAGGTTCATATTGCTGTCACGATTGACGGTGTTACACACACGATAAACCCTAAAGCATCCGTATTTTACGATGATCCAGCCCAATTTACAAAGTATCTCGATTTTAGCTCTGTCGTAATGTATGATGCTGAACAGCTTCCTCTGCAAGCCACTGTATCTGGCAGTGTATCCCCAACCGAATTTGTAGGGGATTTGGATCTGAAATATGTATACGAGCATGAACGGTTCCGGGTGGGATCTATTGAATTTGAAGCTTCCTCTCCCTTTTGACGACTCTCGCAGAATAAGGTAGCATGGGATTAAATGCTAGACTGGCTGGTTTAGCGATTTTCCGAGTGAAAGAGGGGATCAATCATGTTTACATATGCGTTGGACGAACGCACAGTCCTTCGGCCGCTCACCAAGGAGCATGTGCAGCCTCTGTTTGAGCTGATCGAAATGTCCCGTGACCGCCTGCGTCAATGGCTTCCATGGGTAGACTCTACCACGGAAATCAGCCACACAGAGCAGTTCGTGCAGGGCGCCTTGAAACAAGCCGCAGAGAACGGTAGTCTGACCGCCGGAATTTGGATAGACAACGAGCTTGCTGGCATCATCAGCTACCATGAGATCAATTGGACTCACCGCTCCGTTAGCATCGGATACTGGCTTGGACACGGGTACGAAGGACAAGGTCTAATGACCAGCGCTTGCCGCGTATTCGTTGAATATGCTTTGATGGAGCTGGACTTGCATCGGGTCGAAATCCGTTGCGCAACTACGAACCGCCGCAGCCGCGGTATTCCGGAACGTTTGGGCTTTGTGCTCGAAGGCATTGTACGCGAAGCGGAATTGCTGCCCGACGGCTACATGAACCACGCAGTGTACGGTATGCTCCAAAATGAATGGAAGCAGCTTCGGTAATATTGTATTGTACAACAACGCCGCAGACCTGATCAGGTCTGCGGCGTTGTTGGTTTAGGCCCGGGCATACAACCGAATTGCTGTCTGTAGCCTTCCGCCTATTTTAAGAAATAGGCCATTAACACATCATCTACGAATTGACCTGCTATGTAAAACTCCTCATGCAAACGTCCTTCAATCGCGAAACCGCTTTTTTCATAAAACATAAGGGCTTCCGTGTTGCATGAGAGTACACGCAAACTCAACTTACGTATGCCCTCCGCAGCTGCAATGTCCTTCATGGAGTTCATGAGGGCCGTCCCAATACCTTTGCGATGATAAGCTGGATGTACAGCTATATTTATTTCGAGTACATGACAGTTACTAGCCAACAGCGTTGGAGGACGAAATCCAATATACCCGCAGAGTACTTCCTGTTCGATGGCAACCAGTTGAGAGCCTGGAGGCGTATTGCGCAGAAACTCTCCACGCGACTTCCAAGACAATGAAGCGGGAGCCGTGCGTTCATTCCATACCAATTCATCCAGCGCAATCAGATCAGGAGCATCCTTCATCTCCGAATGACGTATCGTCAAGGGTTGACTTGTAAACAATTCCTTTCAATCCTTCCTGTGAAGGCTTTCCTGAAGCAATAACTACAACCATCCGTCACTATTGTACCATAATCACAGCATATTACTGCACTTTTATTAGGACTTAAGAACTGGAAGCATCCACCTTGGACGTCGTAGGATCCAAAGTATCCGAATGATGCCGGAAACGGTTCAACCAGCTATGCAGGACGAAAAACAGGATCGACAACACCGCTACGCCTGATGCCAGCCAAAGTGTAGGCGGTAACCCACCGCCATCATACAACTTCCCCATAATATAAGGCCCCATTACCCGTCCGGCTGCGCCAATGCCCCCCACAAGCCCAATGTAAAAGGGTGCACCCCGACCTCCATGATCAGACAGGAATGCTGGAACCGCAGGTGCAATCAGCATTTCTCCCAGGGTCGCCAGAACCATAGCGAATATCATTCCAGTATAGTTCTGTGTGCCCAGCATGACAATATAAGCCGCCAAATAAAATCCTCCGGCCCATGTCATTTGCGCTGAAGCGTGATGAGCGTACAGTCGTTTTATCCAAAAAATAATGGGTTGTGCGGCAAAAATAAGGATACCATTCAGTGTCCATAGTAATCCATACATCGTTTTAGGCAAGCCCTGCTCAATAATATGGGGAGACACTCCTGTATTCCAGATCGAATTCCCGAACCATAAAAAAAGCGAACCTAACCCCACAAAGAGATACAGTCTGGTATCACGAAACAGCAATCGAGCTGGTATTTCCTCTCTTTTTTTCACGGACTTACTGAGCTGCACTTCTCCCTCTTCCCGATCCACCCTGCTTAGATAAGACCAGAAGAACCCGGCAAATACCGCAGAGGTCACTCCGTTCATCACAAAGCTGAGCTGATAGGAAAGGTCAGCCAGAACGCCACTCAATCCCGTACCCACTGCAACCCCAATATTGTTAGCGACATAAATAATATTAAACAGCTCACCACGACGGTCAGCAAAACGAAAACCTACAAAGGCCTGAATCGCAGGCACAGATACGACATTAAAAAAATCGATAAAGCCCATCATGATGACAAACGCTACCCAATGACCACTGGTAAATGGAAGCGCGAGAAGTCCCAGCGCGTTCATCGCGAGTGAGCCAACAATCAGTTTCTTGGCTCCAATACGGTGATAGAGGGCTCCGCCCAGCACTTGACCAAAAATTCCGCCCAGAGATTGCACTAAAATCGCAATCCCTGCATCTCCCATACTACGGTTTAGCTCGTCAAACACATACATGCTAACCAACGGCCACATCAGGGAACTTCCAGCGGAATTAATCAGACTAGCAACGAGAAACACTTTCACTTCTTTCGGATAAGACTCCAACCATTTCATATCTTTTGTTTCTCCTTTTGCATCTGACGCCATAAAAGGCATTATCTCATTGGCGCTTCACATTCACCACCGTTGAGAAGAAAGTAGCCCCCTGTCCCATATCCGACAGCCGATCAGAGGTTAACACATTGGCACGCTGTCTGCGTCCTTTGCCTTCCCACCATAATCCCTGACTAATCACTGTACCGGGCAGCATTAGATCGGTGACTTTCGCTTTCAGCTCATACGTCCCCCGATCATTCCATACGGTAACCGGGTCCCCATCCGCGATGTCCCTTGTCTGAGCATCCTCCGGGTGAATTTGTAGCAAGGGCTCCCGCTCCAGTCGCTGATGCTTGGGCAAGTTAGCAAAAGTAGAATTCAGAAAATTATGGTTTGGCGGTGAAATAAACATTAATGGATACCGCTCGTCCGCTTGCGGTCGATGCTCTCCGTCGTACCCTTCAATCAGCGGCACATAAGAAGGCATCGCGGGCAGACCTGCCTGTTTCATTTTTTCCGAATACAACTCAATCTTGCCTGAAGGCGTGGTTAAACGATCCAAATAAGTAGCCTTTGGCGTCATATCGAGCTTTACAAAAGGTGACCTCTTTAAGGCTTCCAAGGTTACACCGTTGAGATAAGGGTTCGTTGGATTATCAAGCGCACCTGCAATCATGTCCTCTTCACTTTCCGTAAAGGCAGCTTCGTCAAAGCCCATAGCCCGTCCGAGCAGGCTAAACAGCTCATAATTGCTTTTGCTTTCCCCGAGTGGAGCAATGACGGGTTCCTGCATCTGAACATAGTGATGCCAGTAGGATTTATATAGGTCTGTACCTTCAAAGGAAGACGCTGCAGGCAGCACAATATCGGCATAACGGGCCGTATCCGTAAGAAACAGGTCATGAACGACTGTGAACAAATCCTCTCGTCCAAATCCTTCAGTCACCCGTTCCGAATCGGGGGCTACAACTACGGGGTTACTGCAGTATACGAATAACGCCTTAATCGGCTGTCCCTTCTGTAGCAGCGCTTCTCCGATCCGGTTCATGTTGATCACCCGGGCATCCGGATTCTGTCGCAGATCAGGACGCGCCAGATTGGCGCCGTTAAACTTGCCATAAGCGCCATTAGAGCGTGACGCTCCCCCGCCGTGCTTCAGCCATTGTCCAGTGAGCGCAGGCAAGCATGTAACCGCACGTACGTTCATACCGCCATTATCATGATGCTGAAGCCCATTGCCGATATTGATATACGCTGCTCGCGCAGTTCCGTACATTTTCGCCAAACGGATGATATCCGCTTCCGGTACGCCGGTAATCCGCGAAACTCGCTCTGGTGTATATGTCTTAACATGCTCGCGCAGTTCCTCATGGCCTACCGTGTAGCGATGTAAAAACTCGTCGTCCGTCAGTCCCTGAGCGAACAGCACATTCATAACACCCAGCGCGAGCGCCGTATCCGTCCCCGGATATAACGGAATGAACCAATCCGCCCATTGCGCCGTCCGGTTGCGATGAACGTCAATAACGACCACCTTAGCACCTTTTTTACGTGCTTTCTCAGCCAAAACGACCTGATGCATGTTCGTGCTAATGACATTTCCACCCCACACAATAATGAGGTCTGCATCCTCCGTGTCCTCCGGGCTGGTGCCGCCCTTAAAACCCATAACGGACGCCCAGCCTTCATTCCCTGCCACGCTACATATCGTCTGATCCAGTTGGCTTGAACCCAGCGCATTAAAAAATCGGCGGTCCATTCCATCCACACTCAATACGCCCATATTGCCATAAAAGCTGTAGGGGAGAATAGATTCCGGTCCGTCCATACGTATCAGCTCCTTGAACCGACCTGTAATGGTATCGACTGCCTCCTCCCAGCTAATACGTTCAAATTTCCCTTCTCCTTTGGGGCCTATACGTTTCAACGGATAGAGCACCCGATCAGGATCATATACCCGCTCCGTCATATTGCGAACTTTGTTACAAATAGCCCCTTTGGTAATAGGATGATCCGGGTTCCCAGTCACCTTGACTATCTTTCCATTTTCCTTGTGAAGTAGGAGCCCACACGTATCCGGGCAATCTAACGGGCATACAGCTGGAAAAATACCGTCCTGCTGCTCCGTCATCCGCTGCCCCATTTGTAAGTCTTGTTGAAGCGTGGCCTCAGGAGGCGCGCTATTACGATGATCCATAGTGTTGATGCTCCTTTCCGTTACCGTTTCCAAAAATTACACTGATCTTATCATATCCACAGCTTTGGCCTATGGCAAGAGAAGGATTTCCCCACACAGCCGCTCTCCAAAATATTAAAAAAATCCGTCTGCTGCATAGAGCAAAACGGATTTTTTTTAGAATCATAATTTTTTTCGACATCCTGTTTCATCATATCTTACCGAGGGTAAAAGAGATCAAGGCATTATGGGACGAGAGCACACTCATCCTCCATGCCAAATCATGGACCACTCCCAAAAAAATCCGCCATGACAGGTTTCGTTCCCCCGGGCCTGTCATGGCGGATTTGCTTTGTTCATTGCTGTTTAAAGTACCGTAATTAAGCAGGACCACTCAACGGATTTGATGTGCAACCGAAGAAGTAGTTGGAGATTCATTCGCTGGAAGTGCGTTGGTTTGAGGCTTTTTCAAATAGGCCAACCAGTAGGCTCCAGCCACAAACAGGCTACCTCCTACTAAATTCCCCAGCCAGACCGGAATGAAGTTCATAACATAATCTGCCCACGAAAAGTGGCCTGCAAAAATAGCCGCCGGAATGAGAAACATATTGGCAACAACGTGCTGAAATCCAATAGCGACAAAGGCCATTGTTGGAAACCAAATGCCCATAATTTTGCCACCGATAGAGTCTGTGCTATATGCCAGCCATACAGCCAGTGCTACGAGCCAGTTACATCCTATACCCGATATAAAAGACTGCAAAAAGCTTTCATGTAGCTTATGTCCTGCCATATCCACCACTTTGTCCAGATAAGGGCCCGTTTCTGTCAAACCCAGCACATGCCCAAAGAAAAATGCAACGAATAACGCACCTGCAAAATTACTGAGCGTAATAATCGCCAAGTTACGAAGCAAGGCTCCTGTCTTAATCCGTCCTGCCCATCTCGCCAAAGGGACCGCCATCATATTGCCGGTCAGCAATTCTCCGCCGGCGATCAAAACTAATACCAGACCTACGGGGAACACCGCAGCTCCAATAAAGGTGGCAATGCTTCCCCATTCTTTAGGCGCACTTGCAATAACACGTATATCCAGCAAAAAACCGAGTGCAATAAATGCACCTGCCAAAAATCCCAGTACCACCGCCACAGTCCACGGGTTGTTCGCCTTGGCCACTCCTGTTTCCACCGTCTTTTCAGCAATTTGCCCCGGTTTATAGCTCGCCATATGTCCCCGCTCCTTTAATATCTTTTTACTAAAATATTCTTCTTTCATATTTTATTTAAAATCAGTGATTATGTTTGTGAAAAAAATCACTTTCTCAACTATAAAAAAAACAGCCCTTGGAAAAAGGACTGTCTTTCTGTATTATTACATCTACTGCGCTACTACGCGCTTTACATTTAGTTGTATTCTTCCTTTTCAACTGCTCTCAAGAACCAAATAACTCCACCGAGGCCTACCAGGGCCACGACTACAAGAAAAAGGATATAAAACAAATCCATAAGCTACTTACCCCCTAATCCTTATGCTACTCTATATTGTACTATAAGGATTCGTCCGTACGTCTCAGATTGTTGACAAACTTATGAACAATGTCACAGACAAATCTAATTATACAGTAACTGGGTTCCGTTCGGATATTGTAGGCAATGCTTGCAAGCCTGCTGCATTCAGGAAATTCCAAGGCTTGTTATAATGCGGCTGGAAGAAGAAATCGACAAAGGCCAACTGGTCAATGGTCATATGATTTTGAATGGCTACGGATAGTGTGTTAATGGATTGAGTCAAATCCACCTTCGACATAATTTGAGCCCCCAAAATTCTTCGTGTCTCCTGCTCATATACCACTTTCAGTAATACCTTTTCGGAGGTTGGCATAAATTCAGGCCGGTAGCTGTCCTCAATGGTTACAGCTTCTACAGTCATGCCTTCGTCCGTTGCCGCCGCTTCCGTCAAGCCTGTTCCTGCGATATTGTCTTCGTAAATTTTGATACCCGAAGTTCCTTGGGTTCCCATGTAGGCAATCGTTGGTTGTACCAGATTACGTGCTACCAGTGTACCCATACGAACTGCGTTGGTTGCCAAAGGGATATAAGCCGTTTTACCTGTCGGATTATAGCGAATTGCACAACTGTCACCTGCTGCAAACACGTCCGGGCAGCTACTTTGCATATAGTTATCCACAATGATCGCACCGTTAGGCAACATATCTACCTGACCTTTGAGCAGATCCGTTTGAGGTCGGAAACCGATGCAGAGAATAACAAGCTCTGTTTCATATTCTCCTTTAGAGGTCACGACTTTACTCACCTTACCGTTCGTACCCTCAAAACGACTCACCGTCTCGCCAAGTACCAGCTTAATGCCATGTTCCCTCAGGGAACTTTCAATCCGGTCTGTATACTCATGGTCCAAATACTTATTCAATATACGATCAGCACTGTCAATCAGCGTTACGTTTTTACCGTTCATTTGGAAAGCTTCTACCAGTTCAACACCAATGTATCCAGCCCCGACGACTGTAATGTTCTGTACGTGCTGGGCTTTCTCAATGATATCATTGGAATGATTATAGTTTTTACAGAGCAAAATATGATCAAGTTCAATGCCCTCCAGCTTTGGAATAATGGGCCATGATCCTGTGGTCACAATCAATTTATCAAATGTGTCTGTAAATTCTTCACCTGTTTGGAGATTACGTGCATGCAGCGTCTTGCCTGCCGTATCCACACTCGTTACCTCGTGAAGCATCTTGGTCACTACACCCAAGTCAGACAGTTGATCTGGAGACGAATAAAACAGGCCGTGTGGATCTTTAACGACACCACCTACATACAGGGCAATACCACAAGATAAAAATGAAATATTATCATTACGCTCGTAAACGGTAATTTCTGCATCTGGATAACATTTAGCTGTGTTGACGATAGCTGCCGTGCCTGCGTGTGTACATCCGATAACTGCTACTTTCATGTAAAATTCCTCCTTGGTGTGTGGGCATAAAATGTATAATAATTGTGAATAGTTTCACGTAAACAGCTCGTTTGCGTTTGTGATTTATTTCACTTCATGCGCTTATTATAGTGTGATATTTTTCACATTACAATAGCTTTTCGTGATATTCACAATTTGTCCACATTTAAAAAAGAAAGGATATACAAAATCAACGGTTTGCTGAAATATTTTTTTGCTCCATTCAGTTTTCCCTGTAAGCCCCCTGATTATGCCCTTGGAATCGACTTTCACATGATGCGCCCCCCTTAAACAAATGCACATGTAGAGAACAAAAAAAGGTCCGTTTCCCGGAGACACGCAGGAAATCAGACCTTTTTAAACATATACTTTGGAGTTAAGGCAAAGCTACTATAACAATTGCTCAATGGCTGCTTTCATCGCTTCTGGTGACTCCTTCGGTTCAAAACGACCCACAGGTACACCTTCACGATTCACAATGAATTTCGTGAAATTCCACTGAATTGTTCCATCTTCCTGTTCTCCAGGCTGTTGCTTTTTCAAATATTCAAACAGAGGCGCTGTATCCGGTCCGTTGACGTCCACTTTGGCGAATACCGGGAAACTAACCCCGTAATTCAGTTGGCAAAATTCAGCCGCTTCCTCGCTGCTGCCCGGCTCCTGACCGCCAAATTGGTTGCAAGGAAAGCCTAATACAACTAATCCCCGATCCTTATATTCATCATAAAGCTTTTGCAAATCCCCATATTGCGGGGTAAGTCCACATTTACTGGCGGTATTCGCAATAACCAGCACCTTACCGGTGTAAGTATCCAGAGAAACCTCCTGATTCGCTGGTGTTACGGCATTATGTGAATAAACAGACATACAGCATCCTCCTTCGTGTCGCTTGGTTTAGGTTACATAACCTATTTTAACCAAAACGTGACGGACATGCCAACATCCGCAGATCCTTTACCGTGATGCCAT
Source organism: Paenibacillus sp. Lou8.1 (assembly GCF_024213565.1). NCBI lineage: Bacteria > Bacillati > Bacillota > Bacilli > Caryophanales > Paenibacillaceae > Paenibacillus > Paenibacillus sp. Lou8.1. Next base: position 215,389 of record NZ_JANAVN010000007.1, read on the forward strand.
CACTTCGAGTCTGCGTTGTTCACGTTCGGAAGCGGACATTTTTGGGCAAGCATAACAATACCGCTGGCCTCCACCTGTCTTGTAATATTGGCAACAGGACGGTTTCATGTAGGTATTTTCACCGGGGCGGTAAGGATTGTCCAATTCAATGAGACGAACCGTAAACGGATTTCTTTTACGCCCGAATACCGCTCCCTTCAGCTCACGTGTCACATAAATATAATCTTGTTCAAAGCGCTCCACATCCTGAGGATCAGTCAACGATGGCTGTACTCTATCCTTAAAATACAGCAATGTCAACGGAAACTGTCCCCACATTTGCCCAATAGATGCGCTTCCCACTGCAGCTATTGCCTCCATTATGGGCCGCATCTGCAAACTGTAAAAGTCACGTAACACTTGCTGAGCCTGTTCGGAAGAATGGTCATCCCCATTGTTCCGCGTATTGTCCAGCTCTGTGAGGTCGATGACCTGGAGGCTAATAGAGGGATATTGACCTTCATAACAAATATGAAATCTGAGATTAGATACGGACAGATCCAAACGGCGTTCACACAGTGACACCATAAAATGCTGTGCAAACACGAGACCACGCAACTGGTTCACAAAATAAACGGCTGCGGTTAAATCGTCTTCAGCACGCAGAAGATCGCCGTAATACTCCATCACAGAACGGATCTTCTCTGGTTCAAGCCATTCGGCCACTGGTCCGGAATATACTGCATCTTCCGGCGTGACTCTCACTATTTTCCCTAGTTGCTCAAGCTGATCGTAATCCAGTGGTTTCATGGTATGTCCTCTTTAACCTCTTGCCGCTACTTGTGCTCTAGCATCACGCCGCTCAGCAACAGAACCTACGAGTTTCTTATCTTCCATATTCATTTCTTTTACTGCTTGGCTCACCGCAGGCTGTCCAGCCAAAGCATACGGAAGACAGAGCGGTACACCCGTACGAGGATCTGTTACAATATCCGCCTCGATCCCGAACACCTCACGCAGCACATCAGGGGACATAACCTCTGTTGGAGTTCCTACCGCCTCGGCCTTCCCTTTTTTGATTGCAATCATATGCTGAGCATATCGGGCGGCATGGTTTAAATCATGCACGACCATAACAATGGTGCGCTTCTCCGAAGTATTTAGATACTCTAGCAAATGCAGCACTTCCAGTTGATGTGCCATATCTAAAAATGTCGTCGGCTCATCCAGAAACAAAATATCCGTATCCTGCGCAAGCGCCATAGCAATCCAGGCACGCTGACGCTGACCGCCAGAAAGCTGATCAATCGGACGATCGTGGAACTCGCTCATTCCCGTTACTTGAATGGCCCACTCCACCATTTTGCGATCTTCCGCTTTCATGGAACCAAAACCTTTTTGATAGGGAAAACGTCCGTAAGATACCAGTTCCGTCACGGTTAATCCTTCCGGTGCAGTCGGATTTTGTGGCAAAATAGCCAACTGCTTAGCTACTTCCCGGGTGGATTGCTTATGAATGGATTTACCGTCAAGCAGAACACTGCCGCCCTTAGGATTCATGATGCGAGCCATCGTCTTCAGAATGGTGGACTTACCAGAACCATTTGCGCCCACCAAGGCTGTGATTTTCCCTTGCGGTATTTCTACGTTTAGATCTTCTACAATCAATCGATCTTCATAAGCAATATCCAGATTTGCCGTTTTCAGACGAAACATTTGGAATCATCCCTTTCCCTTATCCAATATATATAGTCACGGGCTTAACGCACGACTTTCATCAAAACTTCATTCTATCTTTATATAATAAAGATATTGATAATCATTATCAAGTGTTAACTGGTTTATTTCCTATATCATACAGTGCATATCATCCAATATTCCCTCAAAAAATTCAAAAAAAGATCACCGCTCCTCGAAGCTGTGATCTTTTTTTAAATCCGGCGAATCGCATTATGACTGTATAGAAGACAGTCCAAATGCTTCAGCCATGAGACGTATAGATTTTATTTTGGCATCAAAGTCGTGAATAATGCTCGCAACCATGATCTCCTGTGCATTATAGTCCTTACTTAACTGCTCAATCTGACGCTTCACCTGTTCGGGCGAACCGACCACCATACGTTTGCGATTCTCACGAATCCGCATCCGGTCAAACGGCGTATACGGATACGCCAGTGCCTTTTCGACGGAAGGTGTTCCAGCGGAGCGCATTCCCTGCTCTAATAGAACAAGAGACAAGTCCATACTGGAAGCCAACCGATTCGCCTCCTCTTCGGTATCCGCACAGATCGCAAATACGGCAACAAGCGAACGTGGTTGGTCACTATGCTGGGAAGGCTGGAAGCTTTCCTGGTATTCCTTCATAGCCCCTGTGCCGCCTTCACCATTAATGAACTGCGCAAACGCAAAGCCCACGCCACGCTCGGCTGCCAAACCTGCGCTATCACCACTGGAGCCGAGCAACCACATTTCCGGTACAGTTTCTATAAGCGGCATCGCCTGTAGCGAACCGAAACGGTGATTATTGCCCGTGCTGTCATGTAAATAAGCTAACAGGTCATCTAACTGCTCAGGGTATAGATCTACACCACCTCGCATTTTGCCTTCTTGCAGGGCTCTGGTAGCAATGGGCATGCCTCCGGGCGCTCGTCCCAGGCCTAAATCAATGCGTCCCGGATACAATCCCTCCAGCACACGGAAGTTTTCCGCTACTTTATAAGCGCTGTAATGGGGCAGCATCACACCACCCGACCCCACTCGAATGGCCCGGGTACGTGCGGCCAGATGTGAAATCAGTACCTCCGGACTGGAGCCTGCGAGATTTGCGGCAGAATGATGCTCTGATACCCAAAAGCGATGATAACCCAAGCGTTCCGCCTCTATAGCAAGCTCAGCGGTCTTTTGTAATGCCTGCGCATGCGTCATGCCTTCCGATACCGGAGATTGGTCAAGAATGCTGAGTTTTATCATAAAAGTCTGACCTTTCTATTTGGGAATAAGGATAGGCATTAATTATAGCACGCGTAGCCACAGTTACCCAAGAGGGGCCCATATCCATTTTATAGTCGAAAATTTTATTTTTCGTAAAGACTTGCGTTCCCTTTATCCGCCTCATAGAGATGCGAACGCTTTTTAAAGAAACTGTACAGATGTGTAACGATTACTTTCAAGACAGCATACCCCGGAACCGCCAGTACAATTCCCACCACACCAAACAAATTGCCTGCGGTCAGAATAACGAAGATAATCGTGATCGGATGTACCCGAAGAGATTTGCCCATAATTTGTGGAGAAATTAATTTACCCTCAATGAGCTGTACGACTGTCCACACGATAACCATCTTGAGCAGCATAATCGGTGAGGTGACCAAGGCTACAATTAACGCAGGTGTAATGGCAATGACGGGACCTAAGTAGGGGACAACGCTCGTAAAGGATGCAATGACTGCAAGCGTCAGAGAGTAGTCTAATCCAATGATTAGGTAACCAATATACAACAGCGCCCCAATACAAAAGCTGACAATAATCTGCCCACGAATATAGGAACTGACCTGATGATTCATCTCGGTCATAATGCGATCTGTTTCTTTACGAAACATAGGCGGCAGCACTTTCAGGATAAACTGTGGCAGCTTGTGTCCATCTTTTAGCAAGTAGAACAGAATAAATGGAACCGTGGCAATCGCAAGTACCGTTTCTGTAACCACGCCCAAAAAGCTGCCCACACCCGTCCATGCATTATTAATAAAGCTAGATAACTTTTCAGAAGCTTTGGAGGCCAGCTCAGATGGATTAATTTGAATGGTGTTCTGGAACTGGTTTACAAAATCGCTGCCGATCAGTTTCTCGAATTGTCGTTGTACTTGCTCGCTATAGCCAGGAAAATTCTGGATAAGTCCCTGTATTTGATCGCGGATTACAGGTACCACCGATGTAACCACAATCGCAATAACCCCTATAATGAGCAAAAACAGTACAACAATGGAGTATACTCGTTTCACCTTGTTACGCTCCAGTACATCAACCAACGGGTTGAACAGATAGTACAACACGCCGGATAAAATGACAGGGAGAATTATCGTTTTTAACAGCACCATGACAGGTGTGAATATGTATGAAATTTTGGTAAGCACCAAGATATTCAAGCCGATCAGCAGCAGTACCAGCAGGAATAACACAAACTTGTTGTTCAGAAAAAACTTCTTGAATCGGTCTTTCCATGCCGGAGTTATTTCCACACCACATTCCCCTTCTCTTTATACAAATGAGTAGACGTTCTTCATAGATACGATATATTTTTGGAACAAAATATACAAGGTTATACCCAAATAAACACAAAAGCAAACAAAGTTGTACGTCATCGTACGAACTTCGCTTGCTTTCGAGGGTTATGGAGTATCATTTATCGTGGTTGCAGCATCCACCGTCGTGGTCACAGGTTTGTTCTCCTGTTCAAAAAGATTCTGTATGAAGCGCTTGAGCTTTCTTTCGTCTACACCCAACACCTGCGCACCCTTAATGGTTTCCCCGCGCACCAATTCATTCGGCGGGATTTGCTGCTTCGCTACTGTTGTTGCATCGATATTAAAGCCCAATGAAGCCAATTGCAGCATTTCCGTAGTACTGAGATTCGTTTCAATATAAGGAGAAATGCTATTTAAAATACTCGGCAGTTTAATTAGAGATGAAGTTGACTGAATTTTACCGCCAAGCTCGGTAATGAATTTGCGTTGCCGCTCCGTACGCGTAAAATCGGAAGTTGCATCATGACGGAAGCGTACATATTGCAAGGCTGTTTTACCGTCCATGTGCTGCATTCCCTTTTTCAAATCAATATCAAACTGGTGTTTATCTGCCTTGGAGGTATAGTGCATATCTTTTTCGACATCCAGGTCAATACCATCCACAGAATCAACCAGCGCAATAAAGCCATTAAAATCAGTATATACATAATATTGAATCGGTATGCCCAGCAGGTCGCTCACGGTCTGTCTGGTCAAGTCCGGTCCACCGTAGGAAAAAGCAGCATTTAATCGACTTTGCCCATGACCTGGGATATTGACGTACGTATCACGAAGAATCGACATAAGTGTAGCCTTTTTCGTAACCGGATCAATAGAAGCAACCATAACGGAGTCAGAACGCCCTGAATCCTCTCCACGGGAGTCGCCGCCTAGCAGCAGAATATTCACTCTTTCTGTCCCATCCCATTCCGGTGGGAGCGATACCTCTACAGGTTGTACATTGGTTTGAGTTTGTGCCTGGGGTTTGAATTTCGAATCCTGTCCGGAAGCAACCGAAATTTGATTCGTAAAATGATAAATAGAATACGTATAATAACCGCCCACTAAAAGAACCGCTGCAGTCACAGAAATGCCTAACCATTTTAAAAATTTTCGCATATTTTCGGGTAACCTCGCTTTTATTCATCATCGTTCGGCTTTTAAAAGCATACCCTTCCTGCAAGTTATCTGTCAATTTGTGTCGTCTGTTCTAGTGGTCGTCCGCATACCATGGATTCAAATGGACAAGCACCTCATAAACCCGCGGTTCCCGCTTCATAACAGCCCCCTTAATCAGTCGGATAATATCGTGTCCCTGCTGAATCGTCAAAGAGGCATCCACTGAAGCGCGGATATCCACGATGATATAATGGCCGTGCTCACGGGCACGGATACGGTCAATACGTTGAACCTCGGCTACACTCAGCGCGGCTGCGGCGTAGCTTTCAATTTCCTCCGTTGCAATCGCTTTTTCCATAAGCACATCTATGGATTCACGGCCCATTTCCCACGCCAATTTCAGAACTAGCAATGCCACTACGAATCCCGCAATAGGGTCGCCGTAAGATAAGATTGAAATGCTCCAGTGCTCCCCAATTAGCCCTAAGCCGATACCCAGTACAGCAGCCCCAGAGGCGTACACATCAGCGAGATGATCTTTTGCCGTTGCAATAAGACCCTGACTATTGGCCGCTCTCCCGATACGAATCGTGTAAATATACAGCCACTGTTTCCAGAGCAAGGAAATAATGGCGGCCACCAATGCCAGTATATGCTCCTGTGGCATCGGTTCGAACAGTGCTGCAATGGAATGATAGCCGATAAATATGCCCGCTCCAAACAATATGACCGCCACCACGCTTGCACCGATCACTTCTGCTTTGCCGTGACCATAAGGATGATCCTCATCTGGCGGCTGGCTGGATATGCGCATCGCTCCCAGTGCCGTCGCAGAGGCAATCACATCTCCGGCATTATGCACACCATCGGCTACCAGCACCTTACTGTTGAACATAAGTCCTGTAATAATCTTAATGCCGGTTAATAGGATGTTGCTAATCAGGCTGATCCATGCTGAGACCATGGCGCGCTTGCCCATATCCTGTTCCTGCATGATGTATAACCCCTCCAAATTTATCTTTTGAAAAATGTAACCTAAACGCTAATCGTATATTTCAAGGTAGCTCCGCTACTCATGTCATCTTATGGTGCCGCTCCTTCAGCGGTATGGATGAAGATTACAATAGCCCCGGAAGATGAGCCTCCCCGGGGCTATTGTAATAACCATAGTGGAGTATTCTATGAGAATACTCCTGTTTTAACTATCTGGACCGTCCGCGACGGCCTCCTTGTCCTTGACCACCACGCGGGCCGCCTTTGGCTTGTCCACCGCGGCCACCTTGGCCTCCGCGCGCGGAACCGCTGCTACTGCGGTCATATCCGCCACGCTCGCTGCTTTGTCCTGCCGTGCGGCCTTGGCCTCCGCGTGCAGAACCGCCGCTGCTGCGGTCATATCCGCTGCGCTCGCTGCTTTGTCCTGCCGAGCGGCCCTGACCTCCGCGTGCGGAACCGCCACTACTGCGGTCATACCCGCCACGCTCGCTGCTTTGTCCTGCCGAGCGGCCTTGGCCTCCGCGTGCAGAACCGTCACTACTGCGGTCATACCCGCCACGCTCGCTACTGCCGCGGCTAGAACGACGTTCGCCGCCTGTGGCATCACGACGGCCCGCCTGTTCGCGGCCGCTGCCCCGGCGCCCACCGCCGGAGTCGTTGCCGCCGTAGGAACGGCGGTCGTTTCTGCCCGAGCGGCGTTCTCGACCCTGCCGATCAGCCGTATCGGAAGCAGGTCTACGCTGTCCGCCGCCCTCACTGCTGGTGAATGTGACACCAGCAACTCTTTGGATGTTCCGAAGCTCTGGAACATCCCTTGGTGTAGCGAGCGTCACCGCCACGCCTTTGCCTCCGGCACGGCCGGTACGCCCGATGCGGTGGATGTAGCTTTCGGCATCCTGCGGCATGTCATAGTTAAAGACATGCGTGACGCCTTCTACATCCAAGCCGCGTGCAGCTACATCAGTCGCTACGAGCAATTGGAGTTTCGCTTCCCGGAATGCCTTCATCACTTGCTCCCGCTTGTTCTGGGACAAATCTCCGTGAAGCTCACCGCTCTCGAAGCCCATCTCTTGCAGCTCTTCGTTCAGTTTGGCAGCCCGTCGCTTCGTACGGCAGAAAATAACAGCCAAGTACGGACGATCTGTATTCAGCATATCCACCAATGCCTGTTGCTTACCACGGTCTGTTGTTTGCACAACGACCTGACGGATTTGGCTCACCGGAACGGAAGAAGCGGATTTCACTTTGACATCTACGGGTTCGTTCATATATACACGAGCCAGCTTGCGAATACCGGCTGGCATCGTAGCGGAAAACAGCATCGTTTGTCTCCGGTAAGGAACCTCCTGAAGAATCGTCTCCACATCGTTCAAAAAGCCCATGTGTAACATTTGGTCGGCTTCGTCCAGGACCAGCATTTTAATGCCACCCAGATCAAGCGTGCCACGTCTCAGGTGATCCAGCAGTCGCCCAGGTGTACCAATAATCAGTTGTGCGCCGCCTTTCAGTTTACGAAGCTGACGCTCTACGTCCTGTCCTCCATATACAGCCAGTAATGACAGGTTCGGCTCCGTAGCAGCCAAGCATTTTGCTTCCTCCGTAATCTGGAGCGCCAGTTCACGCGTAGGTGCAATCACGAGCGCCTGTGGGTGTCGCTTATCCAAATTCAGCTTTTGTAGAATCGGCAGTAAAAACGCAAGCGTCTTCCCGGTTCCCGTATGTGCCTCGGCGATAACATCCTGACCTTCCATCAACAGTGGAATCGACTCCTGCTGTACAGGAGTTGGGGATGAAATTCCCTGTTCTTTCAAGGCTTCTACCCAATGCTGCTCTACGCCTAATGCTGCAAAATTCTTCAAGTGGTATTCACTTCCCTTATCTGTATTCAATATGTGTCACGTAAAATAGGTTCATGTGCCATATGACATCTATCGTTCCATAGTTCAGAATTCCCATTTTTGTATCGGTTCTCATTCTACCCTTTTCAGGAAGGGAGCTTATCCGTTATCGTTGAATCTGTTCATGTAACCAACATACGGCCGCCATGCGGCTCAGGCCCGTTCCATGTATGACTTTCCTAGTATACGCGAAGTTGAACTGGTTTCCAAACGATTTTAATGAACAGTACCACAGTCAATGTAAAAGGTGAATTCGATCTTCATGTCATATATTATGGTATAAGAATTGGTAATTCATGAATAAAGGATGGATGCTTGTGGTTAACAACCTGCAAGAGCTGCTCCGCATTGTAACCGATGATGAATTGATTCCGCTGATGCTAGCTATCGAGGCTCCCAGTATCAAATCATCCTATAACAAAGGGACAACGCCGGAAGTGTACATTCTTTTGTCCAATGACCCCATGTGCCAATCTTCTAATCATTGCGGCATGCTCGTTTCAATCCGTCAGGACGTTTATGAAAATATCGACCAAGCAATCGTCGAAGACGTTATGATGAAGCTGAGCCAGTGGTTAAAGGCACACAAGCTGCTACACAGCCCGCGTAACTTTTATGCTGGCAGTAAAGCACGCGCTATTATGGATATTGTTCCATTTATGCTCGAACAGGATACCCCGGATATGAAGTATGTTTTTCAATCGTGGACTCCGTTCCCTTTACCACACACTTAAACAATCCGCCATACCATTAACCCTAGGAGGCTGCAATTTATGCAAATTCAAGTTCAAAAGGTTGAAAAAAAAGAGAACGAATATCTCATTCATTATCAAGCCGGGGGAGCGTTGCCGTTCGTTCCGCATGATATTGTTCTGATCCATGGCAAACAGTATTTTATAGGCACGATTTTGAAAGCAGAGCCGGAACAAGCCCTTGTACGTATCAATCCAGAATATGAAGACCAACTGGCAGGGTCCATCGGACTGGAACTGGCTTTCTCTCCAACCGTTTCTATTCAAGGAGCAGACAGCATTGTTGAAAAGCTCGGCTATTTTCCTCCCTTTCATTATGACCGAATTACGGCTGCTAATATGACGAAAGACCAGATTACGCTGACGATTGAGCTATCCTACGCTAGCGTTCTTGTCCCTAAATCACCGGATCTGGAGCCTTCGGCTGAGGCACCTGTAATCCCTGAAGCTCCAGCAAAAGACGTCCCACGCTATGCAGTGACTTTTACATTTATGGAAACCAAAGAACATGTATTAACTCCTGTAGAAACAGAAAACATCATCTTGCAGCTTGATTTCCGCTATGAAGAAGCAGACATGGTCGTTGATATCGATGCCTTGTCGGGACTGTCAGGTAGCTTTCTGTGCAGAGGTATCCGCGCAGAGATTAAGGAACTGAATGAATAAACAGGAAGCTGGAGGGTGGCGGACCGGAAGAAGCTTTATCGAGCTACAGACATGAGAGTTGATCCGCAGTGATACATATATCTTAGTCAAGGAGGCCGCTTTTGCATTGCTTCGCGCACATAAAAGCATGCCTTTCGCACAACATGCTCTGAAACAATTAGTAGAGCATGAGGAATTCGGTGCATCTGCCAAACGGGAGCTTTCCACATCATCGACAACCAAAGGAGAATCACTCTACTTATGCGTGTAAGAATATTTATATTCATATTGATTATCGGAATTATATGTGTGCCTGCCTATTTTATTATGAGCAGCTTTGGATTATTTCAAAATGAAAAGGTGCTTGTACATTACAAGCTTGCCATTGAGGTAAAGGATAAAAAGTATGATGCCTGGCCTTTAATCAGCAGCTATACCGCTATAGATAAAAAAGGGGACAATCGTCAGCTCTACTATCAGGCGAAGGGCTCAGGCATAGAGTATCTGTTTCAACTAGCCTACGGACAATATGAACTCCGACCCTCCAAGGAAAATCCTTTCCTCGACGGGGGAGTCCACTACACTATGGACCATCCTGAGTATGTGCGTGAGGAAAAGCAGTATGAGAATGCTAACGACTACACGGAATTAACCCATTATTACAATCAGCAGGAACAGATCATTTATACCTATAATCCCGAAGCCAAGCTCGATAAAACATACGTCCGTTCCATCATCACCGCTGGGATGACTCGCACAACCGGTAGATCAAGCCGTGCGGTAAAGGATGAATATATCAATATCAGCAAGCTGTTTAAGGACAAGCTGGGAGTGAATGTGAAGGTCGATGTGGATGAGAACAACAAAATCGTCACCTTATCTATGACATGATCTCACAAATGATGCCCCACTAGCGATTAATGATGAATTTCTGGATGAAATCAATCATGTCGAGAACGCTTTGTTGATTGGTGCAGATGCGGGCGACAATTTCTACGTTCTGATATGTAATGAATACACCCCGTATGTGTACTACTGGGACCGCACACATCTTCATGCTTATGATGACAAACTGAACTATGATATTGCAGAGCAGGACCAATGTGGACATTTGTATCTGGTGGCAACAGACTTCACAACGTTTTTTAACCAGGTAATTGAACGACTCAACGAGCAGAAAGGGAGGCCTACTGATTACAGAAATACATAATCCTAAATGGGGACCGGCTTATTTGGAAGGTTGGGTTGTACCCGAAAACCCGGAGACATGGGTTGAGCAGGAGTGGACAGGTAAGCTCCGTTCACAGGCCGGACATACGAAATTCCACATTTTTTATTATGGAGAGCTTATGGACGAGCTAATCGCTGTAACTGAATTTGCACCCCAGCTCATTATTGCAGAAGATGCAGTCACAGGTGAACAAATCGTGATTTTTGATGGAACCCGCCATGGTTACGATGCTCTGCTATGCGAAGTTTATACCAAGGAACAACAGAACAATCGCACTCCCCTGCTGCCCTATCTGGACGAAGATGGTGAAGATACTTTCAAGGTAAGCTTGACCGTTTTTTATAATGTGGATTGGGATGACGAGTTTGCAGACGATGTGGATGAGAATGGACAGTTAGAGCTGATCAACGGCGAACGATGCGATTTTGAAGATGCGAAGCGGAACGGCTATGATGCGAACAGCATTACGATTACCAGCGCTAAAGGTCTAAAAACAGAGATCATTCAGGAAGAGCTGGTCTGACGATGGTGTTCAAGAGAATCAAGCATCGGGAAGGCGATATTTTTGTTATTCCCACGCATGACGGCCGATTTGCGGTATGTCAGGTGATCTGCGCACTGTATGGTAGATTCAAAAAAGCGTTGTTAAAAAGGCTCGAATGTATAAGGGAATAGTGTACGCTCTGTCCCTAATACCGACTTCACGCGCTCTTCATCCACCAACGCTTCGATGAAGCTATACAAATCCGAGGCTGCATACCGAAAATTGCCCCATGTGCGTAGATTCAAAGCATAGATTGGGAATTCCCCCCGTTCATCAGGCGATTGAATATCCCAGATCAGCAAGTCATCCTCTCCACTGGAAGCGAAAGGGACCGCATGCTCCAAAAGCTCCGGAAAACCATCTGGCTCCAGCACCGCTTCTTGTAAAACCTCTTCTGACTCCAGCAAATCATAAAACCAAGCCCGCCAATCATGATAACGATGGAGCCATGAATCCGGGTGATCACCAAGAGGAATATGAATGTTCCATAAGCCGCATAGTCGCCCGTAACCAAGAGTTTTGACATAATCTATATAAGAAGGCGGAAAGCCCATACCATTTTCAAAACAATGCTCTATAAGAAATTCCTCATCATAGTAGGCCTGGAATTGCGGACGCTGTAGTCCTGTAAAAATGCTCATGCTCGCCCTCTCCTTTCGCGCATCTTTATTCACCTTTTCGCTCTTAGGCACATTGAAAAGGTCTTTTTCAAGTGTTAAAATGGGAATAAGATGTATATTCTAAAAAAGAGTGAAGATGCGTCAACATCCTCACTCTTTGGCAACAGCCGCTTTTAAGGGCGGTGGCTGCAAGTTCACGGTATTCGAAATAGACCGGTTCCTACCACGGGCGGTCTATTTCTTTTTATGGAAGGAAAGAATCAGAATCACCAACGTTGCGAATTGAATCATCAACATTAAGGTGTCTTTAACCTCCACAGGCCTCACCTCCCTCACAGGAGACTAGCCGACCGCCCATCTAAGCCATTCTGTTGTTGAGGAATATTATAACATATGAATCATAAAATGTACGTTTTTACGCTCTTTCCGAAAAGGAGGAACGAATATGGAGCAAAAGCGCTTCAAAGATGAACATGGATATAAATATGACTTTGCCGCCGTGATCCGGAGAGGAGAACAAGTAGCTGTTCACTGTCCCCGTTGTCAGGGCCAAGCTTTTATTTCCAAATCCAAAAAAGAATGTTATTACGTTGTTCGATGCTCTCATTGTTATTACACGTATCAGCAGCCAGAATCTTATACATTCTATGCACGCGGCGTATGCAACCATTGCGAGCGGTATTTTAATATCGAAATCCATGATGACCGAACGAAACTCCATAAAAATACGAATATAAACTGTCCGCACTGTGAGACACGCAATCAGGTTCCGGTGCATCGTGTTCAATCACGCGAATGGCATACGGACGTGATCCAAAACGGAAAAGACCCTATTTTCCAGCTCCAGCTGTACTTCCTTGATTACTATCGGGGTAAACCTGTCTGGGCTCTTAACCGGATACACCTGAATTACCTGCTCTCCTATATCTCTGCCGAGTTGCGGGAAAAGCCTACATCCGGTATGATGCGTACGGCTTCCCATTCCATTCCCAAGTACATTAAGGATGCGAAGAATCGCCAGGCCATCTTAAAGATATTACAAAAGCTACAGCATAAGCCACCGGCTAAGAGAGGAGCCTCCATACATGAGCATACAAACTTTTGACAGCCTTGAAGCACTGGTCCATGCCGTTGACCAAACAGAAATCAATGAATGGGTATTTGCCAATCTGGAACGTGTTCAAAGTAATCCGCTCAATTCTACCTACTGCATCATTCCCGAGGAAGAATTGTGGGAGCTGGAGGATGCCGGTCTCACCGTCACCAATCATCGTGATGAAAGTATCCCTGCATCTCTGCCAGACCATCACGTGCAATCTTGGCTGGAGGTGGCGACTGTACAGGATGTCATTGAAGTGTTACGCCACAGCGGAAGCGAGCCGGATATTGAACGCATTGCGCAGGGACTGCGATATTATCATGAATATGATGCTTTTATGGAATAAGCGTCTCCAGCAACTCTTTCACCTCAGGGACAGCCTGCTTCAGGCTGTTTTTTAGTTTCTTCGCGCCACCCCATATACGATAAACAAGCACCTCTTGTTCATAGTCCTCCAGCTTCTCAAGCTCCTCCACCAGTACCTGTGCCTGCTCTACAGTTTCGATTCCGGATGACTTCAGGGGTTTGGCAGACTCGTTGCTTGCCAGTAGAATCCTCGTCCAAACGGGGATCGTGTCAGGTGTTAGCCCATGCGCTTCGGCAAAAGCAGCCGCGTAACCATCCTGTACGGACTGATGCTCACTGTCCACCAGCTTCATATAACGATTCACTAATGGGAAATAGTTCGTTCCTTTCAGTCCTAATCCCATTACCGCATAGGTTCCCGGCATCGCCGACTTTTCACCGGGCTCTACATCGTTATACCATTTGAATTCTTCCATCACGGTTTCGGCATATTCAGCCAGCAACGGATGCAGCGACGGATACTCAAGTGCATTGGCGAAGAAACGATGTAACGTAGATTTAGCCAACTTGGGTATAGGCAGGTAGTTTTTCACCTTGCTTTTGAACTTCATCCGATATTCCTTGGTAAAGCCCTTCTTTAAAATATCGCATAAATATACAAGTGCTTGTCTATAGCTTTCTTCTTCCTCTGAACGAATCTGAACCTCCAATGTTTGCAAAATATCATTGGCTTGGCAGATGACTCGCTCGCTTGTATGTAGCGCTGGGATGCTTCCTGATCCGCTCTCAAGCCACACGGAAGCCTGCTCCGAGCCTAGCTGTGCAGCAATCTCCAAATATTTCTGCCGTGCATCGGCATCGGTCGAACCCACCCGCATCGCGGTAAGCAGGAACATCTCCATGGCTGGCGCGGGAATTTCCGAAGGGAGAATATCGGGCTTCACTTTATAAACCAACCCATAGCTTTTTTCCCGATCCGCATACTTCAGCAAAAATTCATCTTCAGCCCAATGCTTTAAGCCACTGCTGAGCTGATACCTCCATGCTTCCTCACGCTTGCGGCTGACCTTCACTTTGGCATCCATTATATGGAGCAACTCATCCACCCGCTGGGCATCTATAGCGTACAAATGAGGATCAAGCAAGTGCCTCACTAAGAAGAAATCGTCCTCTTCCTTCGGGATAGCTTTACTAGAGGGGTTGAGCTTCTGCTCCACAAACTGCTGGATAGTGGCTAACAGTTGCTGCCGTTTATCTTCATTTAGGAGTGAGAATGTAAAATAATTGGCCTTATTCTCCAAGAACACTTCCAGATGAAAATCCAGCCGATAACGAAAGAACATGGAACTGAATTCTTCCGAATTAAATAGCGCCTCTATCCGTTCCCTAAACACAGGCATCCATTCGTCCTGAATCTGCTGCAGTGTTACCCCCTCCGTAAAACCAGAAACTTCCATGTCCGGTCTACGATGATCCCAATCAAACGGTTCGTAGGTATCCACCCACAGCCCATCCTTCTTACAGGTAACTTTTAAGTATTCATGAATCCCTTCGTGAAGGACACTTTTGATTTGGAATTCGGCGATGCGCTTTTGCTCAGAAGCGTACGCCTCATCAATCGCCTCAAAAATTGGATCTATGTAGGCTTGTACCCCTGATGTTGTCATAAGATGTGTTCCTCCTTCGTCCCTCACAAATTGTAGTTCCTATGGAATTAAGATAGACTAATCTATAACTATTTTATTTCCTAATTATAGCATATCTCTCATTTACTTTTGATCTCTATCCCTATAGATAGAGTGCCGGAAAGCAGGTGCATCCTATATGTATTGGGTTTCCACACAACATACGACGGTGGCTGCCACGACACTCGGAGATCATTACTACGAAGACTTTAGATGTTCAAGTCCCATTCACAGAAACACTGGAACATATTTTACGGGATGAATTCGGAAAGATGGAACCATTTCCCCGTTATTTCGAACCTGTCAGCCCAGACAAAGCCTCAACATTCCTACTGTTTAATCCCCCGGATACGACCGAGGCCTACAATCCAGCCCATCCGAACGAGCAAACCCTGGATTTCGCTCCGGCATCCATACAAGCATTGGCTCAGCGGTTTAAACAGCATTTTTCCTCAAACCTATGGATTGAAAATGAGCATATCTGCATGGCTTTTCTTCAGACTCTAGGCGGATACGTGCGTTTTAACTATGCATATGGACGCGAAGTGGCGATCATTTATGAACCGAAAGCGATAGCACTTCGTGATGAAATTCTAGCATTCTTGCAAAAAGAGCATTGTCGGGTTGTAGAGTAAGAGGAGGACGAATACGAATGACAGTACATTTTGCACAAACCTTAGAAAAACTGGAACAAGTCGTTGATCGTCTGAGACAAAGTGGGATGCCTGATGTGGTATACCAATGGACGAGGGGATTTCTACAGGTGAACTAACTGAGCTGGAGGAACGGCTGCGGATGCCTTTGCCTGCCTCCCTGTCTGAATTAATACAGCGGTGTGGCAGCTTAAATTTACTATGGTGCCTCCCCCCACACTGTATTGTAGCGGATGGACCGGAGTGTTCATATAAAAACAGCAATGATCTTGAACAAGAACAGAGTATTCTAAACGATATCACAGGAGAGTTTGGCTGGAATCATGAGTATATTAGCTATTTTACATCCTATGGGGAAGAAACCCGACTCGGTAGCGGACGAGCAACGATATCTGATCCTTAATTATAATGGTGCGGGTGATCCGATACTGCTTGATATGGCGACATCCACTACAGAGCCAGCGGTGTTCTGCTATCATCACGAGTTGGACCAGTTCACGCTGCTTGCGGAAAATCTACCTGCCTATATAGACACCATGCTCACCTTGCATGGGCTATGGCTATGGCTATGGGATTGGTTTAAAGTGGCCGATGCGCATGGCATTCAGCTAAACAGCCCACCACTACAACTCTGGCTACGCTGGTTGAACATGTTTTGCACGATGAAACTAGAGGATGCACAGTCGTTGGAGACGCTGATCCATTACACCACCATGCATGGCGTAGATCATCCTGCTGTGTTGCAGGCTTTTCAAGCCTATGATCCAAAGGATATTTTTCTTGCCTGGGAGCAGCACTGGCAGAACATTCAGCATAGCCAGGTTCCATTCTCTACTTGGGCCGTTTTGGTAGGGGAGACTGCGGGGATGGGGGCCGCTAATTGGGTCCGCTCCTTGTGGGAACCGGAAACCGCGCAAGCATGGACATCTTTAGCTCAAAACAATACCCTACATGCTAAGGGTGCATTTGCATCCACACGTGCCTATCTGAGCGCCCGTTGCCTACCCGAGCAGGAAGGCTTGGTATGTGTTTACAATCACCTGCTACAGGATCCGGCTGCAGAAGACAGATTAGAAGGATACACCGCTAATGGGCAGCTACAGCATTTTCGTTCACCACAGATCGTTAACTGGATGCGGGATAAAGTTAATCATCCGGTGGATGGCTGGGCAATACTTTTCGCGCACTCCCGTCCTACAGCTGAGCAGTTGATTGAATGGCTATCCTATAGCGAGCTTCATCAGAAAATTGCAACGGAGGCGCTGGATATCATGATTCATCGGGATCTTCTTCCCGCTCTGGAAGCAGACGCTTGGGCTAATATCTCAGATCTGCTTCTTGCTTCTTTGCAGCTCGTTATGCTCAAAAAAGATAAACGTCGCATTGAAGCCGTGCTTAAGCAGCTTTCAGACGCGGATTCGCATGTACAGTGATGCGAGGTAAAGAAAGTTAGCCGCTGCGTCAGCGGCTTAACCCCCTGAGGAAAGTATCTATAGTGAATGCGATCAATTCATCATTGGATTTTGCCATAGGAAGTTCAAAATTCAGGAGCAAAGAAGTCAATCCGTGCAGCATGCTCCATACGGATCTGGCGATCAGGCGCTCATCTCCTTGCATGATGCAGCCTTCCTCCATAGCGGCTTTGAGCCCAGTTTCAAGCAGCTCAAAGCCTTTAAAACGCCCACTGTCTATAAGGCTGACCAAGCTTACAGATTCCAGGTTGCTGATAAACAGGATGTTGTAATATTCCGGGTTAGCCGTTCCAAAACGAACATACGCATCAGATACCGTTTTCAGTGTGTCCAGAGCGTTCAATCCCGCTGCCTGTGCTTCATCCACACGCTGCTGAAGAGCCTGCAGGAACAAGGTATTTCCTTCTACCAGCAGTTCACGGACCACGGCTTCCTTATTGGCAAAATAATGATAAATAGTTGTTGGTGAATATTCGATCTGATCCGCAATTTTGCGCATGGAGACTTCGGCATATCCTTGATTCAGGAAAAGCATCCGGGCGGCCTCAATGATTTTCCGGCGGATCTCACTGCTTTCACGTTCTCGGCGTTTGATATGTTTCATGAGTAGATGTACTTGCCCTTTCTGCCTACCCCAATTTGGCGGCGATACGATCAGCTTCCATTATACCCGAGTTCATAACCCCTTGAAACCCGCCCCCAGGCTGTGTCCAGGCCCCTACCAATGATAGACGATTCACGGCTGATTTGTGCTTCAGTCTTTTTATACCGGACTGCCGGACCGTTTGTGCGTAGCCATAAACGGCCCCGTCGGGATTAGCGGTATAACGCTGCATCGTGCGCGGTGTGCCCAACTCGGCCACCACTACCTTGCTGCGAAAACCCGGATACAGCTGTTCTAGACATCCCAGTATCTGCTGTGTCACGGCTTCTTTTTTGGCTTTATATTCGGGACGTGCGGCAGGCCAGTTCTCCAATCTGTCCAAAAATGTAATTGCAATGACACCCTTTCCCGGTTCATTAAGCTTAGGGTCCATGGCGTTATAATTCGTGAGCATCCAGTTGCCTTTGGTATACTGGCCGCTCATCATAACTTCATAATCCGTTTCCGAATCCGGCTCATTGCACAGGATTAAGTCTTCTTCGGTGATGCCAAGCTCATGAGGCTCACATGATAATCCCAGATATAGCTGGGTGAGAGATGTGCCAGTCTCCAGACTGCTGACAGCTTCCAGCTCACGACGGGCAGCATCATGGTTTTCCAGTAGGCGGCCATACGTATGATGGGGACTGATACCAGACACAATCCAGTTGGCTTTATATACATCGCCTTTTTTCAGACGGACTCCAACTGCTTTACCGCGTTCGAGTATAATCTCAGATACTTGACTGCGCAGGTGAACTTCTCCTCCCGCTGACTTAATAGCGTCAACCAATGCATTGGATAAAGCCTGTGCACCTCCCTCAATGTAATACGTCCCCTCCAAATGATAGCCGATCCAGGGAATGAAAAAATACAAGGCCGCAAGCCGCTTTGGAGGCAATCCATAATAGGCCCACAGCGCGGTAAAAAATTCCGTGAATCGTTCAGACAACCCGAATTGTCTTATAGCTTCCCAGGTCGTCATTTGCGTCCAGCGGAAGAAGGTTCCTGCTTTAAGCAGGCCAACCGCCTTGCGCCAGGAAGTGAGAGTAGAAAAAGCAGAAAAGCCTGTTTCAAAACGGCGAATGCCCGCGAATAAACTGTCAATGCCTGACACCTCAGCAGGAAACATATTTTTGAGGAGCTGCACATACTCCTGAACATCGGACGGAATATCAATGGTCTGTCCTTCCCAACGAATGGAGTACGGGTGCTTTTTGCGGAGAGGAACAATTCGCTGGTCCGCATTGCAGTCCTTTAACAGCCGACCGAAGCTGCCCTCCTCGAGTCCGCCGACACCGTGCAAGGAGACATCAAAGGTATATCCCTTTCTTGTAAATTCAGTTGCGAAACCACCAGCCAAAGTATGGCTTTCAAAAACAGCTGTTCGGTAACCGAGCGCGGAAAGTCTTGCTGCACAGGACAAGCCACCCAGTCCTGCACCGATGACAATAACATCGTATGGGTTCATGATTTCATCCCCTTTTGTTAACATCGTTATATAAGTTAACACTGTTAAGTTAAGGAGATTATATACCACAATATTACCGTTGAAAAGCCCCTATGACTTGGTTTTCCTGCTATAGATGAATACCATGAGTTCGACATATCCACTTCTAATTGCAAGCTGCTTTAAGGATTTTTGTAGAATCCTCCGTAACGAAAGTAAAACTTTTTTTAAAAAAACACCTAAAAATGTAGCGCTTTCACTTGTCAGATTCCAATGAAGGTGCTATCCTTCAAGTGGGATTGTTACTGAAAAGGCAAAACCCGAGTACACACGTGTACCCGGAGTTTGCCTTTTTTTGATTTGTATGAATTCCACAGCATACAGTCAACCATCCCGAACATGTAGTAAGCGCTTTAAAAAATGACACCAAAGGAGATTAATCTCATGCAAAGAAGACGTTTTGCCCTTGTTTTATTATCTTTCGTGTTCCTGCTTACGATCTTTTTCCCATCCTCCAGCTCTGCCGCAGCAGCCGATGCCCCAGCGCCACAGGCTACCCTGCTTACTCAGGTACAGCCTTTGGGTGAAGTCGTTTCTGCTGTCGTACTGAAATACAGCACCAATATTGACGGGGCATCCTTATCCACGTCCAGCTTTCAGGTTCAATCTGTACTCAATGATGTATATACAGACAGAACCGTAACCGGTGTATATACCAATGATACTGGAGCCATCACCAACCGCAGTACTCATGGTAAATATGTCGTGATTGAGCTGGATACGCAAGATAAAAATGCAAGTACCCTTACTTACGATGCAACAAGCGCAGTTAACCGCATCAACACGTTGAATTATACGATTAGTCAAAAGAAAGATATTGCAACTTCAAAGAAAACAGTCATCCCAGCCTCTACACAGACTGTAAAAGCAACGGATAAAATTACACCAATCGTGGACGATTTCCAAAAAAACACCTTTGAAAATAAAGAAGGCTTCAAGCTGAACTACTTTACGTTTGAGCCTAAGGTAGAGCCTGACAAAACCTACCCGTTGGTTGTATTCCTGCACGGA
This sequence comes from Paenibacillus sp. Lou8.1, assembly GCF_024213565.1. Classification (NCBI taxonomy): domain Bacteria; kingdom Bacillati; phylum Bacillota; class Bacilli; order Caryophanales; family Paenibacillaceae; genus Paenibacillus; species Paenibacillus sp. Lou8.1. Next base: position 235,832 of record NZ_JANAVN010000007.1, read on the forward strand.
AACGGCGAACGCGGTGATGGAAACGGAGTCAACCTGTTAGCGAATGCTGGTGCTGTCACTTGGGCTTCTCCTGAGCAGCAAGCCAAACACCCATCCTTCGTCATCGCTCCACAAAGCCCGATTGACCTGGAGCATAAATTCATTTGGGCGGATGAGCCACGCAACAGCGCTGTAGCCGATTTGGTACGTGATACGGCGTTAAAATACCCGATCGATACCAACCGAATCTATATTGTTGGTATTTCTCAAGGAGCCATGGGAACGTGGAGATTGTTGGAAAAAAATCTGGACTTGTTCGCCGCAGGTGTGCCGATTGCCGGTTTGACCAACTATGAAAAAGCCGTTAACATGTATGCGCCTGTTGAACCTACACACGTCGAGGCATTGAAAAACGTTCCGATTTGGGCCTTCCATGCTGCAGACGATACCACAGTAAGTCCTAAAAACTCGCAAGAAATGGTCGCTGCCATTAAAGCACAAAACGGAAACCTCATTCACTTCACTGAATACGAAGCAGGGATTATCAAACCTACAGGACACTTCTCCTGGGTTCCGGCTCTGCAAAATCAGGATATGATTGAATGGTTGTTTGCACAAAAGAAATAAATGTAGTTTTTGTATTAAAACCGAACTTAAAAGTTTCATATTGTGCCACTACACAGTCGGATAGTGCTCCCATCGCCACCGCCCCCGGATTTTCTTGAACAAAGCCTTTTATAGAGTAGTAATCCGGGGAGGTGATGCTTCCGAAGCGCGCTTTCCTACGGAAAGCTTTTAAAGCGATCGCTTCGCTTGTACAGCACTATTCCGTCTACTCCGTTTTTATGTTCATTTTAAGTTTGGTTTTTTTATATCTCCAAATAATGCGCCAGAACGGTTCGATACCCGCCTGGCGCTTTTTATTATTCAAAAAAAGACACCTACTTTCCTGTGTACCACCATCAGGAAGGCAGGTGCAATATCAAAACGAGGAGACTGAAAAATTTGACACTGGTATTGCCATTTGCAGTTAACTTGGAACCTGCTACTTCGCGCGTTTCACAGCTTTGATCGTTCTCAAAGCTCGTCTGCGAGTTACCTTGTTCGGACTCCGAAGCTGTCTTCTGGCAGTTGCCACATCTGCTTTAGCCATGTGTACATCACCATCCTATTCACTTAGGCTCGTATTGGGAGCATGCACCTAAGACTGTTATTAATGATTATGATTCTCATTATCATTTAAGATTATATAATGAAATCTACTAGCATGCAAGAGCTTTGGGGGAAGTATGTATCTTTATTACGGCAGTGTCCATTTCACCCTTTTACGCTTCTGTGTTACATTATATAAGTAAAACGAGAACAAAAATTCGAATCAGAATTTACGTTCGCCATTTTTCATAGTCCTTTATTCCGAACTAAGTCAAAGTCTATATCTTCCCGACATGTGTTCCATAACAGTTCATCTGTAAGAAAACTTAATGCATCCATGTTGCGCAATCGTTCGACCAACTCAGTAATCACATCTATGTCTTCACGTTGTACATGTCTTGCAAGAGTGATTCCTCCCGTGTCACCATCAACATATAAATGCGAATAATGCCTTTCCTTTTTTACATGTCGAAGAGTAAGCACGCTATTGTCGATCATCATGACGTAACGGTCCTTGATCAGATAGCCTTCAAAAAGCTCATACATATGCGGAAGATCACAGGGACCAAGAATGACACTTACTTTTTCAAAATTGCCTTTGTTCATTTAGATTTAGCTCCCTTCACATCTATTAAATCGGTCTTTACTAAAGATTAGATTTGTAAATTTTATAACTTTTCAAGATTAACCTTTGTAGTTATTTTATATCCTTTAAAGATAAACTTCAATAGTTAATGCTATTTCTATTTAAATTTCTATAATGAGGTGTATGTATGGGAATTGTTTTTAAACTTGAAGAATTACTTCGAGAAATCGGGATTACTAAAAACGCTCTCGCTCGTGAGGCAAAAATCAGGCCTAATACCATCTATGAGATGTGTAACAATACATCCAAGCGAATCGAATTTAAAACATTTAATACCGTGATGGAAACACTGATTCGGCTCTCTGGTCGTCCATTAACCCTACATGATGTTCTCGAATATATACCTGAGGATGAATCAGAGAAACACTGATACATTCACAGAATAGTCCGCTGCACCTTATATCTCTGCCCTGGCAGGGATATTTTTTTCCTTGTTATTTAGCATAATCGTTATCATTATTTCAGAGTACGTGTAACTAGAATCTATACTGATAAAGGAGTATTTTTTATCATGAATATTCATGAGAGATATCATTTTAAACTTGGCGATATTTTAGAAGAACTTGATATTTCCCGAAATAAACTGGCAGTAGAAGCAAAAATACGTCCGGCTACCGTAATAGATATGGTAAATGGCAAAACCAAAAGACTTGAATTAGAAACACTTGTCCATATCTTGGATGCTTTGAACAGAATTGCCTACCAACGAAGATTTTCAAGGACTATTACTCTTGCTGATATTATAGAATACATCTCCGAAGATGGAATGGAGAAACAGTGAGACTGTAACATGAGAATGAAGATTACTATTGGCCCAGCGGACATCTCCATGACTAAATAAGTAGTTGCCCGTGCTCCCTTTTCCCCAAATGAAAGAAGCGTTGGGACAGCAAGCCCAACGCTTCTTTATAATTAATAAGCAACTTATACTATGATTAATCCACTTTGCCGCCCTCTACGACCAGTTGATCTGTAAAGCCTTCTCCGTAAACAGAGGTCAATGTGTCCTTGTAGGCTTGATGCACAAAGTTTTCCTTGCCTAATGTAGCCAGCTCATTGTTGATCCAGTCTAATAACTCCTTATTTCCCTTTGCGACTGCGGGTGCAATCGTATCTTGACCACCAAAGGCCGGGATGGTTACGGTAAAGCCAGGGTTGGCCTTTGCCCAGGCGATCAGCTCTGTATTATCGTTGGCAATGGCAGCCCCGCGTTTGTCTTTGAGGGCTGAGAAGATTTCTGTATATTGATCGAATTTAAGCAGCTTGATATCAGGGTAATTTTTCGTGAAATAGGTTTCAGCCGTTGTTCCCTTTGCGACAATCAGCTTCTGATCCGAATTCTTCAATTGGTCAATCGTGGTGATTGGAGCGCTATCAGGCGACACAATGCCAAAGGATAATTTCATATACGGGTTGGCAAAATCGACTTTTTCCTTACGCTCATCCGTCACCGTAAAGTTAGCCATGATGATATCTACCTTGTTGGATTCCAAATAGGCGACCCGGCTGGCAGCATCCACCAGAACAAATTCCACCTTGGACTCGTCACCCAAGAGATCTTTGGCAAACCGCTTCGCAATATAGACGTCAAAGCCTTGATTCTTCCCTTCCGAATCCACGTAGCCAAAAGGCGGCTTATCTGCAAATACACCTATTCGAATCTTGCCATTCTTTTTAATGTCCTCAATCGAAGCAAATTTAGCCGAGCCTGAACTACCGTTGGTATTTCCGCCTCCTGCACATCCCGCCAAACCAACAATCAGCAAGCTCAAAGCCAGTAATAACGTCGTGAACTTCATTCCTTTTCTCATCTGTATTCATCCCCCTGTTTATATCGTTTCGTACTGAAATATATCCAGAAAGTGCTGGGCACGCTCTGTTTCCGGTTGGGTAAAAAATTGCTGTGGCGTAGTCATTTCGCATATCTGTCCTTGATCCATAAAAACGATACGATCCCCTACCGACTTGGCAAATCCCATTTCATGCGTCACGATAATCATGGTCATGCCCTGCTGTGCCAGCTCTCGCATGACATCCAGTACCTCTCTGACCATTTCCGGGTCCAAGGATGCGGTGACTTCATCAAAGAGCATAATTTCTGGGTTCATACACAGGGCGCGCACAATGGCAATCCGTTGCTTTTGCCCACCTGATAATTGTCTCGGATACGCATCTTTGCGATCCAGCAGACCCACTCGCTCCAATAGCTGCTCCGCTTGCTCAAGTGCCTCCTGCTTGCTTCTCCGCTGAACTTTAAGCGGGCCAAGTAATATATTTTCTAAGACCGTCATATGCGGAAACAGCTCGTAGTTCTGGAACACCATTCCGATATGCTGCCGCACCTCACGCCAATTCACTTTCTTATCCGTCAGGTCCTGCCCTCTATAACGGATTTCTCCACTCTGGACTGGTTCCAGACCATTGAGACATCGGAGGAGCGTGCTTTTTCCACATCCCGAAGGACCGAGAACGACCACGACTTCCCCTTTCGTTACGTCCAGATTAATCTGTTGCAGTACTTTTCGGTCTTCGAAGCTTTTGTGCAGCCCTCGAATTTCGAGTAAAACCTCCACAGCCTCTCCCATGACATCCACCCCATCCTGCTAATTTTGCCATCTGCGTTCAAATCTTTTGGAAAGTCTGGATAACGGATAGCATACGAGAAAATACAATATGAAAATAAAGCCATACACCCAGAAGGATGCCGAGGGCGCCTTGATTACACCAAGCTCAATAATCTGCTGCCCGACCTTGACCACTTCCACTACACCGATCAGCACCACTAATGAAGTGGTTTTGATCATCCGTGTCGCCAGATTAATAGAACCGGGAAGCATTCGGCGCACCGCCTGGGGAATGAGCACATAGCGGTATAACTGTCCATATGTCAGACCCAATGCTTGCCCGGATTCCACCTGATGCTTGGGCAGTGATTCCAATGCACCACGAACGATGTCACCAATCTCGGCCGCTCCCCACAGGCTGAATACGATAATTGCTGTCAATTCCCCGCTGATATTCACATTCAACAAAGGAGTAAATCCAAAATATACAACATACAACCACACCAGAATTGGAATAATGCGGAATGTCTCCAAATATAATTTCAGCACAAACCGAATCGGTCTTGATTTTAAGGTGCGCAGCAACCCCATCAAAATGCCTAGTAGAGTACCGATAATAATGGAAAGTAACGCAATCTCCAGCGTAACCAGTAATCCCCCTAATAGACGCTCGAAATTGGAACCTTCAAAGAGCACATTAATCCCCGAATTCAGCATATCTCACCTTCCTTTCCACCCACGTCAGCAGTATCGACAAAGGTAACAGCAGGACGAGATATGCCAATACCAGCAGAATTAGCGATTCTGTCGTTTTGTAGTACATGCCGATCAGGTCTTTTGCCACATTCATCAGATCTAATAAAGCAATGGCGCCAACAATGGAGGTCTCCTTGAGCAGAAAAATCGCATTCGCTCCCAGAGACGGAACACTGATGGCAAAAGCCTGTGGCAAAATAACATATCTCGCCAGTTGTATCTTGGACAGTCCGAGACTCAGCCCGGATTCCGTCTGGGTTTTGCTCACTGCTTCCATTCCCCCACGGAACGCCTCAGCCATATAACCCCCGCCCAAAAAGGTCATGCCCACGATGGCACACGTCATTTCGCTCATATGCAGACCTATTTTCGTAAACCCGTAATACAGAAAATATAACTGTACAAGCAGCGGCGTATTTCGGGAAAGCTCAATATAGGCAACAACGATGCCGCTAATTCCCCTTACCTTGTAATACAGTACTGTGCTGCACAGCAAACCGACGACTAATGAAAATAGAATAGCAAAAAAGGCGATCTTCAACGTCAACCACATAGCTTCTCCATATAACGGCAAGCTCTCTACAATAAACTCCCAGTCTAAGTTCATATGTGTATACCTTTCGATTTTCAATTATTCCTATGTACTTGCTCTGCTTAATAACAACGATTGTATTCCTGCCCAATTATTACGTCAATACTTTGATGAAAATTTGTCATATTTATTTATGGTTCAGGAAGAAAAGTGTTACTTTATTTCAGAAATAAATAAAAAAAACTTGAAATGAATAAATTTCATTTCAAGCTTTGATTTATGCTATACGATTCATCATACGAGCGGCTCGGTAACAAGAGGGCCGCCGAGCTTCTCTACAATTAAACGGCTCTCCTCATTTAATCCCCGCAGGGTGATGGATTTGCCGGATTTCGTATACTTTTGCAACACCTTGCCGATGGCAGTAACTGCGGAGTGATCCCAAATATGAGAATGACTGAAGTCCACCACGACACGTTCTGGATCATCCGAAGGTTCGAAATGATCGACAAAATGAGTCGTTGAAGCAAAAAACATCGGACCCCTGACATGGTACACCTTTTCGTCGTTGTTCTCCGTTGCGCTGATGCGAATTTTAGCCATTTTCCAGCCAAAATGCAGAGCACTCAGCAGTACGCCTACGATCACGCCCTTGGACAAATCATGCGTAGCCACCACAATGATCACCGTGACCACCATAATAAACGTGTCCGCCTTGGGTACCTTGGCAATGTTTCGGAGCGATTTCCAGTCTACGGTTCCGATACACACCATAAACATGACTCCTACTAATGCACCCATTGGTACTTCCTTTACAACCCCGCCAAGCACGAGCAGCAGAAAGGCCAAGAATACCCCAGCCGTAAAAGTGGACAAACGCCCTCTTCCACCTGAGCTGACATTAATGACGGATTGTCCGATCATGGCACAACCACCCATACCACCAAAAAAGCCATTTACAAAGTTGGCAATCCCTTGCCCGCGGGCTTCCCGGTTTTTATTGCTCTTCGTTTCGGTCATTTCATCCAAAATACTGGCTGTCAGCAGCGATTCCAGCAGTCCAACCAGTGCCATCGTAAAGGAATACGGCAACAAAATCCGCAAAGTGTGCCACGACCACTCAATTTGCGGCAAATGGAATGAAGGCAGCGAGCTGGTTAGCGTACCGATATCTCCTACCGTTTTCACATTCAATCCAAATACATACGTAATGATCGTCATGATGATGATTGCCGTCAATGGAGCAGGAATGCTTTTCACAAATCTCGGTAAAATATACACAATGAGCAGCGTCCCCGCTACCATCGCGTACATGATCCAATTAGCTCCATGAAAGTGGGTGAGTTGCGCCATAAAGACGAGGATCGCCAGCGCATTCACAAATCCGGTCATAACCGGCTGCGAAATAAAGCTGATAAAGCGACCTATTTTCAAAACACCCAGCAGCACTTGAATGATTCCTGCCAAAATGGTAGCTGCAAACAGATACTCCACGCCATGATCCTTCACCAGGCCAACGACCAGTACAGCTACGGCCCCGGTTGCTGCCGAGATCATGGCCGGACGTCCACCTGCAAAAGAGATGACAATTGCCATCGAGATGGAGGCGTACAGTCCCACCATGGGATTAACCCCCGCAATGATCGAGAAGGCAATCGCCTCGGGAATTAGTGCTAGCGCCACGGTCATGCCCGCAAGTATATCAGCCCGGATATTACCGAACCATTGTTGTCTAAGATTCATACTGTCTCGTTCCAGCCTCCTATATTTACAGAGAGTAGCGTGTTGACTCGCACCCCGTGTGTTTCGGGTCTCCGTCCAGCGACCAATCGCCAAGGCTCTCCTATCATTCAGCTCGTCTCTCTCAAACGAACCCGGTCCGTTACATTCAGTCCATCATTATAACGTAAGGAAATCGCAGAGACGAATGAGTTAAAAGGCTGTTTACAGAAAGAAATCATCTATTTCCTTGAAATAACAATCATTATCTTCATCTTATTCGTTTTCTTATGTTTAAAATTTCCGCAATTCCTGTACAAGCTCCGATAGGGATTCCGCAATCTCAGGGTCCGCATGCTGCTGGAGTAAGCTTTCAAAGTCAGGCAGTGCTTGCTTCAATAATCGATAACTATAGTCATAATAACTCCAAAAAGCTACCGGATCATAACCGCGTGCTTCTTCCTCTTCCCACTCCAGTTCATCTTCTTCTGGATCGCTGTCTGCCGGCCATAGATATTTTTCGTCCAGCAGCATGGTTAGGGATTCTACAGACTTCTGTGAATCCTCTTGTGCGTTTTCCATGTCCAATGCTCCAACAACCGCATGGTACAGTTCCAACTCACTCCGCTTGATATCATCCGAATTTCTCATATGCATATTACGCAATAAGAAAAGTAACACCCATGGCGTAACCTGCCACAGTGTGCCTTGATGCTCTATCAGATCAGCAATTGCTGCGTACTCCCCGTTGGATATCAATTGTGGCAACTTCGTGCCCCTACCATAAGGAGTAGTCAGGCGGTGCCATGGCACATCTGCAATTTGGAGATTATTCATCTTATGTGTATCCATAAGTTTTCCTTTCTGGTCAGTATCTAGAATCTTCCCGATTTAAAAATGGAGTACAGTAAAAAGGCAACCATTAAGAGAGCAACAACAAAGCCGATTTCAATGGCAGGTACATTCCACAGCATGGTCGCCTGATGATTCAGCGATGAACCGATAATCAGTCCGACCATAATAATGCTGAACGCTAACAGCACGATACTGAATGACAGACGGTTACTGATCTGATCCAGCCTGCGCAGAAGCATTTCCAGCTCCGGCACAGTAACCTCCAGCTTAAGCTTGCCCTTGCTGATAATCGAGGCCAAATGCCTCGCATGTCCTGGCAGTTCCATCAGCGTCTCCATCAGCTCAGTCGCACCACCCAGCAGCTTGCCTCGGATACGACGACCGCTGAAGCGTTCCTTCAACAGCTTGTTACCAAAGGGCTCAGCCAAAGCGATAATACTGAGATCGGGGTCCAGGTGCTCCACGACCCCCTCCAGTGTCAGCAACGCCTTGCCTAGCAACAGGACGTCCGACGGCAAACCAATCCGATGGCGCTGCGCTGCGCCAAATAGGTCGTTCAAAGCATCACCAATACTGATCTGTGAGAAAGGAACGTCTGAGTAATCTTCGCGTATCTTGTCCAGATCGGCACGCAGCGCATTCAGGTCGGTGTCCGGTTCGACCAGACCCAAACGTTCGATAGACCGAACCATGGCATCGGTATTTTTGCGCATCAGGGCAATAATGAGGGAAGCGAGATGATTCTTCATCTCTTCGCTCAACCTTCCCGTCATGCCAAAGTCCAAATAAGCGAGACTGCCATTTTTCAAAACGAGTAAATTCCCCGGATGGGGATCGGCATGAAAAAATCCCTCTATAAAAATTTGATGCAGCATGCTGTTCACCAGCCGCTGCGCCAGTTCTTTCAAGTTATATCCACGGCGTAATAGCTCTTCACGACTACCCAAGTGAGTTCCGTCTAGAAACTCCATAGTCAGTATACGGGAAGAGGTATGATCCCAGTATATTTTCGGAATATAGATATGTGGGTCCTGCTCAAATTGGAGCGCAATCTTCTCTGTGTTACGGGCTTCATGGTTGTAATCCAGCTCCTGAATGAGCGATCTCCCCAGCTCCTCTACCATCTGGCGAAGCTGATACCGCTCTACCCACTCCCAGCGCTTGGCTGCCATAGCGGTTAGTTCCCGCAAAATGTCCAAATCTCGCCGAATGATGCGATTAACGCCAGGACGCTGGATTTTAATGGCGACCATTTCGCCGCTGTGCAGCTTGCCCAGATGCACTTGCCCGATCGAAGCAGCAGCCAGCGGAACATCGTCAAAACGAACCAGTATGTCCTCTAATGACGTGTCCAGCTCTTGCTCCAGAATGCCACGCGCCGTTTCAGATGAAAACGGTGGTACCTGATCCTGAAGCTTAACCAGCTCACGGATAATAGGCTCCGGCAGCAGGTCAGCACGTGTGCTTGCCAACTGTCCAAGCTTGATGAATGCAGGCCCCAGATCCTCCAGCACAAGTCGAATCCGTTCACCTAGCGTTTTGGACTCGGGAGTTTCTCTCGTCAGCCACTTGCGAGGCAATGACAGCAGCTGGAATAGTCCCATTTCTTCCACCATATAGCCAAAGCCATGACGCGCCAGCGCCATGGCAATTTCCCGGTAACGACCGGCGTGCTTCATACGAACCGCCATTTTAATCCAGCCGGTTCGCTTCTTCAGCGTCGCTCGAACCCGTAAGCGCCGCCTTTTCTTTTTCCAGCTCCGCTACCTGTTTTTCCAACAATGCCACACGCTGCTCCAAACTTGTAACATCATTTTCGGTAGGTACTTCCAGCTCCTGCAAAATGCGGCTAACCTGTTCGCGGATCACTGTTTTGAATTGTCCCTGTTCCTCTGCCCCTCGTTCGATCAGACGATCGACCAGTGCTTTGGATTCCGAGGGCGCAAGTTCTCCCCGGTTTACAAGATCCTCGACGGCTTTCTCCACCTTTTCTTTGCTGACAACGGTGAGGCCCCACCCCAATGAGATGGCTTTTTTGAACAAATCGCTCATAATATATCCTCCCCTACCTGTGATTACCTATAGTATAACCTGAAAAGGGGAGCCGCATAAAGTTCGCAGCTCCCCTTCCTCAATGAATGGAATGATCTATGTTTAACCCGGAAAGCGTCCAGCCCACTTGGCAGCCTGAAGCAGCAGCTTGCGGTATCCCTCGTGCTGGAAGCTTGGCTGATTATGTCCAGGCATCAAATAGACGACCCGACCCAAGCCATAGGACAGTGACCATGCCGCCGGCCACCACTGGCCTTCGTGTTCATATTCCATCAGTAGTGTTTTTTCAGTGAAAGGATCAAAATCAAAACGATACGGCTCCTCTTGCATCTCGAACGGCTCGATTCCTTCCATAATCGGATGATCCGGCTCCGTTACTTTGAAGGAAAGTGGACCTGCAGCCGGGTGTCGCAAGAAACGTGCCCCCATTAACTGTGCAATTTCATACCGTCCTTGCAATGTGATTCCGTTATGCAGCACAAGCAATCCACCCCCGCCACTAACATAAGACAGCAATCCTGCTGTTTGTTGAGGTGACAGAACCTCCTTGCGGCTATCGCAGTACGAGATACATAGATCAAATGAGGTTAGATTTTCCTTGAGCAGCATTTTACGATTCTCACTGCACTGTACGGTCATCCAATCCTGTAAAATATGGCTAATCTCTTCGTCCACCCCTTGCAGCGGGTGAAACTCCGGATACGAATAATCTCCTAACAACAATGCTTTTCTTTTTTCCATGATAAATCCTCCTTGCCTGACTTGTATATAAGGACTTTAAAGGCGGGGCCCGTGTCATTTATTCTTGTTTGTGGGGTCAAAACGCTCAGAAAATTCCGTTTGGCCCTTATCCATTTCTCATAACACCGCCATCATTGTCCGAGCTACGGCATATATAAATAATTCTACAGACGGCCTATTAAATCCTTTAGCAGACGATTATAGCATATATGTTCGCTCGCAATAAACTTATTAAAACTTATTCAAACTTTATAAATCTGAACGATGGCGATTCGGCCTGTTTATGGTATACTCGTAAGAAAAAAAGTGCGTCCATGCTTGATTAACAATGAAGGGCCGCTTTTTGTAAGAATTTATGCTTGCGGTTATAGAATTGATAAGAATTGCCTCAAACCTTATACATTCTATAAATCTTAAAAAACCGGGGAGGTTGCATGAATGAAAAGGACTGGAATGACCCGGCCCTTGGACAGCTTGGGGCGAATTGTGCTTCCTAAAGAGTTGCGCATGACGATGGAGATTGACATCGGCGATCCATTAGAGTTTTTTATTGAAGACCAGACACTCATGCTCCGTAAGTACAAATCAACCAACTGTATATTTTGCGGTGCGGTTGATACCAACACCTACTTTAAAGATCAGTTTATCTGCGATGAATGTGCAGCCTCGATGAAAACGGAAGATTTAATTCCGGTCACAGCGACTGAAACCCATTCACCTCCACTTAAGCAAAATATGCATATGAAAAAAATTTATCAGCGCACAGACGTTATTTTGGAGAAAATGAGAGAGCTTATGGAAGAACATCCAGCATCTTCACAAAAACAACTCGCCTCCATGCTTGGCGTGAGTCAGGGAAGGATTTCCCAACTGAAAAAACTCATGTAAGCGAATCACCAAAAAAGTAATGTATACGCTTCCATACTATGTAAGGTTTAAATCTATTGAATTTAGAAAAGCCGGGCCCTTTAGGGGACTCGGCTTTTTTCGTTTATATGAAGTGGTGCACTCGTTTGCAAAACTATTGACCGTAAACCCGGCATTGTTCCACCCAGCGTGCTGCCGCCTTGGGAAGAGATGCAAGATGAACATGCGTGTAGGCTGCCAAAAGGTTCCCTTTCGCATAACCCTCGCTCTGGAGACCACGCATCCCCTTGGTTTGATAGGCGTAGGAGTAGGGGGCGGATGATTCATCATAGTGCATGACAGAATAATGAAATTCATGTCCCCGGATGGTCTCTCCAGCCTCCAGCAGCAAGCAATCCTGCAAAGCGGTTGCTTCCCGGTATCCCAGTGCAGCCCGTTTCTCCTGCATGCGGACGTCCGACGGAATAACCCCGGCCATGTGATAGGCATTCCCCATACGATCCCTAAGTGTCCGTGCCAGTACCATATAACCGCCGCATTCGGCGAATACTGGCATATCCTGGCTTACCGCGTTGCGGATATCTTCCAAAAAGCCCGTATTTGCAGCGATATCTGCGGCAAACTCTTCGGGGAAACCGCCGCCCAGGTATAGGCCGCTTGCCTGCTCAGGTACGCGTTCTCCCGCCAGCGGACTGAAATAGACAATCTCTGCTCCCGCCTGACGTAGCAAATCCATATTTTCCGGGTAGTAAAAATTGAACGCCGCATCTCTGGCGACGGCGATGACGGGACGTTCCCCGGTATCAGCTTCATGCCCTGCTGATGGAAGCCAATCCGGGGGAAACAACGGTTGTGCGGGCAGAGACAACGGCGGAGCCGAATCCGCCAATGCCCGCAGTGCATCCAGATCCGTACCCGCGCGGATCAGCTCTGCCGCCCGTTGGAAAAGCAGCTCCAGCTCGCCGCGTTCCACAGCGGGTACTAAACCCAGATGACGCTCAGGAATATCCAGCCCGTCATCACGCTTTAACCAGCCGAGCACGGGGATGCCGCACTCCTGCTCAATCGCCTTTTTGACGATGCCATAGTGCCCTTGGCTACCGCAGCGATTCACAATTACGCCCACAATGCGCAGCTTGGGCTCCAAGCGCTGAAAGCCGAGCACAATAGCGGCGGCGCTTCGTGCCATACTGCGCACGTCGACCACCAGCAATACAGGGCTGTCCGTCAGCATGGCGATCTCAGCGGTCGAGCCGGTGTTGCTGAGCGGGTCCTTGCCGTCATACAGCCCCATGACGCCTTCAATCACGGAAATATCCGCGCCTTCGGAAGCACGGATAAAGATTTCACGCACCGTATCCGGTGAGGTCATCCATGAATCCAGATTACGGGAAGAGGTCCCGGTCGCGGCAGTATGATAGGTCGGATCGATATAATCCGGCCCGCACTTAAACCCTTGCACTCGCAGGCCGCTGTCGGCGAACGCCTTCATCAGCCCGAGGGTAACAGTCGTTTTGCCTGCGCCGCTGCCTGTTCCGGCAACAACAATACGGCTTCTGCGCGTAGCAGCAGACGGATCAGACTGTACAGCCTGCTTCATGATGTCAGTCATAGGAAACCCGCGCTACGGACAGCGTCATATTGCCGCTTTTTTTCTTCTCCAGCAGCCAATGGTCTGCACCAGAAGACAACAAGGCTGAAGGTTCACTGACCCCATATGCGCCAGTGTATTTGAAGACGGTTTCCGATGGATTGGGAAGCTGCACCGTATTCAGCTCTGACGGAGTATACGTCACCAGTTCCCAACCGTATTTGGCGCAAAGGGCAAGTAAGCCCTCTTCGTCCTTTTTCAGATCAATGGTGGCAATATTCCGTACGCTTTTCACGGACAAACGCAGCTCTTGCAAGGTGTCCAGCACACCCGCCTCCAGTTCCTCCAATGCAGTCCCACGGTTGCAGCCGATGCCGAGCACCAAGCTTTTCGGACGGTACAGCACGCCATTAGAAAGAAGCTGCTCCTCTTCCTCCGGCTCCAATAAACGGTCACTCACGACCAATGCGGCGTTAAACGGTTCTTGCAATGCTTCTGCCGTCGAAGCATATACCTTGATATGTCCAGGTACAGGCTTGTCATAACGCCACCAGTTCCGTTCGCCTGTCTCTTGTATGAGCGCAACAGGCTCCTCGTTCACAACAGCAGCGCTCACAGGAGTGGCCTTGTCGAAGCTATCGACCACCCAACCCAATTCCCGACCAAACATGTCCACCGGGATCGTGCCCTGCACGTCCGATGCAGTCGTGATTACAGCACGTGCGCCTAGTACAGCTGCTACATGGCGGGTCAATTCATTGGCGCCACCCAAATGGCCAGACAATACGCTAATGACATGCTCGCCACGATCATCAATGACAACTACCGCTGGGTCTACCTTTTTATCCACCAAAATTGGTGCAATCATACGAACCACTGCACCGAGAGATATAAACAAAATAATACCGTTATATTGTTTAAATAAATCCGGCAAAATCAGCTTGACCGAGCCTTCAAACAATTGAATGCCACGCTGCTGCTCGTCGCCACGCTCAAACTTGGACATGTAATACACATCCGTGCCCGGAAAGCTGGCTCCCAAATTGCGGACCATTTCCACTCCATGCTTCGTGATCGCCACAGCGGCAAATGGATTACTCACCGGGCTTCACTCCCTTCCGGTAGCCATGGGTGAACGACTTGTCATACAGCTTGGAACGATGCGCGTCCTTATCCACCAGTCCCGGATCGAGCGCCCAGCCTGCCAAAATCATGGCATGCATCGTTATGCCTGCTGCACGCAAATCGGCGGGTAATTGACCAAGCGTCGTGCGTACGATCTTTTGGTCCGGCCAGGTCGCGCGCTGCACAACCGCTACAGGCGTGTCCTCACTCCAGCCTGCTGCCAAAAACTCAACGACCACCTTCTTTGCCAACGTTGCGCTGAGGAACAGTGCCACTGTACAGTGATGGGATGCCAAGTCACGCAGCTTTTCCCGATCCGGTACAGGTGTACGGCCTTCGGCACGCGTCAGAATGACCGTCTGCGTCAGGTCAGGCACAGTTAGCTCTGCACCCAGCACCGCCGCAGAAGCAAAGACCGAGCTGACGCCTGGTACGATTTCGTATGCTACTCCGCGCTGCTTCAGCAACACCATTTGCTCCAAAATCGCACCGTACACTGCCGGATCACCTGTATGTACGCGAGCTACACTGCGTCCAGCCTGCACAGCCTCGCTCATAATCTCGACCTGCCGCTCCAAATCCATGCCTGAGCTTTGCAGTACCTGCGCCTCTGGCTTGGCCGTGGCAATCAGCTCGTCGTTCACGAGCGAATCCGTGTACAATACCACATCGGCCGTGCGTAGAATCCGGGAGCCTTTGACAGTAATCAGCTCCGGGTCGCCGGGACCTGCTCCTACGATATACACTTTGGGCTCCAACGTCATTTGCTCACCACCATTAAACTCAAATATTCAAGCTCCTGTCCGCGCAGCTCACGTGCGTCGCGCCATACCATTTCATAAGGAGAAGTGACCTTGGTAATGACTGATGCACGGTCCCCAAGATGGAGTTCATCCAGCACATCCAAAATCAAATCCAGCACCTTGGCAACCTTGATAAACACGACCGTATCGTGATTCTCAATCGCCCGCTTCATCGCTTCCCGATCATCCGTAGCCGGAATAATACCGACCTGCTGATCTCCGTCTGCCAAAGGCAATTCCAGCGCTGCCGCCGCTCCCAACACAGACGAAATGCCCGGAATAGATACAATCGGCACCTCAGGATGGAGATCCTTCATGAGACGTGCCAAATGAATAAAGGTACTGTACAGATTAGGGTCTCCCTCTGTGACAAAGGCTACATCCTTGCCTTGGCTCAGTGCCTCCCAGCAAGCAACCACCGTTTTGTTCCACTCACGCTCCAGTACAACCGGGTCCTTGGTCATTGGAAAAATGAGTCCCAGCATCTCCTTTTCCTCCGGGTTGACGTACAACTCCACGATTTCGTGAGCATACGACTTACCTCCCCGGCGTTTCTTCGGATAAGCCACAACTGCACATTCCTGAATCATGCGATACGCCTTGACTGTAATCAGCTCGGGATCACCCGGCCCCACGCCTACGCCGTAAAGTGTTCCTGTTGCCGCCGTATTCATGCTGTCTCTCTCCCCCTCTTGAATTACCAGCTTACTCCCCTGCTACTTCGTCAGCCACGTCCACCGACGGCTGTCCTGTAATGACATATATCGGATTGAGTCCGTCAAAACGAGTCATATTCAAAATCGGCTTGCTGCGCGCTGTTTGCAATAACGTCACCGAAGTATCGAGACCTGCTGCTTGCATCGCCTTCATCCCATCATGCAGCGTCTCAATCGTTGCAGCATTCACTACAATTCGTCCATCCTTCCGCAGACGGGAAGCACACAGACGAATCAGTTCGGCCAATTCTCCCCCGCTCCCACCGATAAACACCGCATCCGGGTCTGGCAGATCTTCCAGTCCGGCAGGCGCTTTGGCATGAATAACCGGGAAATCGGTACGGAATTTGATTTTGTTTGCTTCGACATTAGCCAGATCGCCTTCGTTCTTCTCAATGGCAAATACTTGCCCATACTTGGCCAGCCGCGCACATTCCACCGCTACAGAGCCGGAACCTGCGCCGATATCCCATACGATGCTTCGCTCGGTCAGACGCAGCTCGGACAAGCTGAATACGCGTACTTCACGCTTCGTGATCAGTCCTTTTTCCGGCTTACGCTGGTGAAATTCCGCATCCTCGAAGCCAAATCCCCGACGAATTGCAGGCACGTCTTCACCCTTACGGCGGCGCAAAATAACCACATTCAGTGGTTGGAACGTTCTCTGCGCCATCTCATCCAACGTATAATGCTGATACGCCTCATCCGGTCCGCCCAAATGCTCGCCGACAAAGGCATCATATTCCGTCATGCCATAATGCAGCAGATAGGCAGCGACTGCGGCGGGATGATTCCGGTCGTCCGTCAACAGTGCGACCTTGTTCTGTCCGTCAATCCGCTGCGCCAATCCGGTCATCGGACGGCCGTGTACGCTTTCCAGCACCGCATCCTGCCAGCTTTCACCGAGACGCGCAAACGCCAGCTGAACCGAGCTGATATGCGGCAAAATATCCAAATGTTCAGCCCCCAGCTTGGCGGACAAATAACCTGCAATTCCAAAAAAAAGCGGATCGCCTGACGCAAGCACGACAATATCCTTGTCCTTGCGCAACCGTCCCAAGTCTTCTACCACGGCAGATAAGCCGCTCTTTAATGTTCGTTTTCCCCCTGCGAATGCCTTGAAAAAGGCTAGCTGGCGTTCTCCACCAACCAGCAGGTCGGCACGCTCAATGTGCTCCAGCGTCTCCTGCGACAGACCTGCCGCTCCATTTTCACCGATACCAATGACACGAATCACTCTACTCACCGACTCTCGCCCTCCCCAGCACGTTCCCTTTCATCGTTACCAGTACCATTTCCACGACAATTCCACCACCTGCATGGTCCAGACAATGCTGACATCCATAGGTACACAGCTTTTCAAAAAAGCTAAGCGCATTCGCTTCGGTCATCATATCCGCCACCTGCGTAGCTGTATTGGCCTCTGCCACTGCCGCTGCAAGCGACTCGTCCACACCTGCTTCACGCGCGACCTCAGCCAAAAAGCCAAAATCCACCGGAGCGCTCTTGGAGTGAACCATCATGACACCTTGAGCTACCTTTGACAGCTTGCCAGGCATACCGACGAGAATAATCTTTTTCATTCCCAGCCGTTTCCCATGCTTAATGGCAAAGCCGACAAAATCCCCCATCTGAATAAAGGCCTCTTCCGTCAGCTGATCGTACATTTGCATGGCATATTTTTCACTGCTGCCGCCTGTGGTCAGGACTATTTCCTGGCAGTTCATCGCTTGTGCAACCGATATGGCCTGCACGACGCTGGCTTTATAAGCTGACGTGGAAAACGGAACGACCACACCACGCGTGCCTAGTATGGAAATACCGCCTAGAATGCCAAGACGCCCGTTCAGCGTTTTCTTGGCGATTTCTTCGCCGTCCGGTACGCTGATGACGACACGGACACCTTTGGCCGATCCGTGCTCTTCAAGCACGCCTGTCACAGCCTCCGTAATCATCCGTCGCGGCACCGGATTAATCGCTGCTTCCCCGACAGGCACAGGCAGACCGGGCTTCGTTACCCGCCCTACGCCGATGCCGCCATCCAGCTCAATACCCGGCTCCTCGCGCCAGCTAACAGAGGCGATAATTTTCGCCTGATGCGTGGCATCTGGATCATCGCCACCGTCCTTGATCGTCGTGCAGGAAGCTTCGTCCGCGACCAACACAGGCTCGATCAGCTCAAACGCATGATCGAATCCCGCGGGCAGCGATATCACTGCTTCCTTCGGTGGAATGCCCGTGATGAGCAGTTGCACCGCTCCTTTGGCCACTGCAGCCGCACAAGCTCCAGTCGTAAAGCCTGACCGCATTGGCTTGTCCGGCGCGGGAGCTTCACCGCTTTTCATCCGTTTGGGCCTGTTGGCGGACGCCGCTTCCTTTTCCATGCCAATTCCTCCTTAACCTCTTCTGCTGATCATGTTCTAATTCATTTCATGATACAGCAAACGGACAACCGCATCTAGCGGACAGCCATTAAGGAGATCGCATTCAATGCTGCTACGACAATTGTACTGCCGCCCTTGCGTCCAATATTCGTAATGAACGGAATATCCAGCTTGCGCAGCTCGTCCTTAGATTCTGCTGCCGATACGAAACCGACGGGCATGCCAATCACCAGTCCGGGTTTAGCCGCTCCTTCTTTTACCAGACGGATCAACTCCAGCAACGCTGTCGGCGCATTACCAATGGCATAAATGCCACCTTCGCCCGCCTGAATCGCTTTGCGCATCGAAATAATGGCGCGTGTCGTATTCAGTCTTTTCGCTTCTTCCATGACATCAGGGTCAGATATGTACACATGCACATCCCCGCCAAATTGACGGATACGATCCTTGCTCAGCCCCGCTTGAATCATCTGCACATCCGCCACTACCTGCTGTCCTGCACGAATAGCTGCAATCCCGGCTTCAATCGCCTTTGGATGAAACACCATGCTGCGGCCCAGCTCAAAATCAGCAGATGCATGAATGACACGCTGTACAACGGGATATTGCTCTGCTGTAAAAGGATGCTCTCCCAATTCTTCTGTGATCATCTCGAAGCTTTTGCCCTCAATTTCCTGCGGCTGCACCGTTAGCGGTTTGAATTCTGTTTTAAAATCCATCGTATCGACCACTCCCTTATGGAAAATTAGAAAATAGTTTAGGAAAATGACAATTCATTGCTACAAAATCATAGATACCTCTTAAAAACACCTGTTTTAAGATGACTATATTTTAAATACATGCCAGAAGTCGTTCCTGATTAACTGAACTCGCAAGGGCAAGACTCAACTCAAATTGAAGTTTTCTCTTTTGCTGTGCGCAGTGCGTTAATGACTCCGTCGAAATGATCAAATACTGTGCCAAATTCCACTTCCGGCCTGGAAATCAAAAGTACGTGAATCCCCAGCTCCAATGCAGATTGAACCTTTTCATCCACTGCTCCCGTACGTCCGCTTTCCTTGGTGACCATCACGGTCGTGCCATAGTGCTTATACAATGCTTCGTTCATCTCGCGGGAAAAGGGTCCCTGCATGGCAATAATATTCTTTTGCTCCATGCCCAGTTCGCCGCATTTCTCCATATTGTCCAAGCGCGGTAGCATGCGTGCAACCAGACGAATCTCCGGGTCTCCGAGTAAATGCTTGGTGAACGTGCCGAGCGTCTTACTGCCTGTTGTAAGCATTACAGAGCCTTTGAGTTGCTTCGCTTCTAATGCGGCCTCTTCATAGGAAGACACAATGTGGAGCAATGGATGATTGTCATACACCAGTCCCGCCCGCTCGTAGCGAATATAAGGAACTCCGGATTCGCGAGCAGCTGTCATCGCATTCGCATGTGCTTCTTCTGCAAAAGGATGACTGGCATCAACAACCGCCTGTATTCCATGCTCCCGAATCATTGCACTCATTTCATCGGCTGTCATTCGGCCTGTACGTACGTCCAGCCCTGCTTCGGACAAGCTGGCTGCCGCGCTTTCGGTTACAACCGAGGTCAATACGTTGAAGCCATTGTCACGGATTTGCAGCGCCAATTCCCGAGCATCGCTCGTTCCACATAGCATGAATATCATGAGCCCTTCACCTGCCCGCTTCCATTCACTACAGATGGCGTATGTGAATGCTCATGATGGTGATCATGGTCATCATGGCTGTGAGCATGGACATGCTCATGAGTGTGATCATGGCTGTGTGTATGGTGATCATGATGATCGTGCTCATGTGCATGATGATGGTGATGATGCTCATGATCGTGGTGATGATGGTGGTGCTCCTGCGCCTCCAGACGGAACTGGCAGTTATCACAATTGGCCGTAACCTTGCCGAACAAGCCTTCCTTAGCTCGCTCCAGCACCAGTTCAATCAATTGAGGATGAAAACCAAAATATCCTCCCATTTCCACTTGTAATGTAGGGTGAGCCTCGGCAAATTCCTGGGTCATTTCTCCGATGCGCTTAATCAGCACACCCGTGAACAGAAAATAGGGAAGCACGATAATCTTTTTGGCCCCCAGTCGTACACAACGCTCCAATCCATCGGGAAAAGAAGGCTGCGTCACACCGATAAAGCTGCTCTCTACCCACGTATAAGAAAGCTGTTCCCATAGCATACGGGTGATTTTGAAAAAGTCACTGTTCGCATCTGGATCGCTACTTCCGCGTCCTAACACAAGTACCGCCGTTTCTTCGTCGGATACCTCGGCAAATGCCCCTACAGCGCTATTCATTCCCGCTGGAACTGCAACCGGACGGGCCTCTTTCAAGCGGCTTTGCAGAATGCTGACGATTTTCTCGTGAACGCCAATCGGGCGTCCATATACAAATTCCACCTGTGGATATTTTGCTTTTGCCCGATCAATAGCCATCGGAATATCAATTTTGGCATGTACCGCTGCGAACAAGATAATCGGAATGAGAACGACACGCGTCGCACCTTTCTCCACACATGTTTGCATCCCATCAGCAATGCTGGGACGTGCCAACTCCAAGAAACAGGTTTCCACGCACATATCCGGTACCCGGTCTGCCACTGCCTGTGCAAATTCCAGCAGTTCCTGGTTCCCCTCCGGGTCCCGACTTCCATGTCCAACTAACAATATTGCATCCACTGCTGTTTTTTCCTCCTCTTTAATAGGGATAGCCTGCATGACGCCCTATTTTATATATATGCTTGTATCCAGTTCATCAGGCCTTCAGTCCATTAATCACCACAAACCGCATTCACTTCTACCGTTGCTGGTGCATCTTCATGCCGGAAACCCGCAACGACACCTACACGTTTAAAAAATTTATGAAAACGCTCATTCGGATGCCCTTTTTCCTTATATTCAGCGATGACGTTCTCCACAATGTCAGTAATTTGATCACCCGGAATCCCTTCCGCTACGGGCTGAGCGGCATGAGCATTGCGACCGAATTTTTTGCCACCAAGGAAGAGGTCGTATCCTCCCTTGCGATAGACGATGCCGATATCCTCCAGCACCGCTCCATAGCAGGCCATACCGCATCCGTTCAAAGCAATGCTCGTTTCCTTGGGTGCCTGTAATCCGCCAAGTACAACCTGTAGATGCTCAGCCACAGGCACAGCGTCATCCTTCTCCATATTGCAGAAGTCGCACGCCTTCACCTTAAACACATCGCCAATCGGCATGACAATGAATCGTTCATCCCGCAGCCGTCCGACCAGTTCCTCGGGGTCTGCACACGGCACGCGCAGCACAATCTGATGATCTGGCGTGTATTCCAGTTCGCCATCATCACCCGCTACCTCGGCGAGCAGCGCCATCTGGCGAGCGGTGAACTTCTTGTTTCCCACCCCCGGGGAAACGCCCACCTCAAATAGCGCAGGCTTGCCAAAGCCGCCTGTCGCCATCCCGGCCGGGGCCCCCGCTCCGGCCACCGCTGCCGTTCCGGCGGTGCTCTCGGCGGTAGGCGCTTGCCCGCTCCAGCGAGCGTTGGCTGCGCCAGGCAGCTTGCCGCCAACAGCGAGGCGGCTTAGTGCCTCTGCCGCCAGCGATGCCGGGGTTGCTGCGCCGGTTTGCACAGCGGTCGTTGCCTGCACGGCAGCCATCGCTTGCGGGCGTGCCTGCGTCGCAACCGCAGCGCCGCTCGCGGAGGGTCCAGCGGGCGTAGTCGGGGCTGCGCCTGCCTGCGGTGCAGCCTCTTGTGCGCCCAGCGACCACGGCTCCGCTTCCGTGCGGAGCCGCTGATGTGGCTTGAGCGCTTGCTCGGTCGCATCCAGCGTGTATTTGCGCTGATATCCGCGCGGAGTCACGATCAAGCCGTCATACACCGTTGTCGAGGAATTGCCGATGATTACAGTCGTCAGCATCCCGATGTCATGATTCAGCATATCTTCCAGCGTAGTTACAATAACTTGCTGACGTTCACGATAAGCACTTTTCACCAACCCAACTGGAGTTTGCGGATCGCGGTAACGCAGCAAAATGGACTGCGTCTCCACAATCTGGCGGGTACGCCGACCACTGCGCGGGTTGTATAATGCAATCACAAAATCGGCCGAAGCCGCTGCTTCTACACGCTTCACAATCGTTTCCCAGGGGGTCAGATGATCACTCAGACTGATCGTGCAAGCATCATGCATCACTGGCGCCCCCAACAGTGAAGCACAGGACTGAATAGCCGAGATCCCTGGCACGACTTCTACCTCAACCCCGTCCTCGCGTCGCCAGCCTTTTTGCATCAGCACTTCGTACACCAGCCCTGCCATACCATAGACTCCTGCATCTCCACTGGAAATGACAGCTACCTTCTTGCCCATCTCTGCTTGGCGAACCGCCTCCTGCGCACGGCTCACTTCCTCTGTCATCCCTGTGCGTACAATCTCCTGTCCGTTCAACAACGGACGGATCAAATCAACGTAGGTATTGTAGCCGATAATGACCTCACTTTCGGCCAGCGCATCCAGCGCCCGTTTTGTGATATGTTCCATATCTCCTGGTCCAAATCCAATCACCAGCAATTTTCCTAATGGGCTCATCGTGCTCCTCCTATTCACCCTTTTCAGGGTAGCTATCCTATCTATTTCAATGATTTATGGACATCCTGTAACTCAAAAAACCCCATCCTACCCGGATGGGGTTTCTATGTACGTATCTCTCATCAGACGAACAAACAGCGTAAGAAGACACTATTTGTCTTCCTCCAGCCTGCCGTTGTTTTCCACCTGTCTGTTTACGCTTCAAACGCTGCTGCACGTTCATATCCACGCAAACCTCTAACCAACATGGAAAAAGCAACGTGTGCCTGATTTCCTGATTTCGTACACCCATCCTCTCCGCGAAGGTTAACGGTGCATACAGATCAAGGTAGGTCTCCTGGCTTGGCATCAACAGATTCTTTCGTCTTCCCCGTTTTTCACGAGTGACCATTTAAAAAAATCCTCTTCCTTACAGTGGCGGGACCGCTCGGGATTTGCACCCGATTCCCTGTTACCCTTTGCTCAACCGCAAAGGCACCTTGTCTGTCCGCTATTTGATTATGGGTCTTATCATAACCTTGCCTCAATCAGTTGTGCAAGCACGAAAAACGCTTTATTTCAAGTTCTCTGCTTTATTTTTTAACATATGTAGCAATTCGTCCGGGTCGGCAGAGATGCTTAGTAGCGCTGGATGCTCAGACCCAGTAAACCCTTCTTGCACGCTATGACGCACCATTTCTACTAATGGGTCAAAATATCCATTCACATTCAGCAGCCCAATCGGCTTGCGATGAATGCCGATTTGCGCCCAGCACAATACCTCGAACAGCTCTTCAAAGGTTCCCAAGCCACCCGGAAGGGCAATAAACGCATCGGCCATCTCGCTCATTGCCGCTTTACGCTCATGCATGCTTGCTACCTCAATAAATTCGGTAACTCCCCGATGAATGATCTCTGCATCAAATAACAGGGTGGGCATAATGCCAGTGACCTGACCGTCACCCGCCAGCATTCCATCCGCCACCTCTCCCATCAGCCCCCTACTGGAGCCACCGTAGATCAGACGGATATGATGGCGAGCCATGGCTTCTCCCAGCTTGCCTGCCGCTTCAACATATACCGATGAATGTCCAGGTCTGGACCCGGCAAATACACAAATAGAATTCATTAACGTCTCAGCTCCTGTCCTAAGTATCATGCATCGAAACTTATTCATTATATTAGCTAAATATTTTCGCCATAACAAAAATCTTTGTCGATGCATGTCCAACAAAAAAAAAGATAAAGACCTCGTAGGCCCTTATCTTTATTTTACGCTTTATCCAAAAATATAAGTTCATTTTTAGCATACTATATTTATAATTTCTATCTCATTTCCATCTCATTTCAATGACCATTCACGATCTTCAGACCACAGCCATGTACCGAATCGTTATGTTCAAAATATTTGCCCAGCTCCACCATCATCGCGCCCATGCGTTCTTCGGTTGGAAACACGACTCGATCAATCCCTTCTTCCACAATGGACTGTGCAGTCACCTTCCCTACTGATACAGCAATCACATCCTCACGGAAAGCTTCCAGTAAATCCTCGATTCGATTTTGCTCTCTCGCATATTGGGCTAAAAATCGAATTTGCGGACCACTCGTGAACGTAACAGCATCAACATTACGATGGATAACATCCTCCAGTAACGCCTGCAATTTTGCTTCCTCAGGTGGGATATGCTTATAAGGAAGTACCTGGCGGGTTACTGCCCCCTGCTCGTCCAGCCACTTTACCAACCGTGGGGCTGGATCGCCATGCAGTTGCAACAATACTTCTTTTCCCTTCAGATCGTATGGGGCGAAAGCTCCTGTCAATCCGATCAAACTTCCGTCCTCGTCTCGTACTGCTGGCGTAAAGCCACGCTTTTTGAGTCCATTGACCGTCTTGTAGCCCCGCGCTGCAATGTTGGAAGATTGCAGCAACTCCATAATCTGCTCAGCCACGCCCATATCCTCTGCCATATCGAACAGGGCATCCAGCCCCATACCTGTCGTGAAGATGTACCAGTCCGGAGGGTGCTTCACCCACGATACAACAGCGTTGCGCAGCTCGATATCATCCAGAAAAACGGTACCCTGGGCCGGGCGCTGTACTGGCTCCCCCCCCATCTTCACAACTAGCAGCGCCATTTCTTCTGCTTTACGGGGACCAGCAAGAGCGACTCTCTTGCCTGCCATGCGTTGTGCCATTCTGTTGCCTCCCTTGTAGATGTCGTATTTCTTTCTACCAAGTATACAATCAGAGGGGTAAAAGACAAATAAGAATTACTTTTCCGATGAATACAGTAATCTTATAAGTGGCCGTGTTCTGTTCTGCCTCCATGCTGGCTTTCTTTCTGACTACTACTATCCCGCTCTCCGTTAGATGCCCTATCATCTCCGCCTTTCCCTTTAGATTTGGGTCGGAGCAACATCCATAGCAACAAAGGCATGATAACAAAAAAAATGATCATCACCGCGGTCCACTCCCGGCTGAACTCATAAATTTGCACAATGTTGGAGAACAGCATAAACGAACAGACATAGCCTAACAAACCTACGGGCCAAACCATCAGGCTCCCCCAGGCTTGGGCAAACATCCGTTTTACCGCCAAACTGGTAACGTACAGATCAACCCCAATCTTCGTAAGAAAGGTCGGTACGGTCAGTACTGCCACGAACAAATCGAACCGATCCAGAAAGTCCGTTAGCTGCAATTGACGCACCAGTTCATACGCTGGATAAAACAGCCGTGACAAGATAGGAACACCAATAACCAACTCGGATAGCAGCACCAGCATGGTCAGAAAAGCGGTTCCGAGCAAATGCCCAAACCACGCACTACGCCCATTATAGCTCTTCCCAGAAATCACAAAGGGGACTATCATAATATCGGCCATATAACCCAGCATGCGCCAACTCCCCTTGATTACTCCCTCTACTTCTGGATGTAAGTAGGGTCTCAGCATTGAAAAATCCATATTACGCCCAAAAAAAAGCGGCATGGTCAACAGCGTCACAATCAACAGCGGTATAAAATTCTCGGTCATATTCACGATGGTGCTTATTCCGCCTTTAGCCATAAATACTAGAGTCAACAGCACAATAAGAGAAGTGACCACAATCGGAGTCAGCGGCAAAAGCACCACCTCCACCAGATCCGTAATAATCCTCAAATCCCGTGCAAAGATGATCAGGAATAAAATAAGGTAGATTGCAAGCAGCACACGGCCCAGCACAGGGTGAGAGCTCACCATCGCCTGCATCAGATCCTGATTAGGGAACCGTCGTTTAAGTTTCAACATCGCCCAGATCGGCAAGCATAGCACGATAGCCGCAATTATACAGGTCCAGTAAGCATGCTGATTCGCGTGATCCGCTGCCTGCGCCGGAGCATGTATAAGGGTAATACCGACCTCCATCAATACACCAAGCAGCACAATTTGTCTGGTTGTGAACTGTTTCATGCAGGTACATCCTCCTTTTGCCCGCAGGCATCCATTACACGATTTACAACGTAGGGGGGAGCCACATGTCAATAAAACGGGTTAGCCATGTAGCCACATAAACGGTGCTCTTCGTTGATGTTCCGTAAATCCAGATACCAATGCTAATAACATACATTACGCGGGAGACCCAGCGATTGATGGCTGGTGCATTGTGAATATTTTTACGGTCCATCAGATACATGAAGAGCATAACCAGCACCAAAGGTAACAGAAATACTTTATTCATTGGATTTGCTCCTTTTTGACCCCGAATGGTTTGGTGACCGCACCGATATTCTCAATATGCACGACCGGATTTATGGTGACCTTCACCTTGGGATACAGTTGTTCCCATTGGGGTTTGATCCGTTTCCATTCATCCGGTTGACTCGTAATAATAGCCCGGCCCAAACCAAGTACGTCTGAACGATACTTTTGCTGAATCACCTGAACAGCCTCTCCCAGCTCCCTCTTAATTTCCTCGGCTGTCTGCTGCTCCAGCCACTTCAAATTTTCCTCGTTGGAAATATCGAAACTCGTCTCATTTTCCTTCACATTCCCATTGCAGTTCATATGAATGGTCATTCGAATCTCATCCCCTTGAATATGGGGCTTAATTTGGACTTTATTTTCGATGAGGTGTACAGATATGTAACCTCTACCTTTGGGAGGGGGAATAAATATTTCTGTCTCCTTGGCTTGCTCCATACCCAAAAGCAGAAACCGACTGAGGTGGTTATCAATAATTCCTGTTAACCTGTCTTTGCGAAACACAGCCAGTCCATCGACCTGAATATTCGTTTTCTTGTCTTTAAGGTTAGGGGGCCCATTCTTCACCAGAGACATTACTGGTACCACCGGGTCAACGCCTTCCAGCAGGACGGAATTCATCAACAGCTTAACGGAACGAGGTTTTTTCATATAGGAAATATTGAGCTCACGCACCATTTCTGCTGGATATTGCTCTATCGGAGCATCTGCCTGAAGCAATTCCATCGTTGAACCCTTCGTAATAACAACCAGGGACGACAGACGGTTCTGCGGAACACGTGCCAGTACATCCATCATTTTGCTAATCCCTTCTCGTGCCAGCGCCTCGCCGAACAGCAGCACCCGCCGATGGGAGTAATTGAGTGTTCGCGAAACTCCGCGCTGTTCCTCGGTACTTGCTCCTCGAAAGCTTGGGCCTATTTTGGACTCCAGATAGTAGGATTTCGTACCACTGGTACCTCCCCCTCCTCCTGTACTGCCCGAAGATCCGAGTTGTCCGGGTAGAGCGATTTGCATCGTTACCCGGTATTGATCGCCTTCCTTGTCCAGCCCGGTACCCATCACGAAAGCCACATCATTCACTTCACGGCGATCCCAGCATCCTCCCAAGAGAACAGAGCATAGCAGCAGACAACAGAGCACAGCGACTTTACGTATTTGTTGTGTATTCGATTTGGGCTTCATCACCATCCCTCCTCGCTTTTGGGCGTTCCATTCATCTTTTCCTTCGCTCGTTTGTTGTTGTCTTTACCAATCCAGGAAGGACGTTTGGTCATTTTCCACCAAGGCGCGCGGACGACGATATCCTTTTGATCCATATGGTTGTATGGGCTATATCCACTCATATAAGGGACACCAAACGAGGTTAGCTTGGTTAGATGCGTAGCAATCAGCGTTGTCGCAATAATGATCCCAAACAATCCGAATAAACCCGCCATTAGCATGATGGGAAATCGCAGCAGACGAACCGTGATGGCAAAGTTAAAACGCGGTATGGTAAACGACGCAATACCTGTGAGCGACACAACAATGACTATGGGCGCCGATACGATTCCTGCCTGTACTGCGGCCTGCCCAATGACGAGTGCACCAAGAATACTGACGGCCTGACCGACCGTTTTGGGGAGACGAATCCCTGCTTCCCGTAATGCCTCAAAGGAAATCTCCATCATCAATGCTTCCACCAGTGCTGGAAAAGGGATGGATTCGCGAGCCGCCGCAATACTCAGGATAAGCGTCGTCGGCAGCATATCCTGATGATAGGTCGTCACCGCTACATATAATGCGGGCAGAAAGAGAGCCATTACGAGAAAAAGAAAACGTATCCAGCGCACCATATTACTGATGAAAAAGCGCTCGTAATAATCTTCGCTCGCTTGCATCATCTGCCACATGGTGACTGGACCAATCAGAGCAAAAGGCGTTCCGTCCACAAAAATGGCAAAACGTCCTTCCAGTAACTGCGCAGTGACGGTATCCGGACGTTCAGTGTATTCCATTTGCGGAAACGGTGAAAACGGATGATCCTCAATCAGTTCCTCAATATACCCCGTCTCCAGAACACCATCAATTTTAATATCGCTGAGCCGTTTTTTTACATCCTCCACCAGCTTCGAATCTATGATCCCTTCAATATAAGTAAGGACGACGCTCGTTTGAGTTTCTGTTCCGATGGTCATGCTGTACATCTTGAGCTTGGAGGTCTTCAGCTTGAAGCGTAACAGTGCCGTATTAACGCGAAGAGTCTCAGTGAATCCCTCACGCGGACCTCGAATAACCGCTTCTGTCTGTGGTTCCTCTACGCCACGGCGGACACCGCCCTTGGCGCTAAAAATATACGCACGAGGCGTGCCATCTACGAACAAGGCGGCATTGCCGTCCAGTATCGCTGCCGATACCATCTTCCATTCGTCCATCGTTTTGGTCTGGGACATAGAGATACGAGTTTCATCCAGCGGCTCCAATTTGCCGTTCACTTCAGGGTCCTTGAGCATCATACCCAGAATGACAGGCCGCAGGATATGATCCTGCAAATCCTCCGATTTTACCGTACCTTCAAAATAAGCCAACAACCCTTTGCGTTCAGGGGAAATCATGAGCTCTCGATAGACGATATCAGAGCAATCCTTGAAAATATCACGCAAAGCAATCAAATTGTCTTCCACACTGCTACGTAGCGGCTGTTCCAGCCACGAAGACTCAGGCAGTCCTTTAGGCACATTGGAATTTCGTGTCTTGCGGTCTGCGGCTGGAATCGCTCTCCGGCTCCACGGTGGCTTCGGCAACTTGGGAAAGCGCCCTTTCTTCATCGTTATTCCCCCTTTACGAATGAGCCGAACAGATAATATGACATATAGGATGCACCAGCCTGCAAAGGATTATGTATCCAATGAACTCAACATATTGAACGGATAACAAAAAGACCCTGCAATGATGCAGAGCCTTCGGAAATCCATTATATATCTGAAAATTTATGATAAAGGAATGATTAATCGCCCCAATACTCCTCGGGATGGTATTCAATCTCAGAACTAGCTTCGAACGTAAGCTTATCTGTCTGATCATGATATTCCACACTTTCCGGGGTGACGTAATACCAATGCTTCACCAGGGGGCCATCATCTACCGGGGTTACAAAACGAAATACGTTCAACTCCCCGCTATAACGCACAATCGCCTCCGCCATCTCACGCGGCAACTCTTGAAGCGTAAAGCGAAACACACCGTCCACCGATTCAAAATGACAATCGAAACTCTGCTTGCGGCTGTCAGCAAAGCTACGTCCCGTGACGGCATGCTTAATCAGCCATGTTTCCTGCTGCGCCATTGTGCGCACCTCCTTTTAGGGCAAATCAATCAACATATAAAAAACAGAATCTTCTGCTTTCAGTGAGAGCTTCGGCTTCGGCTCCTGCTCAATACGAGCGGAATCGCGTCCTTGCAGAATATGTTCACCGTTCACACGCAGCGAGCCTTCGATGATGAACAGGAACACGCGCCGACCCTCGGCCTGTGTGAATTCTACTTGTTCTCCAGGCTGAAGCTTGCTTAAATAAATCGTTAAATCCTGGTTGATTGCAGCTATTTCACCCTCCGTGCCTGGTACGCGCTTTCCGGCAACGACAGGCAGAAGCTGACCGTAAAGACGCTCAGGATTGAATGCTGTAGCCTCATATGACGGTTTCAGTCCTCTCGTATGCGGGCTAAACCACAATTGCAGCAGACTGACATCCTCCGTTTGTGAAGCGTTGTGCTCCGTATGAATGATGCCGTGGCCCGCTGACATTCGCTGAATGCCTCCAAAACGGGTTACCGCTACATGTCCACGGTTGTCTTCATGACGCAGTTCCCCATACAGCACAATCGAAACAATCTCCATATCACTGTGTGGATGCGCCCCAAATCCCCGTCCCGGTGCGATGACATCGTCATTACAGACACGCATAGGGCCAAATGCTGTATTGTTCTCATCCTGATACTCCGCGAATGAAAAGCTGTGACTTCCCCGCAACCAGCCCTTATCGAAGCTGAATCGGGAAGCCGCCGGATATATTGTAAACATAATAGCCCTCCTTCAGGAAGAAAAATGAGATCAAATCCCTCTCATTGTAACCGAGCCCAAGCGATAAAGCTACGCCTCTGTCTGAGTGATAATCTCATCTATAAAAGACTGCAAAGTACTGGTAACAAAGGCTTCCTTACGCCGGATAAACACCGTTGTTACTTCATTGTACGGCTCAGGCATCGCATGACCGCATACAAGGCCTTGAGATACCAGCCCGCTGATCGACGATTCGGGAAAAACAGTCATTCCAATACCGGCCGCCACACTGCCGATAATTGTCTCAAATGTCCCAAACTCCATAATCTGCTTGGGAATAATCCCCTCCATCTTGAGCCAAGTTTCCAGCCGTCCCCGGTAGCCGCAACCTTTTTTATACAGCAGGAGTGGACGGGTTGTAAGATCCTCGACAGAAAAGTCATCTCCTTGGGATACGAGGACCAGTTTTTCCTGAAACACATCAAACTGTTCAATCAGCGGATGCTTGACCGGCCCGGTCACAAAAGCTCCATCCAGCCGCATTTCTGCAACCTCCTGCACCAGAGACTCTGTAACCCCGGCCTTGAGGGACAACTCGACATCCGGGTACTTGCTATAGTAAGCATGTAAAATGGCCGGGAGGGCAATGACAGTCTCCACAATGCCAATCTCCAGTACCCCCGAAGGTGCAGAGGTATTCTGAAACGCATGTTTCATTTCCTCAAATTGCGATAAAATGCTTTTCGTATATTGCAGCAGACGCTTGCCCTCTGCATTGAGGATCATTCCCCGCTTATGTCTATTAAATAAAGGCGTTTGCAGTTCCTTTTCGAGCAGCTTGATTCTGGCCGTTACATTGGACTGGACATAGCTAAGCTCGGCTGCAGCCTTGCTGACACTGCCATGCGCAGCCACCGTCTGGAAAATGTTTAAATCGTTCAGATCCACTACTGCTCCCCCTTATTGTGAAGGACAAGGGGCCATCCAAAATTGACGCGCCTTGTCACTTATTATCATTTTAAATGATCATAATGTTTATTTTCAATCATTTTACCAACAGCTTCCTATCCTTTATGATGTGTCCATAAGATATGTCCGCTGAGACCGGCAAGGAGGAGCATTTGTACATCATGAACAGACAAATCATGACCGGATCTTTATTATGCCTAATCGCCAGTATGTCCTGGGGGGCGATGTTTCCGGTTTCGCACATTGCATTACAACATATCAATCCACTGTACTTTTCATTTTTGCGCTATTTATCGGTTACACTCATTTTAGTCGTGCTATTGTGGATCAAAGAGGGACGGACGGCATTTCGCTTTGAGGGCAAGGGCAAGACGTTGTTATTCTTTGGGACCATGGGATTCACCATTTATAATATGGCCGTTTTCCAGGGACAGCACGCGATGGGGGCAGCAGGTACTCTGGTAGCTTCTATAATGGAAGTGCTAATGCCGATGATTTCCATTGCGATGGTGTGGATCATGACCCGTAAAATGCCTCCGAAATATACACTAATCAGCATGGTGATTGCGCTGGCTGGGGCTTTACTTGTGATCACGAACGGAAAATGGACCTTTTTCACACTTGCCGGACAACATTTACTGCCGCTGCTGCTTATTTTCGTAGGCGTCGTCGGATGGGTCTTATATTCCATGGGAGGCAGCCACTTTGCAGGATGGTCTACTCTTCGGTATTCAACCCTAACCTGCCTGCTGGGAACTCTCGTCTCCTTCGTAGTCGTCACATTTGCCTCTGCTTTCAACTGGATTGTGGTGCCGGACTGGCAGGCTGTGTGGTCAGTTAAATACGAAATGAGCTTTATGATCCTGCTTCCAGGACTAGCTGCCCTGCTTAGCTGGAATGCCGGAATCCGAAAGCTGTCTCCACTGAACGGAATTCTATTTATTAACTTTGTACCGATCACCACGCTGGTACTCATGTACTTCCAAGGTTATGTCATTAGCCGTTTTGAACTATATGGGACAGTGCTAGTCATTTTCGCACTGATTCTGAACAATATGTTTCAGAGAAGTTCGCTGCGTCCTTCCGACAGCTCACGGGATGTCCGTTTCCGTCTGGATCGCCGCAAGTCCTTCCAACGTTAACTTCTAACCCTGCAAACCAGAAATTATGCTAAACACATTAAAAAGCGCCCGGATACAGAGTGCAATCTCCTGTATCCGGGCGCTTTTTATCATTTTAGGATTTTCCTTCAACCTGAAAACGTCCAACCAGTTCGCGCAATTCCTCTGCCATTTGGCTCAGGTCCGCTGTAGATGAAGCAATCTCCTCGATAGAAGCGAGCTGTTGCTCAGCTGCCGCTGAGATCGACTCGGTGTTGCTCGCTGCCTCGTCCGAAATGTGGGCAATATCGCTCATAATATCTACGACACCTACAGTCCCCCGTGCCATTTCCTGAGTCACTCCGGTAATGTCATTGATATGTACCATAGCTCGTTCCACGGCCTGGCTGATTTCCGCAAAGGATTGCTCAGACGTGGTTACCGAATCAATGCCTTCCGTCACCCGTGTCCGCGCTTGATGCATAGCGCCCAGAGCATGATTCATATCCACCTGCATCGCTTCAATGCGCTCCGAGATCAAAGTAGCCGATTTCGCTGATTCCTCAGCTAGCTTACGTACCTCCGTAGCGACCACGGCAAATCCCTTACCATGATCCCCAGCACGTGCGGCCTCAATGGACGCATTCAGAGCTAAAAGA
Source organism: Paenibacillus sp. Lou8.1 (assembly GCF_024213565.1). Lineage (NCBI taxonomy): Bacteria > Bacillati > Bacillota > Bacilli > Caryophanales > Paenibacillaceae > Paenibacillus > Paenibacillus sp. Lou8.1. Next base: position 269,404 of record NZ_JANAVN010000007.1, read on the forward strand.
TTCGTCTGTTTGGCAATACCGGATATAACGCTGATAATATTCACGATTTCACCGGAGCGCTCATTGAGAGAGTCCATGGCCTGTCCGAGATCGTTAACGGTCTCATCGATGTCATGCATCTTCTGGACAGCCTGCGTAGCAGCCTTGCTGCCCTCCTGAGCCGACTCGGCGTTCATCTTCACATGTTCAGATACGCCCACCATACGCTCGGATACGTTCGCTGCTTGCTGAGCAAGCTCCTCCATATTTACGGAGCCGTGCTTGACGCTCTCCACCTGACGTTCGCTGCCCACAGCTACTTCCTGGATAGCAATGGTGACATGCTCAATCGCTTGGGTTGTCTGATCTGCACCCGCAGCCAGCTCCTCCGCTGAAGAACTCACCCGATCTGTCGTTTCGTGTACGCTTCGAATCATCGTGCGCAAACTATCCACCATGGTTTGAAAGTGAGCAGACAATTCGCCCACCTCATCCGTTTTTCCAGTTTCCAAATCGCCCGTCAAATCTCCTTCACTGATTCGTTCTGCTGATTTTTGCAGCTTACGAATCGGTACCAAAACAGAACGGGTAATCAGGAAAATCGCGATAAGCGCAATCACCAGTGAGGCAGCCAGCACGAAAATGGTTACATAACGCATGGCAGCGGTGGCATCGCTAATCTCGGATTGATAGAAGGTACCTGCAATTTTCCAGCCGGTATCCGTATTCGTTACATAGGTCAAATATTTCTCGCGACCTTCATGCATATAGTTGAAGTTCCCGCTCGGCGCAGTATACAACCTATCAAGCGAATTCTCCTGAGGAGATGAGCCCGCTTTAGCCGTAGGATGGACTACGAATTTCTTCGTATGATCCAAAATGATGATATACCCCTCCTGGCCCACTTTGATAGAGGCCAGTTTACGTACACTCTCCAGATTTAGAGAAATCCCGATAACGCCGGACTTGTCGGAAAGCGTCTGAGATACTACGACAACAGGAATACCCGATGAATTGATGATCACAGGCGTAATTGCAACCTTACCGGGCTGCTTCATCGCTTCTATGTACCATGGGCGTGTGCGAGGATCAAATGTCCCTTCATCCTCCTTGGGCACCCCCCGAATCATCAGCCCCTCCGGTGTTCCAACAAAAATATCCGTGGCATCTTCATGCAAACCCTTGTATTGGATCAGCTTGGGCTGAATCAAAGGGCTGTTTCGACCATCTATCATCGAGCCGTCCAGACGCTCCGCCAAATAACTCGCATCTTTAATTTTACTGGCGATTGCGTATTCAATAATGGAGTTAGCTGTCGCTACCCCCTGATTCGCACTCCCGTGGAGCTGTTTCTCCATAGCATTATATGATGATTTATAGGTCGCAGTGGAAATACTTAAGCTCGGAATCAGCAAAACAAGTAAAAAGCCTAAACTTAGCTTGTTCCTGAGTGTCCATATCGTTTTTCTCTTTCGCGTTGTTCCCATGTTTTTTCCCCTTTGCTCATAAAACAATATATTTGAATTACATTCCGTGTTAGTTATATCGGTTGAAAGTAGCAAATGATTTACAATAAAATTTCACAAAGGAGAAAAACAAAAAAAGCGCCCTATAAGACTAAGGACGCGGTTATATGAACATTTAGACCTGTACGTTACTGTTTTCAGCCTTTTTGCGGCCAAATAACTGATCCACTGCCAGAAAACGTCCACCGACAAGCGCTTGCTGAAGGCTGGTGAACAGAATCAGCAGATCAAATTCAATCGAGCCAAAAGGCTGTCCTTTTTTAGCGGTTAGCAATACACCAATCATAACAATGGTCAATGCCGCTCCAGCCAGTCGTGTTCCGATACCCAGAACCAGTGCAATTCCTCCCACCAGCTCAACCGTAGCGACCACAGGGGCCATCCAACCAGGGAGTCCGATACTTTGGAAGAAGCCGGAGGTTCCGTCTAATCCCTGAAACTTTTGTGCACCGTGAACGATAAAAATAACCCCTGTAAAGATTCGTACCAACAATAATCCAATATTCATAAGCGTTTGATTCATTTGCTCATCTCCTTTTAAATTGTATAAAAATCCTGCAACAAACTACATAGTGTAGTGTATTGCACATCGAGAATCGGGAGCGCGAAAAGCGCCACCCGTAAGAAACATCTTGTCCAACTAGATTAGCGCCAGTGCGAACATAAGTGTCAGCATCACTAGCACATAGCTGGAAAACATAATCGAACGCCAAGGCATTTGAATGACAGGTTCTTGCTGAGGGTCTAAAATACGTGAGATACGATAATTAATGGACGTTTCTGCAAACGAGGAACAAGCGGCCGAGTTTACCAGGCGAGTATTGGCAGGTGTCATACTCAGAAGCTTGAGCAATGCGCTCCCAATCCCAACGGGTGAACCAGCTCGATGGATCGCTTCGTTATCAGCCAAAATTTCACGGGCCGTCTTATAATGATTGGTAATGTGACGCAGCACCGGCAAGTAAAACAGCTGTTTAGCACACACTTGCAGCAACCAGGTCTTCAACGGATCATAATGTTTCATATGATAGGCTTCGTGGTATATGACAGCCTCTTCCTCGTGCTTGTCCAGTACGGACAATAGTGCAGAGGACAATACAATGCGTGGCTTCCATAATCCCATGGTAAAGGCGGCTGGCTTGGCATAATCAATGACCCATATCCGATCGGTCCCGAGTTCACGATATCGCTCACCCAGTGCCTCGGTCAGAGAGAGGTCACGCATTCGGTGCAGTCTGCGAAAGGCTGCCCTGGTAGCCATACACTGTCTGACTGCTTCTCCTCCAGCGATAGCAAAGGTAACGAAAACCAGCCCGCTGAGCGCATCCACCATGTAGCCAATTCCGTAGTGCTGCAACAAACTTCTGCAAATTTGAAACACGTTATAATTCAATTTCCAGCCGAAAACATGCTGCCCGGCGTACATACCCATCTGTATAAGGGCGAAACCCGAAATCAAGGCGCCTGCTGTAAACAGTAATTTAGAACGTGTTTTCCACATCGCTACATATCCTTTTTCCATTGTTTAATTTTTTGTTCCAGACGTTCGATCAACTTCGGATCGGCCACCTCCAGAGCATCAATCATATGATTGACAGCAAGCGGACCAAATTCATCCACCAATTCGTGACTGAGTCCCTTGGATTGCTCATCCATGAACTCTTCCCTACTTAAAACTGGACGATATAAAGACGTTCTCCCACGTATACTCTTACTCAGTATCCCCTTGTCCACTAAACGGTTCATCACGGTCATTACCGTATTGAAGTTAAAGTCCCGATCCCCCTCCAACGCGGTCTGCACTTCTTTGATACTCCGATCCGAAGTGGACCATAAAATATCCATAATCTTGGCTTCCAGAGGCCCGAAAAATCGGTTAAGCCCAGTTTCGCCAGCTTTAAAATTCAGTCGTTTCATAAGAAGCACCTCACACTACCGATTGTAGTGTATATATCCGGCTAAAGTCAACCGTCACACCTAATGTCAGTTTCTTCATGGAATCATATACAAACCGCCGAATGTCTCCATCCGGCGGAAATTCATCGGTATTCATAACTTTCAGGTCAATCTGCCAATCTGTATCCTACACCTCTTACGGTTGCAATATATTCAGGTTCCGCAGGTCGATCATCTAGCTTCTTACGCAAACTTTTGACATGCACATCTACAACGTTACTACCGCCTACAAAATCCGTCTCCCAGATATCGTGCATCATTTGCTCGCGAGAGATCACTTTGCCTTGAGCATCAATCAGCTTCAGCAACAAATCGTATTCTGTTTTAGTCAGATTCAGTTGACTCTCTTCTTTATATACCAGCATTTTATCTCGGTCAATCCAGATGTCCTTGAACACCGTACGACGGCTGGCTTGCGCTGCCTGACGGGAAACGGCAGGATGGCGTACAATCATCCGTTCAATGTCATGCACCATATGATTGGAAGCCAGCGGCCACACCAGCACCTCTTCTGAAGGAAGCAGCTCATTCGCATGTACAGACACCCGATCCTGAACCACGTACATAACCGGTGTGTCTTTCATGTGTTCTACCTCCAGACGATTGCGGATATCCAGTAATTCATTCTGTGGTTCGGTGGCGGTCAAATCGTAAATCAACAGATCGCTTCCCAGATGACGCTGCACTTCAGGCTCCCAGCGATGAAAAACCATCACATCAAAACACGCATCTGACAACGTACGCACCAACCCGTGAACTACACCCGGTACCGAACTGATTAGAATGATACGACGTGTGGTCGGACAATACAAAGGCTCATTGGAGGGAACGGTCTGCACCGTAGGTGTAGAGGGAGCTGCTAACATCGATGTCCAACTGCCCTTCACCCGTCTAGGCATGTCAGCCACTTTGAAACGATTCGTTATCTGATTCGCTTGCTTTGGCATTCCTTACACACTCCTCCGAATACGACATGGGCATGGGCAATATTATACCCCGTTTCATGCGCAACCGTGTCAATCCAATCATGGGGGACTTCACTCATTACTTCATCTACCCGGCCGCAAACCTGACAAATAATATGCTGATGATCGTCCATCCGTCCGTCATAACGACTAGCAGCTTCCCCCAGCTTCAATTCACGGATTAATTCCTTATCCGTCAAATAACGCAGTGAATTATATACCGTTCCATAGGCTAGATTATATCCGCGCTCCATCAACCGATTCATAACATCGGCCGCAGTAGGATGATCGTGGGCTTCACGAACCACATCATATACCGCTTGGCGCTGCGAAGTTAAATTTAAAGTTCTCATGCCGCATCTCCCTTAACCAACGCAGATTATATTAATTACAAACTTACAATCATAATAAAGATCAATTTAGAATAAGTATAAATCTTAATTTATTTCAAGTCAATGGGATCGGATAAATTGAACGGCTTTGCAACACAATGTATACATGGTACATCTCAGCTCATACACATCGGAGGAATATTTTATGAAAATACTGTGGATATTCACACTCTTTATGATGCTTATGCTCGGCACCAATCTGCTAGTGAACTGGCTATTCAGTACTCATACCCCGTGGGAGCCGATGGCATTGGCTTTTAGCACTATGCGTCCATCCGAATATATCGTCTTGGCAGGAATGCTGCTCGTATTCTTTGTGACCGTGGCAAAAAAACAAATTAAATACGGATTTCACTTCCTTTTTTCACGATGGTCCCGTTTTCTTAAAGTTTCCGCTTCTTCCTCGGGTTCTAACTCTGCTTCGATGCAAAAGAGCGGCCAAAAAGAGCAGCAAGGGAAAGATGAAAACAAATAACGGATGAATATAAATAAAAGATAATCGTGCAAGAGAAAGGTGCTCAATCATGCTGGGTGTTTGTACCTGTGACCACAGTAAGACAATGATCCCGACAAAAAGTAGTGTTTTCCGGTAGGGGAGGTTAAAAATATCGGAGATCCCGAGCACCGCAGCATAGAAGAACAGGGCAATTTTAAAAAAATCGCCCACAATCATCGTCATCAGAACAATCACATCCAGACGTTGTAAATATTCTGAAAATTGTACATTCCCAAATGTGCTGAGTAAAGGAAAGATGGAGCGCTGTGCAATGTCAGTGCCCATAACAGCCACATTTAGTATTGCGGCTTCAGCTAAAACGAAACCACCTACGATAATGCCCGCATAGCCTGTTCTGGCCATCTGCGACGTTTTTTCCAAATGGGGCACGAACATCATAAAACAAATCATTTCTGCGTATGGAAATGCCAAATGTTCCCGAATGGCTGAATGAAGCACAGATTTAAAACCATGCTCCATCACCGGCGTCAGCTCATGCAAATGAATGCTGTCCGATAAAATCAACAGTACATTTCCCACAAAAATGACGGTCACCACTGCAATAAGCATGATTTGTCCTGTTCGAGCTAATACTTCAAATCCTAACCAAAGGACATACATTACGCACAAAACCATAAGGAAGGCAACGACGAGGTTGGGCGTTTGCTCCAGTACGGAAATACGAATTAGCTCTGTCTCATCGCGCAAATTCCCGCCTGTTAGAAATAAAAAAAACAAAATATATAATACTCCCATGACTGTTCCACATGCATGACCGACCAATTCGCTAGCATAGGTTGTGAGAGGCTTACCAGGGAACGTTTCAGCTGTGTAGCAGTACATTCGGAACAATACCATACCCAGAATCATAGCAACGAGTTGGATAATCCAGGTGTCCCGCTGCATATAACTATCCATATTAATGGTAATTGCGTTGCCTGTAAGAAAATGAAACATAAGAATGAGCAATTGCCCCGTGCTGATGTATGTTTTGTTTTCAAGACGATGACTCACGAGGCATACTCCTTTCTTTTTTTGTTGCGAAACTTTTTCAGCCATGACACCATAAGCAACAAGAAAGGAAAGAACACAGCAAATATCGGAAACACCCATTTCAGTACAAACTTGCCTGTTGTAAGATGTTCTTGATAGCCCTGAGCCATCAACACGCAAGAAACAAGCATGATAAGCCCAAACGGCAGAATCAGTTTATGGTATGAAACACGTAATACATCTTCAGCAGCCTTAACCGCCGCATAATAGAAAATAAAAATTTTGAAAAAATCAAAAATAATGACAGTCATGACCCCAATTACATCCACTCTATCGACGAAATCTGATATTTCCACCTTGCTGATCATAGAAAGCAGCGGGTAAGTGGCCCGTTTGAATACGTCCTCCCCAAGCACAACCACATTTGACAGTGTAACAAAAGACAGGATTGCGCCTCCCAACAATACAGCGGTGACCCCAACCCCGTTGGCACGGTAGCCTTTCTTTAATGTGGGAAGGATCATCGCAAACGTGACCATCTCACCGTATGGCAACATCAAGGCTTGTGAATAGACAACCTCCCATACCGGCTGCCAGCCATGCTGAGCAATAGGCAATATATTGCTCATATGAACAATGCCTGACAATAAAATCATGATATTCGTAGCGAAGCCCAGCAGCAGCAGCAAAAATAACAGCATAAGTCCCGTGCGGCCTGCGACCTCAATTCCCAAATGCATCACATACATAACAAGACCAATCATCAGGACACAGACGATAGTTAACGGCGTATGCTGTAATGTCCGGTCGGCAATCAGTATTCCAGTATCTCGAAGATCGCGTGCTCCACCGTAAAGAAAAAACACAATATATAAAAAGGCAAGCACGCTCCCAGCAGTTTTGCCCAGAAGCACCTTGCAGTACTGTGTCATGAGTAGGTCGGGAAAGTGGCGGTGAAGGCTGCCGTAGCATAGAAAAAGTAGGGCTCCCAAACCTGCGGCGATAAGAATAGCAATCCACGCATCCTTGCCCGCATCTCTTCCGGGAATAGACATCATGGACGTCCCCAACTCAAACAGCATCATCAGGGAAATCATCTCTTTTGCGTCGATTTGTATCTTTTTCAATGCCTTCCCTCCTTTCCCGATTTCACTAATTGGACTCTCCCTTTGAATAAGGGCTAGTCCGTGACTGTGTATGCTTCAGTACCGAAGTCACCTGAACACGAACGGTGCTTTCTGCAAAATAGCGGCTCCATTCAGGTGAGAGTTTTTTCCACTGTTCAGGATGGCTTTTCTCCAGTGCATGGCCTAGGCCGAGTACATCACTACGGCTACGCTGAACCTCCTTAACCGTTGAAGTAATCACTTTTTTTGTTTCTTCTCCCCACTGTTTCTGCAAGCTATACATAACCTCTGGACTTTTTAAGTCAATCGAGCACTCGGCTTCCTGAATCGTCCCGGTCTGCTCCAAATTAATAACAAATACCGGCTTCCCTTGCTCGATCAGACTGTGTACATGTGTTTTAGAATACAAGGTTTCGATTCCAATGGTTTCACCTTTTTTGCCGCAGCCCAACGCGGTTTCAGCACTTTTCACTTTATTGTTTACTATAGATAATCCAATAGCTCGGTTATCGTCCAGCCAATGGACGAGACGATCCTTACGGAACACACCCATACCGTTAATGCGAACAACCGCTTCGGGCAAAATAGTATCCACGTTAGCCTTAAGGGGGGCCTGCTCCAAATTACCTTCTACTTCTACACCAGTAAGGACAGGGCCACTACCTTTATTGGACATACTCCGGATAACATCGTCTAGACTCACTGCGTAATCCCCGGCGTACATACGCTGGGACGCTTCTAGCTTACCCGAGATATCATTAGCAGGAATACGACCGATTGCAGTCATGGATGTCAGTACGTTCTTGGCCGTTTCACCGCGTGCTACCAGCATTTTCATCGTTAGTCGGGGCTCCGCAGCCCTTTCCAAATAATCCAACGTATCCCCGATACCACGTCGAGCCAGCTTTTCTCCAAAAACGACTATCCTCGCATGGGCCAGAGAAACTACCCGCGGAATCTTCTGTGAAGCTTTGCGAATCACTTGAAAAAGGTTGCTTCCCTTTTGCTGATACAGCACAACTGGGGTATTTCCTCGGGCTTTAGCCCCGGCAATTTCATCCGCTACGATAATCTGTAGTGAAACCACATAATCGGATTCACCATCCGCATCAATGCCTATAGCCGCGACTACTGCCCGCTGGTTCAACTCCACTGAATCCCAGCAGCCAGAGAGAAGCGGCATGACTAGTAGCCCCACCAAACTCAGCATCCATATTCTCCGTTTAAAGGTTACTGTGTTTCGTTCACTCCCCTTCTCCAGATGCACCCTGAACGCCCCCCTCCCGCATCGGTGAAGTTTTATCGGAAGGGGACATCCCGCTTCCATCCTTCATTCGTGTCTGATTCGTTGATGTAATACTTTTAGGACGTTTCCGCATCATCCAAAATGGCATTCGCAATACCGCATCCTTTTGACTCTCCAGCACAAAAGGACTGAAAGGGGCCATGTAGGGTACCCCAAAAGAGCGAAGGCTGTTCATATGGGCGATCAGCGCAATGAGCCCCAATGTAATGCCATACAGCCCCATAAATGCAGCCAGCACCATAAAAACAAACCGGAACAGTCTCCCGGCTACCGCCATGTTATATGCCGGAATCGCGTAGCTGGCAATCCCCGTTAGCGCTACTACAATCGTGAGCAGCGGGGTGACAATTCCAGCCTCCACAGCCGCTTGTCCCAATACAAGCGCACCGATAACGGATACCGTTTGTCCGCCCACACGGGGCATTCGAATACCTGCTTCTCGCAAGATTTCAAAGGTGATTTCCAGAATAAACGCCTCCAGAAATGCCGGAAAAGGGACGGATTCCCGCTGCGCTAGTATGCTGATCAGCAGTGGGGTTGGTATCATTTCATAATGATAAGTGGTTAAGGCGATGTAGAGAGAAGGCCCCAAAATCAGAATAATAAAGCTGATATAACGTATGACTCGGATGACAGTTGCCATGTCATAACGTTCCGAATAATCGGAAGAACTTTGAAAAAATTGAGCAAATACAGTGGGCATCACCAGTACAAATGGATTTCCATCGACGATGAGTGCCACCCGACCCTCCATAATGTTGCTGCTAATCGTATCCGGTCTTTCCGAGTTATAGATCGTTGGAAATGGTGTGAGATTTTGGTCCTGTATCATCTCTTCTACCATGCCGGATTCAAATATGGCGTCAATATTGATGGCTTTTACTCGTTTGCGAACTTCATCTACGACACTTGAATCTGCAATATTTTTCATATACAGTATGGCCACATTCGTGAGGGACGTACTTCCCACTTTGAACATCTCCATCGTAAGATCGGAGCTTTTAATCCGCCGACGTACAAGAGAGACGTTCGTGAACAGGGATTCCACAAATCCATCCTTCGGCCCCTGGACGACAGACTGTGTGGAGGGCTCGTTAACCCCCCGCGTCTCTCCTCCGCGTGTGCCGCATGCGATGGTTTTTTTACAGCCTTCCAGCAGAATGATCGTATCTCCCATCAAGAGTTGTTCCATCATGGAATTCCAATCATCGCAATCCTTCACTTCACCCAGTTCCAGCGCATGAGCCTGTATCCGATTGTAAAGCTCTTCTGCACTTTCTACCTCAGCAGCCACCTCGGCAGATGGGCGGCTAAGCAATGATTTCATGACGAGCTCATTCACCGTATCCGTCTTGACCATACTATCTAGAAATACAATGGCGGCAGGAACATCCGCCTTTAGTCCGATATTAAAACGGCGAATCAAGAAGTCTGGGCTGTTAGACGTCGATTCCTTAATTTGCTGCAAGTTGGTATCCAAATGAGCCTCGATCTTTAAAGAACGTGAAGAATTTTCTTTATTCCTGTCCGCACCCGACTTTTTATTATGTTTGCGATAGGGATAGCGAATCATGAGCAAACCTCATCTCCAGTAAGGCAGCAATAGCTACCGCCCATTTTTCCTTATTCTTGTATCTTTGGAGTATGCTCAATCTATTCCCAGTTATGCACCAAACATGTGAACGAAACGCTATAAGCGCACCCGCGTAATAAATTTCAATAAATTCTTCATTTGCAAGCTTAATGTCAGTTTTTTTGATAAAATGAAGGAATATGCCTCTCGGGAGGGTTAGCATCTTGTTCAGTACGTTTTTTGTAAATACCTGTATCCTTGTCACCTTTTTGTACATAACAGGCCTTATATCACAAAGATATAAAATCCGACTGCACACCTTGAAACGTAAGGTACATTGGATTGGAGGCGCCCTTTTTGGGTGCTACGGCATAGTTATGATGTACTATTCAATTCCAGTAGGATTTAATACGATTGCCGATCTTCGTCATTTGGCCATCGTAGCTACCGCAACGTATATCGGCGCCCCAGCAGCACTCATGGCTACCCTGTTTATATGTGTAGGTAGATTATTACTGTTTGGTATTAACACTCAAGCCATCGTAGGCGCTGTTTTTATGCTGTTTGCCGGTCTGGGGTGCGCTATACTGTCACATTTGTCGTGGTCACGTTTGCCCAAGCTGATTATGATGAACATTTTTGCTTTGGGCTTTATATTTTGTTCCCTGATGGTTAATTTAAAAGATCTTGATGATGTTCTGCACGTGTATCCGCTCCAATTCTTCATTTCCATGGTCGGCGGATGTCTTCTGTACCTCATTGCTGAATCTATCAACACATCCAATGAGCTGTTACTTCGACTGGAGCATACCTCCTACACAGACCATCTCACTAATTTAAGCAACAGAAGACAGCTTGAGTTTTCATTGGAAGAAAAGCTCCCTCAAGCTCGCCAACGTCATGAGCACTTATCTGTACTGGTGTTGGATATTGATCACTTCAAGGAAGTCAACGATACCTACGGACATGCGGCAGGAGATGCAGTGCTGCGCCAGCTTGGGCAGATTTTAATGGAAAAATGTCGTCCTAATGATGTAGTCACCCGCAGCGGGGGGGAAGAATTTACTGTGCTTTTGCCGAATTGTGCTTTTCGACAAGCGCTGCGCATAGCTAATCAGATTCTAAGTGGAGTAAATCAGCACGAGTTTATTTTAGCGGACGATCTTGTTCTTAAAATCACGGTGTCCATCGGCGTGACGACCTTTCCTGGTACCGGGGAAGATATGTCCGGGGCAGCCCTGCTGGAGCAGGCAGATAAAGCACTATACGAAGCTAAAAATGCAGGACGTAACCGGGTTTGCTCATATGAAATATAATTTGAGGCATGACCATTTCATAGAAATAGCCGATACAACCCTCTCTTGAGAGTCGTATCGGCTATTATCATTTTGAATCTTCATTATGATTGCATTTTTCCACCACGAGTGATGTACGATTGGCAAGCGAAGCCAGCGTATGGGACCCCCATACTTCTAGCATACGTCGTTCGCTCTCGGCTAAAATTTCGGATACGGCTATCGCCAACTCCTCACAAAAAGGATTGGTTTCCGGTTCATGCATCATACCCGGGAAAATCGGATCACATATTTCAATGGCGTGATATATATCGGCAAGTGTAATATGGTCGGCCGAGCGGGTAAGCACATAGCCTCCCTCACGACCTTCGCGTGCTGCAATCAAATCTGCCTGTACAAGTCGCGTCAGCACCCTGCGCACCAAAGTGACTTCGCAGTCAATGGAACGGGCAATTGAACCGCTGGCACAGAGTTCTCCGTGCTTTTCCAAATAGACAAGCGCCTTTACCGCCACCCCAAGCCATTTGGGCGTTGCGGTGCGTAGTCGTTTTTCACTATTCAAATGAGATGACACCCCTAAGCTGTAGAAACTTCGTTGAATGCATTGTACGTGATGTCAGAAGTAAGTTCAAGCCTGAAAGCCGGAATCCTCTGTAGCATTAGCGCCCAAAGTAAAATGAGCTAGCCGCACTTCTCCGCTCAACAACAGGTATACATCACGTGTGCCAGAGACTGAATGTACCGCTTCCGCGAGCGTAGTCCATGCTTGCGCCCCTCCTGTATTGCCCACGTTCACACGTGCCACAGCTTCGTTGTCCGGCGCATCCAAACGCAGCTCAATTGTGGCATAAGCTTAATTAAGATGATAAAAAGTTTATTTATGAAAGCGTTTTAATATATCATAGCTAAAAAGGGATACCCCGGCAACAATACCGAAAACATCCTATACTGGTTGAAAGAGAGACCGCAGCATAAAGACAAAAAAAGTTGTATTTTACCTTCAATATACAAAGCTAAAAATAATATTTTTTGGTATAATCAGGATATATCATGGAAGGAGGAAGCTCTAATGAAAAATACTGGAATGACACGGCCTCTAGATCAATTGGGCCGGATTGTACTTCCTAAGGAAATGCGGACCACAATGGATATCAATATCGGTGATTCACTTGAATTTTTCGTAGATGAAGAAGGGTTTGTACTAAGAAAATACACCGGTGTCTCCTGCAAATTTTGCGGCGCGGTGGATCATTTAACTTATTTTCGCGACAGCTTTATTTGCGCAGAGTGCATCCAGGTATTAAAGACCGATGAAAATGTGCATGCCACAAGCACCGATGCTATCCAGGCTCAAGAAGATTCTAAGCCGACCCGAACCAACACAACCTGGCAACCCAAGCAATCTAGAGTGCAACAAGGTGAAATGGTAAAAAAGCTACGCAAGCTAATTCAGGAACACCCGAACCTGCCACAAAAAGTATATGCAGAAATGCTAGATATTTCTCAAGGCCGGGTGTCCCAGTTGAAAAAGCTACTCTAAACCTTCTCAAAACAATATCCCAAGATCATATACTATGTACTCGCAAGCCTATCATTTTCATCGCAACTACGATGGCCAGATATAGAGTAAGGTGCATATCCGTGGATGTGTCCCTTACTCTGTATCTGGCTTTTTTATGCTGCCCGCCCCTACCAATGTGACAATAGTCACATACTCTCAATGTATACGTATATACAATATATAGATCGAAACAATTGGTTAACACAAGATATCATCAATATGTTGTTTTTGTGAAAAATATATATATTTTACTATATGGAGGGTTTTACGATGAAGGTGCTGGAGGAACATCAATTATACGACATCGGCGAGCGGGTCATTGGGGCACAAGATCTGGACATGCTACGGGAGAATGCAAATTTGAATGGAGAATCGTTCAGCGGCAAAATGAGCAAGCTTGGGTCCGAGTATGCCAAATGGTATGTGCGCCTGCGGGTACTTCCGCCTGAGCTGACGAACGCGATTGACCACGGGTATGTATATGTTCACGATTTGGACCAATATGCACTCGGAACTACAAATTGTATCTTTATTCCTTTTGGTCGTTTACTGCGAGACGGCTTCAATACAGGCAACGGCTCTGTGCGCACACCGCAAACGATTATGTCTGCTATGGCACTAGTCGCCATCATATTCCAGTCTCAGCAAAACAGCCAATTCGGAGGTGTCTCTGCCAATAAAATCGATTGGGACCTTGCCCCATACGTTGCCCGGTCCTTCCGCAAGCATCTGCGCAAGGGACTCCGGTTGTTCGAGGAAGAGATAGAATCCAGTCTGTCTGACGACGAACTACATATGGCCAATCCCCATTTGCAAGAAGTCTGCCCTCGTTCCTACGCATTCGCACGCGAAGAAACGGAGACGGAAACCCGGCAGGCTGCTGAATCGCTCATTCATAACCTGAACACCATGAGCAGTCGGGCGGGGGGACAGATTCCATTCACTTCACTGAATTACGGAATGTGCACGTCTGCTGAGGGACGGCTTGTTACTCAATCGCTGCTGGAGGCCACCATTCGCGGCTTGGGCAGCGGGGAAACTCCTATTTTTCCACAACATATTTTCCAATGTAAAGAGGGAATCAACCAGGCAGAAGGCGACATCAATTATGATTTGTTCTTACGGGCGGTAGAATGCTCTAGCAGACGGATGTATCCCAATTTTGTGAATGTGGATGCCACCTTCAACCTGCCTTTTTACCGTGCTGATGATCCAGATACCATTATAGCGACAATGGGTTGCCGTACCCGCACCATTTCTGACCGTTTCGGTAGAAACCGGCAAAGTGGCAAGGGGAATCTCTCCTTCAATACCATTAATCTGGTGCGGCTTGGCATTGAATATGGTATTTGCACAGGCAAACGCCTGACACCTGACCGTGATCGCTTTGATGCGAGACTAGAAGAAGTTATGCGCATTGCGGTAGATGGCCTAATTCATCGCTATCAAATCCAGACCAGCCAACCGGCCAAAGCCTCGGACTTTATGATGCGCGAAGGGGTATGGGAAGGTGGAGAACAACTGGCACCAGATGATAAGGTGGGAGGCGTACTAAAACACGGTACGCTTTCGATTGGGTTCATCGGGCTGGCTGAGTGCATGAAGGCACTATACGGGAAACACCACGGGGAGGATGATTTTGTATACCGAGAGGCACAGCGAATCATCACTTCCATGCGCGTGTATTGCGATCGAATGAGTGAACATCACAATTTAAATATTACATTGTTCGCTACGCCTGCCGAAGGTCTGTCGGGCAAGTTCACATTGCTGGATCAACGTGATTTCGGGATTATTCCTGAAGTAAATGATCGAGAATATTACACGAATTCTTTTCATATTCCCGTGTATTATACGCTCCCGGCTGCTCGTAAAATCAGCTTGGAAGCTCCGTTCCATAACCTATGCAACGCTGGTGCGATTTCATACATTGAGCTGGACGGTAATGCGCGGAATAACCCGGATGCGTTTCTTAAAATTGTTCAGTATGCGCTGCATCAGAACATCGGCTACTTTTCCATCAACCATCCGGTGGATCGTTGTACGGAATGTGGTTATGAAGGGATTATCGGGACAAGCTGCCCCCAATGTGGCACAGATGAGGAGCACACACACTTTCAGCGCTTACGTCGGGTAACCGGATATCTGACAGGAGATTATACCGTTCGCTTTAATGCCGCAAAACAGGCAGAAGTTCGAGACCGGGTGAAACATAAGTGAATTTGTGTGGCTACATTCCGGAATCTCTGAACGAAGGATACGGCCTGCGCACCGTTGTGTTCATTAGCGGTTGCCGTCATGCCTGTCCTGGATGCTTTAATCCAGCGTCGTGGAGCTTCCGTGCAGGCGAGCCATTCACCCCCCAACGACAACAGGAGGTCATTCGTGACATCATGGAAAATCCGTTGTTGGATGGACTGACTCTCTGCGGGGGAGACCCGTTTTTCTCAGCAGCAGAATGCTCGCAATTTGTGCGTGACTTCCGCGAAGCCTGTCCCGACCGAACCGTGTGGGCTTACACTGGCTTTGTCTATGAAGATCTACTCACAGATCCGGAGCGACAGGAACTGGCGCTTTTGTGCGATGTGATTGTGGACGGTCGTTTTGTAGAACAGCAAAAGGACCTGACCCTTCCCTTCCGGGGCAGTCGCAACCAGCGTCTGGTAGATGTGAAAGCCAGTATTCAGGCAGGTTATGTCGTTTCATTGACATAAGGCGATGCTTACCCAGCAAGCAAGATGCTATATCTAATCTAAGACAAGCCCCCATCATGGGTAAGGCTTGTCTTTTTTTCATATGGCTAACAGATTCCATTGGAGTTTCTATTGCGCATCCTGTAAGTTTCACTTATGATGGTGAACAAGTATACGAGTGCATAATTATTCGTCATACCTTAACCGCATAGCTTGGAGATAGGTGTCTGTTCTATTCAGATCAGGCTTAAAAGGGAAGCCGGTGCAAATCCGGCACGGTCCCGCCACTGTAAACGGGGAACTTTCAGCTGTTCATATATCCACTGGTCCACAGACCGGGAAGGAATGCTGAGTGTCATGATCCGTAAGTCAGGAGACCTGCCTATTTTAACAACATCGCAAGTACCTACGGAAGATAGGGAGGTGTTAAGAGCAGTCGCCGTATTTTTGATTTTTTAATCACGGAGGCATTCTTTCCCCTACTTATTTTTAACCTTGGGGGGAAGAATGCCTTTTTTTGGTACGTAAAAATAAAACAGCTACCCACTAGGAGGAAAAGTACATGTCCATTATTGAATGGCCTGAATTGTCCGGCTTAATTAGCAGTAATCTGGGATATCCGCGTATCGGCGAAAATCGGGAATGGAAGAAAGCACTGGAACGCTTCTGGAACGGCAGCATTAACGAAAGCGAACTGCAGACGGAAATGAAAAAATTACGGTTGGAGCATCTGAGCAAGCAGCGCAATAAGGGGATTGATCGCATTCCTGTCGGAGACTTCTCCTATTACGATCACATGCTGGATACATCTGTGATGTTCGGTCTGGTTCCCGGACGGTTCAACTATCGTCCCGCGGGTCCGGTTCCTCTGTCCGTGTATTTCGGGATCGCTCGTGGACAGAAGGGAGCAACCGCCAGTGAAATGACCAAATGGATGAATACCAATTATCACTACATCGTTCCTGAATTGGCGAACGCAGTTCCGGTGTTCACTGAAAATAAACCTTTACAGGCTTATCGTGAAGCAAAACAAGAACTAGGTATTGATGGGAAACCGGTCCTCATCGGCCCCTATTCATTCGTTACCCTTTCCAAAGGCTATGATCGTAAGGAGCTTGCCTCTATTATAAGAACCTTCCTGCCTTTATACACCCGTGTCCTGTCTGAACTAGCAGCAGAAGGTGTTCAGTGGGTCCAAATCGATGAACCTGTCCTGACCACCTCATTCCCAGTAGAGGATCTGGACATTATTCAGGAAGTCTATGAAGCTTTGAACCAGGCTGCGCCCTCCTTAAATATAATGCTGCAAACCTACTTTGGCAGCCTAGATCATTATGAGCGTCTGTCCGCACTTCCGGTACAGGGGCTGGGTCTTGATTTTGTATATGATGATGGCGAAAATCTTCAGCATATATTGCAGCATGGCTTCCCTAAAGGAAAAACGCTGGGCGCTGGTGTCATTGACGGACGCAATATATGGCGCAGCGACCTGAACGCTGTAGCTGCTCTGCTGGGTCAGTTAGCAGAACAGACCACTGCCGAGCAGCTTATCGTACAGCCATCATGCAGTCTGCTTCATGTGCCAGTCAGCCTGGAGGCAGAGCACAAGCTGGACAAGGAGCTGGTACAAGCGCTGGCCTTTGCTGATGAAAAGCTAGAGGAAATCGCCATCCTGACGGCTGCACTTGGCAAACACGATCCATCCGCACTCACCAAGCTTGGACAAAGTGCAGATGCGGTAGCCCGTTTCAACAGTTCAGCGGCACGCGTACAGACAGCTGCCGATCTGGCCGACCTGTTGGCCAAAGAGCCTCTGTCACGCAGCGTTCCTTTCGCCGAGCGTCGTGAGATTCAGCAAAATAAGCTGAAGTTGCCTCCACTGCCTACGACGACCATTGGTAGCTTCCCGCAAACCGCCGAGATCCGCAAGGCCCGCCTGCACTATCGCAAAGGAGAATGGTCTGCCGAGCAATATCGAACGTTCATCCAACAGCAAATTAAGGAATGGATTGATATCCAAGAGGACATTGGCATTGACGTGCTTGTACATGGGGAATTTGAGCGGACCGACATGGTTGAATTTTTTGGCGAAAAGCTGAACGGCTTTGCTTTTACGCAAAACGGATGGGTGCAGTCCTACGGCTCCCGCTGTGTCAAACCGCCGATTATATACGGAGACGTTTCCTTCGATCAGCCCATGACCGTGGAAGAAACGGCATTCGCCCAATCGTTAACTTCCAAACCTGTTAAGGGAATGCTTACGGGTCCTGTGACCATTTTGAACTGGTCTTTCGAACGTAATGACATTCCACGCAGTCAAGTTGCTTTACAGTTGGCTCTGGCATTACGGGCAGAGGTAGAGGCACTGGAACAAGCGGGCATCGGCATGATTCAGGTCGATGAGCCTGCAATTCGTGAAGGGCTTCCGCTGAAAAAAGAACAGCAGCAAGCCTATCTGGATTGGGCGGTTCAAGCCTTCCTTGTGACCACGGCCACCGTAGAGCCAGCGACCCAAATCCATACGCATATGTGCTATTCCGAATTTCAGCATATGATTCAGTCCATCTCCGATATGGATGCCGACGTTATATCTATTGAAACCTCGCGAAGCCACGGAGAACTGATTGTCAGCTTTGAAGATCAGGTATACGACAAAGGCATTGGTCTGGGCGTGTACGATATCCACAGTCCGCGCATCCCCGATGTATCTGAAATGCTAAGCATGATCCAGCGTGCCCTGCGCGTACTGCCATCAGATTTGTTCTGGGTTAATCCGGATTGTGGTCTGAAAACCCGTACCAAAGAGGAATCTGTCGCCGCCTTGCGACAAATGGTACAAGCGGCTCAAGCAGCCCGGGCTGCATTGGCTGTATCTAACTAATTTTTTTATCGTATCCAATCGCGCCATCATTTCGCCTTATCCTATTCCCCTTTCCGGCCCTTTTTTCTAAAAGCCAGGAAAGGGGATTTATTCTAGATTATATAATGTATATACGCCTTGAATATGCTCCATTTTCATCTGCTTCATATGTACGCCTAAGCCATGTTCTCGATCCCAGGAGCAACTAAAATTCAAATACAGTTCATCCTTTGCCGATGAGTCGGAAATCAGTATAGACATAAGCTGTATTCGATCCAACAATTGTTCCGGTCGCTCCACATAAGGCGCATATTCATCTGGGTCCTCTCCCCATGTACTGTAAGCATTCCGGTACTTTTCCACTATGCCAGCATAATGATGATGTATGGACTCCAACACTTGAGGATGAATAGTTGACGAATATTCCATATACTGCTCCCATGTCTTTTTTTGCAACTGTGTAGGTTCTTCTATAGTCTGTGCCTGTTCTTCGGAGTCGGCTCCCACGATAAATTCGACTTCTACTTCCGAGGGCTGCCCGCAAAAATTAACATGTACTACACCACGCAGAACAATCTCCTCAGATACATCCCAAGACTCATCATCCTGTTCCAGTTCCATATACCAGTGTTTCCAATCCACCCTTTACCACCTCTTCATAAAAAGTAATCTTTAACCCTATTGAATACTTTACAATCTATCATTTTAATGAATGAAATTAAAGCGGCAGCCTATTGGGGCTTCCAGCCAGATTTCGAGGAATTTCCAAATGAAACTACTTTTTTCTACAACATTCGCTATTCAATAAAGCCTTCAAGAAAGAAAATCTGCCCATTTCGGCACAAATATTTTATTATTAAAAATTTAGTACCTTGCATTAATCAGTACATGATGTTAAATTATACCTGACTACTGTTCTATAATTAGTACCCGTGACAAATTATGCACAAACACACGTTTCTTCCCCTTATTCCGAACGACACCTATGAATCATTGATAACATCCAGGAAGGGAGCACCGCTCGTGAATGTGAACATCCAATTCAAAAAAGGGGTACTGGAACTGTGCGTTCTAGTTCTAATTGGACGCAGAGACCGTTATGGCTACGAGTTGGCTCAAGCCGTCTCCCGTCATATTGAAGTAGCTGAGGGAGCCCTATATCCACTGCTTCGCCGTCTGGTATCAGAAGGATACTGCACAACGTATTTACAGGAATCGACCGAGGGGCCTCCCCGTAAATATTATCGGCTGACTGATACTGGAAGCCATTATACAAAAATACTTACGCGGGAATGGAATGATTTTGTCCATCATGTCACAAGCCTACTGGAGGAAGGAAATTCCGATGAATAGAAAACAGTTTCTTACAGAGGTGGAGCAGCGTCTTTCTCCTCTCCCTGCAGAGGTACGCAATGAGCTGCTTAGTGATTTGAGCCAGCATTTTGACTACGGGTTGGTTAACGGCAAAAGCGAAAGTGAGATTGCCAATGAGCTGGGTAACCCAGAGGATATTGCCCGAGAAGCATTGGATGATCCCAATGCAACCTGGAACGCTTCTCCTCCGCTTCGCCAGGGAAGCTTCGCACGCAATCTTTTTACTTTCTTAGGGCTGCTGTTTCTTAACTTGCTGATCTCCATCCCGATTATGGCTACCCTATGGGTAGTATGGGTTTCATTGACCGTGGTAGCGGTCAGCTTCATTGCAGCCCCCCTTCTCGCCGTTACTGATTATGCGCTGAACAGCACCTTTTACCCGGCCAAATTCTTTTTCTCTATCACGTTGACGGGTATAGGTCTATTGCTGCTGCCTGGAGTACGTTATCTCTTACTCCTTATGGTCAAAGGCACAGTACGATACTGGAAATGGAATCAGACTACCCTGAGGGGAGCTTACTAACAACATGAATAAAAAGTGGTTTATTGCAGCAGGCCTGTGCATTGTGATCGGTGTAGCCGGAATGGTGGCTTACGGTGCCCCATGGAGTCAACAAGTCATGAAGGAAACAACTGCGATTAACAAAAAATGGACGTTCACACGTGGTCAGCTACAGAAGCTGAAAGTGGACAGTTCTGATGATGTCTCTATTTTGTTTACTCCCGGCTCTGGCGACCAAGGTACGATACGCATTAGTGGAGAAGTTCAGACAAAGGTAGCCGACCAAATTCATAATGCCCGAATTGAGAACGGTAAGCTTACGATTCAATCGGAGCCGGCCGCTTCCTTGTCATTTCTTTCGATCACCCCTGATTTAGATCAAACGATTACCGTAGAGATGCCCTCCGGCGAAACACTAACTGACCTACAGGTAGATGCACATTCAGGGAATGTAAAACTTCAAGATGCCTCCGTGCAGAATACTTCCATCACCGCTACTTCAGGCACTGCCGAGATTACAAACCTCCAAAGTACCCACCTGATCGCAAATTTAACATCCGGCAATTTTACAGCCAGTCAGCTTGCAGCAGATATGGAGTTGAAGCTTACTTCAGGCGATGTTACCATCCGCGATTATAGCGGTAATGGCCTTATTTCCCTAACCTCAGGGGAGACAAATATTACGCAACGTGCCGTAGCCAACTTGGAAGTGAATGCTGATTCTGGTGACGTGAAGATTAAACAAGCTCCCGATTTTAAAGGTGTTTATAATGTCCACTCTGACTCTGGGAGTATAGATACTCCCGAATCTGTTCCCGGTAGTGTGAACGTGATAAAGGTAGAAACCACCTCAGGGGAT
Organism: Paenibacillus sp. Lou8.1; assembly: GCF_024213565.1. Classification (NCBI taxonomy): domain Bacteria; kingdom Bacillati; phylum Bacillota; class Bacilli; order Caryophanales; family Paenibacillaceae; genus Paenibacillus; species Paenibacillus sp. Lou8.1. The sequence goes on from NZ_JANAVN010000007.1 coordinate 290,861, forward strand.
ATTAATATTTCCAAATAGGAGACCTCTAGATGAATACCTCATCAGAGGCGAAGTTTGGTTCAATGAGTTTAACCTTGTATAATGTAACCATGTGCTCACATGCACAATCACGTTATGGAGTGAAAAGGAGGAGACTGGATGGAACTTAAGAATAAAACAGCCATTATTACAGGAGCCAGCAAAGGAATCGGTAAAGCAATTGCCGAAACTTTAGCCAAGGAAGGCGTTAACCTGGGATTAATCTCACGAACATTGACTGACCTGCAAAAGCTGCAGGATTCGCTGGGGAGTACATACGGTGTGAAAGTGGTGAGTGCTGTTGCAGATATATCGGATCGCGCACAGGCCGCTGCCGCTGTAGCTTCACTGGAACACGAGTTGGGCGCTGTCGATATTTTGATCAACAATGCAGGCATTGCTACCTTTGGCACAGTCGCAGATATGGACCCCGAAGAGTGGGAACGTATTATTCGCGTAAACCTGATGGGAACCTATTATGTCACACATGCTGCTCTTCCAAGCATGCTGGCACAAAAGAGCGGAAACATTATTAATATCTCCTCGACGGCAGGAGAACGAGGTTTTGCAACAGGCTCGGCATATTGCGCATCCAAATTTGCTTTGATGGGCTTCACGGAAGCACTGATGCAGGAAGTTCGCAAATCCAATATTCGTGTCACCGCGCTGACTCCAAGTACTGTCAATACAGAACTGGCGGCAAACGCAGGATTGTCTATTGGTGATGAGGATCGCATGCTTCAACCGCAGGATTTGGCCGATCTGACATTAGCCGCATTGAAACTGCCTCCACGGGTTCAATTAAAAGTAGCCGGTATTTGGACAACCAACCCACAGTAATTCGACATGACATCTTAGATTCATTGGCTGTACAATGCTCCGGCAGACGTAATTGTTCGTCATGCCGGAGCTTTTTTTTCAGCATAGCTATACCAAAACAAACTGTAATATAAGCGCTTTGTACTTCCAGCATATATACATACAATTCCTACAACTATAAGCGCATTTCAGGAAAGGGGAAAAATGATGAAGAATACAGGAATGACACGGCCATTAGACCATTTGGGCCGCATTGTGCTGCCCAAGGAGCTGCGCAATTCTATGAATATTAATATTGGAGATGCCCTCGATTTTTTTATTACCCCAGAGGGACTGATGATTCGCAAGTATACGGGGGTTTCTTGCTATTTTTGTGGTGCCGTAGATCATTTGAGCTATTTTAGGGATCATCTGATATGTAAAAGTTGTATTGAAAATCTGAAGAGCGATAATCCTTCCAGTCATTTGAATGAATCCCGTCCTGTCCAGCCCAAGAAAAGAAGGAGTTACAGAAATCAGAATGATCTCCTGAATAAACTAAAACAGCTCATGCAGGAGCATCCTAATGTATCTCAAAAAGAATTAGCCGAAATGCTCGAACTATCCCAAGGACGCGTGTCGCAGCTTAAAAAGCTACTTCTTTAAATCATCCGACCCGATCTCGTATGTTCTAATTAACAAAAAAAGAGCCTGACGGCTCTTGGATCATCATCGTTACGCAATGTCGGACTGCTCTATAACCGGGACCCGATAGGCCAGCAAGGACTCGTCTATTACGGCAGAAATAAACGTTGCTTCTATTTCAGGCACCAATCTAAGCGCATAATTCCATGCGTTTTCTTCAATTTGCAGCGCAAGTCGTTGCCGGGTCCCTATCCCGTTCTCTTGCTCCAACGCATCGGAGAGGTCCACTAATTCCGTATCGGCGGCGTGCCCGATCTCATGTGCAAGCACAACCGTAAAATACTCCTCAACTCGATCAACGCTGCCGAACATCTGTACACACTGTGTTTCAATAACATCCGTATACATGGTAATGGCGTGAGCATTCATAGCATATTTGCCCCCAATCAGCCTTCCACCAGGAAAACGTTTCTCCAGCTTGACTGTCACACCTATAGCAGCCCGTTCCAACAGCTCAGCGACAATGCGCTCTGCCTGATTTCTTTCCAACTTAGCTTCGCTCCTCAAACCAGGATATATAAAGTTATATTTACTTTAAACTTATGAAATCATGGATGTGTTCATACCATATACAGTACGATATTATACCTTTTTACAAAGGAGAATACCATGTCAGAAGATTATTATATAGGTTGGGGAACGCTTGCCCTGATTAATGCCGGCTTGGCACAGTCCAAAAATCGGAGCGGGCTAAACTGGTTTCTGCTCTCCCTATTAATAGGGCCACTGGCTACACTATTTATCGTTGCATGGGATAAGCTGGAGTCCTAATCCAGCCATTAGGTCATTCCCATCGTTATCGTTATCCGGAATGAAAAGGGCAGCCTTGGCGCTTCTGCTGAAGCACTGTGTCTGTTGCTGTACTAGTAGCCTGTCTCGACGTATACGGCTTCTCTTGAACTCCGAAATTTGGCTTCACAAGCCGATTATCATAGGAGCTATGAAAAATATGCGTTGTCGCCGGGGATAGCGGGGGGATCAGCCATGTCCAATTGCCTGTCAGCGCGCGCCCAGCCTTGGCTTCTCGTTCCTCAAACAGCTGAAATTGTGCCGCTGCGGTATGGTGGTCGACAATGCTGACTCCCGCTTTTTTAAAAGAATGCAGCACAGCAATATTCAATTCCACCAGCGCCCGATCACGCCAAAGCGTTGTTTCACTCGTCGTATCGAGTCCCATCAGCTTAGCCACCTGTGGCAACCTATTATAGCGGAAGGTATCCGCAAAATTACGGGCGCCGATTTCTGTTCCCATATACCAACCGTTAAAGGGAGCCGCTGTATAGATGATACCGCCAATCTCCAGCGTCATGTCCGCAATCATAGGCACGGCATACCAACGTAATCCCAAGGAAGCGAAACCCGAAAGTTCTGGATGCTCAATGGCTACCTCCATCACCAAATGTTCAGGAATATCAAATAGCTCTGGAGACCGTCCGCCTGCTTCCACAACCAGTGGCAATATATCAAAAGGAGTCATCGCCCCTTGCCAGCCCATGTCTTTACAAGCATTGGTAAAATCCACCGAGATCGGGTCCCCGATGATCCCTTGATCGGTTTCATATCCAGCGTAACGAATGAGTTGATGGTTCCAGATGCGAATATTCGGCTGCCCCGGCTTGGAGGCGCGAAATACAGTAAGCGTTGGCTTAATTTTACCGCCATTCGTTCCTATGCGTATATGTTCCAGTAGCTCGCTGACCACCTCCGTCGCATCTGATGCGCCCCGCGCATCCCTGACTAAAAGCTTGTCCCAAAATAAGCGCCCGATGCAACGATTGCTATTGCGCCAAGCCATGAGCGCTCCGTGTTCCAGCTCTTCGTAAGTATGATCATACGTTCCCGTAGCCTCTATGTCGTAACGAATATTAAGAAGCCGGGCTTCCGCTTCATCGCGGCTTCGGCCCAGCTCCTCATAACATGTATATATAAACTGCTCCGCTTCATGCAAAAGCTGTTGTTTTACTTCCATATCATACACCCCATCCCGGCAGCTCCATGACTCGAGAGCCCGTGGTCTTCCACGCCTTCTCGTCATTATACTCCTGTGGCAGACTGGAACCAACGGGATGTGTATCTTGTTCACCTGATCTCCATATACATGGAAATATACACCAATTAATTATCCCAAATACGCACTCAGCATCCAGATATGTTTATCCATTGCTTCTCTCAAGCCGTTAAGAAGATCCTCTGTCGCTTTATCCTGTGCTGCTTCCGCTGCTTCCATCCCATTAGCCAGTTCAACAGTGATGGTTTTAAAATCAGCAACAACGGACTTCACCATATCGTCAGCTGTCTGTTCACCTGCGGACTCCTGAATAGCTGAAAGTTGCAAATGATCCTTCAAGGTCGCAGCCGGACGGCCACCAATAGCCAACAAACGTTCAGCAATCGTATCTAGATTAGCTGTTGCTTCATTGTAAAGCTCTTCAAATTTAGCATGCAGTGTGAAGAATTTAGGTCCTTTCACATACCAGTGGAAATAATGCAGTTTCGTATACAATACAGACCAGGTAGCTACCTGACGATTCAATGCCTTGTGCAATTCTTGAATAGCCTCTTGTGTAGGTGCGTTCGTATGATTTAATGTACTCATGTTAAAATCCCCTCTCGTTTTCATTCAAAATATAGTTGGTGTAAAGCTTGGATACTCGTTAACAGTAGTGTCTGATTTTCTTCAAAATCCCATGCGTGAATCCAATAAATATTTATTAATTAATTTAGACTTAATCTAAATCCTGTTTTAATTATAACACTGTGTCGATGTTTTTCAAGTCTTTATTCGGTTTAAATCATGAAGATTACGTGAATTGATTGTAAATCAAACTCTATAGGCAATAGGATATCCAGAATCAAGACTTATTTATCTTTTATACATAGGTTACATCAATAGGAGTAAAGAAGATGTTAATTTTGTCTGCTAAAGTATCTGTATTGTAGGCAAAGTCCATAACCTACTACCTCATACCTAGCCACGACAAAAAAGAGCCGGCCCGTAAGAGGGTCGGCTCTTTTATTATTCTTGCATCTCTGAAGGTTCCACGATTAAGGATACAACCTTGCCAGCATTTACATCAATCAGGCCGTGATCGGTAATTTTCAAGGCCGGGCTGACCGGCAAAGAATGCGTACTCAGCGACATGATTGGATTGTAATGGCGGTAGCCCAGCGACAGCAAGGCTGAACGAAGCTCCTTCACATGGGCCGCAACCATTTCCAGCGGTCCTTCTGTTAAAATCCCGCCTACGGTTAACGGCAAATGGGACAGCACCTTGCCATTTTCAACTACGCAAAAGCCACCTTGGCTGGATAGAACCGTATTCGCAGCCAGTATCATATCTTGCTTGTTATGCCCTACGACCAGCAAGTTATGGTTATCGTGCGAATAGGTGGTTGCCACTGCCCCACGTTTAATCGTATCTCCCCCGATCAAACCGTAAGCACGGTTGCCATTCTTTCCATACCGTTCAAACGTAGCGATGAGTCCATGTTCACCATGTTCCCATACCAGTTCACCCTGCTCCACATGTGCAGGTGCAATCCGTTCGCTCGTAAAAGTTGAGCCATCCTTGACCATCATAATACGACATTGATGTGTGCCATCAGCTACATCCATCTTTACCGTAAAATCCTGCTCCGTGAGCGGATTGAGCTTCACACTTTGATAAAAATGGGCGGGGAAGCGGCTTTTTATCGGTGCTTGATGGTATTCCTCGAACTTATCGAATACCTTGAGTCCGTCCTTATAGACTTGCTCCACATCAAATTGACCAAGATCGGACAGCAGTACAAAGTCAGCTATTTTTCCCGGTGCAATTGTTCCGCGGTCATGCATTCGCATCCGTGCAGCAGGAGTAAACGTAGCTGCATAAATGGCATCCTCAGGCTTCATGCCCATTCCGATTGCTTTACTTACAATATGGTTCAGATGCCCTCGCTCTACGAAAGAGTCTGGCATGACATCATCCGTTACGAAGCAAAAATGCTGTGCCACATCTTCCTGAATAAGATAGTCCATCACTTCAGGGGTCATGGATTTTTCTTGGATTTCAATAAACATTCCGGCAGCCATCCGCGCCTTCATACCTTCAATACTTTGGTGAGTATGGTCCGAGCCTATTCCCGCATAGATCAACTGATGCAGGTCCAGATCAAGTAGCTGCGGCGTATGGCCTTCAATGATCAGCTCCGGGTAGTGCTCACGAACATGGCGTAAGATGCGATTCGTCTTGCTCTCCGGATCACGAATGACATCCACATAGTTCATAATTTCACCCAGACAGATCATTTCGCCGGTTTGCAGTAGCGCATCAATCTCGGGAATACCAATCTCGCCCCCTGAGGTTTCGAGCGGCGTTGCCGGGACAGAGCTTGGAATGCCGTAGAACATATCAGCCACGCAATCTTTGCTGGCTTCCATCATTTCCTGAATGCCTTCCAATCCGAAAACATTCGCCATTTCGTGCGGTTCCGGTACAATCGTCGTTACCCCATTGCGAATCAGCCCATAGGAAAAAGTCGCCGGTGTCACCATGGTACTCTCGATATGCAAATGAATGTCGATCAGGCCGGGAATCATATATTTCCCATGCCCTTCGACAATTTCAGCAGCCTCGAAAGACTCCAGACCACGCTGACCGATATACATAAACTTGCCATTAAGTATAGCTACATTACCTTCTTCGAACGTCTTGTAGTAACTGTTATACACCTTAACTTGTAAAATCATTTTGTCTGCACGCATGATGTATCTCCTTCATCGAACCCGCTGATTATTGGACCAGCACCATTTTATCTGCCGGAAAATGCAGGGTAACCCGTTGACCACTCAGGTAAGGCGTATCCATTTCCTGATTAGCCGTAAAGTTGCCTTTCGCCGTTTCTACCACGTACTGATAGCTACGCCCCAGGTAAGTACTTACTTTAATAATACCGGGAAGCTCATTTTCCCCTGTCTCGTTGCCTTCTGTTCGAATGACCAAATCATCCGGGCGAATAGCGCCCTGACGAGCACCCGGTTGGGCAGTACCCTGATTACGCGCTACGCCGAACGAAAGATCGCCTGTATTCAGTCGAATACGATCCCCTTCTTCAGTACGCTCGTCAAAACTCAGAAAATTATTAAACCCAATAAAACGGGCGACAAATTCGGTCGTCGGATATTTAAAAATGGTCGATGGAGCATCTAATTGTTCGATGTTCCCCTTATTCATAATCGCAACCTGGTCAGAAATCGAAAAACATTCCTCCTGATCATGCGATACATACACAGTAGTGATGCCCAGTTCCTGTTGAATACGGCGGATTTCCACACGCATATTTACACGCAGGTTAGCATCCAAGTTACTCAGAGGTTCATCAAACAACAGCAGATCGGGTTCAATCACAAGCGCTCGCGCAATCGCAACACGTTGACGCTGTCCGCCTGACAATTCACCGGGGAAACGTTTTTCGAATCCCCCCAGGCTAACCGTATCCAGCATGGCCATAACGCGGCGTTTTACATCATCTTCCTTTACCTTACGTAACCGCAGACCAAAGGCAACATTATCAAAAACGGACAAATGCGGGAAGAGTGCATAACTTTGGAATACAAAGCCGAAGTTCCGTTTATTTACCGGAACCCGAGTATAATCCTTATCGCCAAACAAAAATGTTCCTTGTTTAGCTTCGAGAAATCCTGCAATGAGACGAAGTGTGGTCGTTTTGCCACAACCACTCGGTCCGAGCAACGAGAGCAATTGCCCCCGCTCGAGCTGCAAATCGAAATCCTGCAAGATCAGTTGGTTGTCATAAGCGACCGATACGCGATCCAGAGTAAGCAGTGCCATAAGGTTGAAGCCTCCATTACCTTTTAGTGAAGTAAGACAATCCCATCAGTCGTTCAATCAAGAACATCAGGATACCGGTTAAAATCATCAGCATAACCGAAATCGCTGCAATCGTCGGGTCAAAATAATTTTCGACGTAAGTCAGCATTTGAATGGGCAGGGTGCTGAAGCCCGGTCCTGTCATGAAGACGGAGATGTCGACATTGTTGAATGATTCCAGAAAGGCAATCAGGATAGCCGCAATAATACCTGAGCGGATGTTGGGCAGAACCACCTTGAAAAAGGTTTCCAGCCGTCCAGCCCCCAAACTAAGCGCTGCTTCCTCAATCGCAAAATCAAAGTTAGACAAACTGGATGCAATGACTCTAATAATGAACGGCAACATAATCACCGTATGTCCGATCAATAGTCCAGCATATACTGGTAAATGGTAAACAATGATCAAATAGCGCAGCAGTGTAAAACCAAGAACGATACCCGGTATAAGCAACGGGGAAAGGAACAAAGCATTCAGCGCATCCTTCCCGCGAAACGAAAAGCGACTAAGTGCATAGGCGGCAGGCATACCGATCAGCAGTGCCAAGATGTTGCCTAGCAGAGAGACGACAATGGACGTTTTGAACGTGGACATAAACAAATCCACTTCAAAAATATTTTCATACCAGCGCAAAGAAAAGCCCTGCGGAGGAAATTTTAATACCGTGCCCGGCTCGAAAGAAGTGACCGATATGATCAACAGCGGACCGAGCAGAAAGATGAAGACCAGCAGGCTAAAGAAGCCTAGTCCGTAATGTTTCTCCCGCATATCCACCTACCCCTTCGGATTGAGTTTATGGGCCGCCTTATTTAAGAGACCGACCACGATAAATGTAATAACAATCATAATTGTTGCAATAACAGAAGCTAAAAACCAGTCGTTTAGCGTCATCGCGTTCTGATACAAAAATGTAGCGATAACCCGCTGTTTTCCTCCAAGTAGTGCTGGTGTCGTATATGCAGTCAGGCTGCCTACGAAAACGAGAATGCTTCCAATGATCAGGCCCGGCACAGACAGCGGAAATACGATTTTACGAAATGCGCTGAATCTGGAAGCCCCGAGGCTCTGAGCAGCATGAACAAGATCACCGTCGATATTTTCGAGCACACCAATCAGTGAAATAATCATCAGTGGTAAAAACAAATGAACCAGACCAATAATCATCGCTGCCGGGGTGTACAAAATATTCAGCGGTTCATCTACAAGTCCTAAACCGATGAGCACGTTATTTAACAGCCCCTTGCGACCCAGAATGACCATCCAGCTGAATGACCGCACCACTGGACTCGTCAATAAGGGAAAGATAGCCAGCGCAAGCAAAATACCTTTACGACGCGGGGCCTTTTGCGAAATATAATAAGCCGTCGGGAAGCCGAGTAATACGCACACGAGTGTCGTTACGACACTGACTTCCAGCGTAGTCAGCAATATTTTCAGAAAATAAGGGTCCTTGAAGAAATGGAGATAGCCTTCTAGGGTGAATGAGCTGTTCTGTACGAAGGTCGAACCGATCGTCAACACAATCGGAATGACCATGAACACCGCCAGAAAGAGCAGACCTGGCAGCAGCAGCCAATACAAGTATGTTTTCTTCATGGGTAGCTCCTTGCGGTTATCGAAATGTTATTCCTTATTCAGCACCTGGATGAACAGCTCCAGAAAAGCTTTGCTGTCCACCTGTTCGCACACATTCATATTGGGGCTATGATTGAGGCGGTTCTGCACATCGCCCACCGTTTGTCCGTCACATATGCGACTGGAGGTTTCCACGTCGACATACAACGACGAGGTATCTACTAACCTCGAATTTAATGCGACACCTACGGCAAGCGGGTCATGAAGCGCACACGCTTTTACCCCGTTGCGTTCTTCATAACGCTTGGTATAAACAGCCGTACTTTCAGCTACATAATTACGAATTGCAGGATGGGACAGACGAGCAATATGATCGGCAGTCAGCAGAGCCTTCCGTGTTACATCCAGTCCCACCTGTATCAACCGACCAAATCCTGCATGAAATACGATCCGTGCGGCTTCAGGGTCAGCATACATGTTGTACTCCGCTACAGGTGTAATATTGCCGCACCCGTGAATAACACCGCCCATAAAAATGACCTCATCGACGTGATCCGTCAGTTCGGGACACTTCAGCAGCGCCAGTGCCAAATTGGTGAGCGGCCCGGTGCAAATGAGCGTCACTTCCCCCCGGTGAGCCATCACGGTATCAATGATGATATCTGGCGCAAAACCTTCGGATGCAGACATCGCTGGGATTACTCCACTCAATGCACCTCCAATGCCGTCTTCTCCATGGACACGGTGCTCGTGCAGACCTTTACGTATTAAGGGAGCCTCCGCCCCCCGATAAACCGGAATATCCGGTCTATCCAAAAGGTCGAGGATTTTGCATGTGTTCAATGTTGCTTGTTTAAGTGAAACATTACCGCATACTGTAGTAATCGCTCGGATATCCAACTGACCACTTTTGGCGGCCAGTAAAATACCCAACGCATCATCAATGCCCGTATCTACATCTAATATAACCTTTTTCATTATTGTGCTACTTCCCGGTTCCAGCGATCTGTCCATGCCTTGATATGATCGTTAACGAACTTCATATCCAGCTTGGTCAACTTGTTCACTACTTCTGTACCGTACGTAATTCCTTCAGTATCCGCACCGGACAGTACCACCTGCGTGTTCACCGGAGAATCAACCTTCGCCTTGGCGGATTTTTCTTGAACTTCCTTGCTCAGCTGCCAGTTGATAAATTCCTCAGCCAGCTCCTTCTGGTCGGAGCCTTTCACTACATTAATCGTGTTCATGACTGCGTAAGCACCTTCACTAGGAGCTACAAATTTCGCTCCTGGCACAGCCGCCTGCAAATCTTTGAAGTACATTTCCATGATCGGACCGCCCGCAATTTCTTGTTGACTAAACATGTTCACAAACTCGGACGTTTTGCTATAAAACTTAACGATATTCGGACTCAGCTCTTTCAGTTTTCCGAAGGCTTGGTCTTCATTAAACTCCTTACTACCCGCTACTTTGGAGGCTGCATCTACCATCATCGGTCCGGCAGTCGCCGTAATATTCGGCAAAGTCACGTTTCCTTTGAACTCAGTTCCCCACAGGTCAGCCCAAGAGGTCACATTCTTTTTCACCAGCTCCGGATTATAGGCAATACCGAGACGCCCGACCGTATAAGCAGGACCATACTCCTCACCCAGCGGCGCTTTGGCAATATCATAAATTTGGTTCAGGTTCGGCACCTTGCTGCGATCCAGCTTCTCAAACAATCCCTGTTGGATTCCCTGTTGAGCATAATAATCAGACAGATAAATCAGATCAACGTCTGTGCTGCCTTGACTGATTTTGTTCAACCGTTCCGCGTTATTTCCAATTTCGACCACGATGTCAACGTTATGTTCTTTTTCAAAAGGCTCGTACACTTCTTTGTTAAAAAAATCCTCGGAAAAGCCCCATGTGGAAATAACTAGTTTCTTTTTCCCATCAGCTGAACCATCTTTTCCATCTGCCTGACCGCCAGTAGCATTACTGCCGCAACCTGCCAGTACCACGGATGCCAAGGTCACAGCCATAAACCCTTTAAACCATTTTTTCATATGAAACTCCCCCTATTTTTTTATTATGCACACCTTATGACACAAAAAAGAAAAGTACTCTTGTAAAACAAGAATACTTTTCTTCGTAAACAAAGAATAAGTTGATCCCGCTGCGCGTTATAACAGGTTCTCCCCTCAGATAGATCCGAAGCGAAAAGCCGAATATCCAATTTTATTAGGATTCTTTCAGTATGATGTTCGTAATTGCCCACTGCGTTGCTGAATCATAATCACGCAGTAAAGCTTCTATATCGAGCTCCATATCCTCAATCAGCTTCTCGCGAAGTCTCTTCTTGTACAGCATGGACATTCGGAAATCCACTTCCAGCTTCAAGCCGGGGGCTTCCACTTCCAATGCCGCCGAGCGTGGAGAACGCCGGTGCTTCGCCACAAAGGTAACAATGTTGTTCTCAACGGTGGCCCGCAGTAGCGTGGTCCCGAAGCCGAACAGTTCCTTTGAAACTTCATTGTAAATCTGGCACATCCGCTTCTTGCTTTCGTTACTGTCGAGCAGCGTCATGAACCCACCCTCATCAGCATATTACGTACAATCAATCTTTCAACACGATAGATTATACATAAATATGCGATAAATAGCAAACAAAAATCCCTAATCTAATAACATATGATGCGAAAAAGCGAACAATATGTCGAACTTTGTAGCTTTTCAACATTTTTACACTTTTTCGTCTAACCCTTAAGTTTTCGAACACTGCTATATTCCCCGCAGGAAAATTAAAGTAGACTACAAAGTCGTTACCGTCACCTCTCTGGAAGAATATTTTTTTTCTACTACTATATATGTAGTTTTTATTTAAACGCATTTAACCGTACCCCGCGGGAGCCCCCTAGCGATTGTACGGTTTTTTATGTTATGTAGCTGACTGGCCAGATGGGAACCCCTTCAAGGAAAAGCCGATTGAATCCACGAGGACACTACAAGAGTAGCTGGCCACAGCAGCATAAAGTTAGCTATGATATACGCCTTTTTAAAAGCATAACGATGATAAAAATACCAACAGCTCCATGAGATAAATACTCCTATCGGGTAGCTCATTATGACATAGGCAAAAATATAACTGATGAGATAATCTCCAGCTGTTGGTGCATCGAAAGAAAATGCGACCACCATCAGCATGGCCGGATAGGCAAATAGCGTTAAGCCATAAACGATATTCAATATAAGTAAAATGACAAATGCATTTTGATCTTTCATGATGTTCTCCTAACTATTGCAGTCCACCTGTATCACCATTGTGCAGCCCGTTTGCGTCTCTCCTCACGCCGATCAGCTTCTTCCATTTTCCGAATATAACGTTTCAACTGCTCTTTATGATCGTCCAATTCTTGTATTCGTACCGTGGTTCCTTGGAGAAACGTCTCCATTTTACGTGTTAATTCAGCAGCCGATTCGCCCCTCCAGTCTTGCAGACGACCATATATATTTCTCATCTGCTGCTCCTGATGCTGAAGTCTTTGCTTTAGCTGCTCGCACTGCTGTACAGCCCTACGCAGATCCCCCAGGCTCAAAGATATTCTACTCATCTCTTTTGCCTCCCGTTGTGTTCTTCCAGCTGCTCTTTTTATTGATCCACCATCGTAAATTCCTGGCCCTTGCGATCGATATACTCTGCTATCTCTGTAATCGATTCCTGATACCAACGATTGATCCGATCCAGTGTTGCCGTTGCACTATGCGCAATTGGGGTCAAAGACTGACTTTCACTTGTCCCGATATGAGCCTGAAATAACTGGATGGATGCTCGGGTATCGCTAGAAAATCCATGCAGGCTGGAACGCATCTGGTTAGCCGCATGCTTTAGCTCCTCAGGTGTTAATTGAATTGTACCCCCATTTTTGTTGCCTACAAAATATGCACCGCCATTGGAGCGACCATTCTGTTGTCCTACTCCAAGGATATTCACTCCCAGTGCATTAGCAGCAAACTGCCCGAAGGCCCCCATTTGTCCACCGTAACGTTCAACCAGATCGCCCATGACTTCCTTGAGCTCTGCTCGCGCGGCCAGCATCTGCTCGTATGCCTGCACCCGTGGGTTACCTTCCACCAATTGACCGTCCATGGTGTACAGTGGATTGCTGATATTGCCGTTTTCATCAAATGTGAAATGATCCATGCTATGCGTCGCTTCTCCAAATACCGAATTATAGAACTTTGTAATCGGATCTTGCTGCATCATAGGCAACGTAATCGGGACATACACAATGGGAGACCATTTGGGTCCCAAAAAAAAGTTAGCCCACTTATTTTCTCTTTCGACTGGTAATGAAACAGGAATAGTGATTTTGGCTTTATTAGCCGTCTTATAATCATTGTCTATAAAGTAGGTTGTGCCCACATGTGGCTGTGCATCATTAGCTCCCGAACCGATAGTATCTTTCGGATTGACATAAGCGACATTCGTCTTTCGAAAATCGCCATTTTCCACCTTCTTTTGAAGATCATCCGGTAACAGATGTACAATGCTTGGTGGATTATAAGCGACTGATGTCAGTCCGTTCCGCACCGCCACATATTCTGCCTCCGCTCCTCCCAGAGAATGGCCTGTGGTCGTTATTTCAGCAGAGGGATACTCTTTTTTTACCACATCATATAGATTCTCAGCTTGTGTAAATTGATTATTCTGGTACTTCCCCTCATATTGAAGAAATGCGCTTTGCACTTGTGGTGGGAGTTTAGCCACCTCTGCCTTATTATTTTCATAATATTGATGGACTTCTTCCAACGTTTTCGCGCGTCCTCCGACGACATCGTTGAAATCCGTTCCCCAGTCCATCGCCACGCTCCACTTGGGTCGATTCGGAGGTTCTGTCCCCCTATAACCGATGATCACCTGGTTGGTTTTTTCGTTATGGAACACAGTCGCATCGAATCCAGAACCGTTCGTGTCATGCAGCATAGCTCCTTCAGGTTCAACAATCTTCCAGTCAGGAAGAATCCTGCTTTTAGAATCTTTAGCAGTCAATTCTCGGTCATACACTTTATCTGCAATGGTCCAATATGTTTTATCGTTAATGTAGGTCAAGTTATTCCCACCTTGTCTATTGTGTAAATATATTATAGAGTTATGAAAAAAGGTGATTACCAGAAAAGGAGAATTGTAACTTGAACAGAAAAATCCCACTGATTCTGGCACTTATTTTAATTGTTATGTATTTAGGAGGGTGTTCCAGTTTGTCGGACAAAGATAAAAAAGAATTAGTAGACGTTGCCATCCCTATCGGCGTGGAGTTCATTAAAGAACACTATAATGCCGAATTCATATTAAAGGATTATGCTGTGGATGATCCTGCTGTCCACTCCAGACTGTATCTGTATGGGTACATTAAAGGCCACGAAGACGACAAAATCACCATCTACTATAATTATAAAACTAAAGAAGTGATCGACGTCTCTGGGCCAGATTGGTTTATCGACAGTGAAGTCCCCAAATACAAGACCCCTTCTTCCTGAGAAGGGATACTCATCGAGCATCTCACTCTCAACATATTTGTAATCTATATTAAAGTCTAATTTTTCCCAAATTAAGAAGTAGTATAATTATAGTGCATCCTTTTTGCGAGCGATATAGCCGAGAGGAAAAATAAGTATAAAGTCATTGGATACAGTATATCTGGTCACAGTACATAGTTTATGTAGAATAGGTCTTTGTAACTGTATGTTAGGTGAAAATTGCATAGATGAACACCATTTTTAATTTGTACTATTATAAAGAGTATGCAATGACAAATGTAGTTAATAAAATTCACCTTTACGGCTACATAACAGTGCTAAAAGGGTATAGATCATCAAACTCAAATAAGGCTCCTTAGGAGTCGTCAGATTGTCGAGAAACCCCGTCTTTTGAGACGTGGGTTTCTTTTTCTTTACATCATAAGGCTCTGGTCTCTGGAGAA